>NZ_CP018194.1:2630000-2738877 GCF_001889545.1 Granulibacter bethesdensis | reverse complement strand
GGGTTTGCCGTGTTTCGTCAGTCTGTTTCAGCTCGTCACTGCCTTTCGGTGCTGTCCGCTGCGTTCTGTGCGGTTGCTGTTCCGTTTCTGTCGGGCTGTGGACCCAGCTATTCCCCCGATACCTACGCTGACCGCGCGATGCAGCAGGCCAACAAGGTTGAACAGGGGGTGATTGTTGGTGTCAGGCCGATCGGGGTCAGTATTGATTCGTCGATGGGTACCGCGACCGGGGCTGCGGCTGGCGGTATCGCAGGGGCGCAAACGCCGGGCGGGGTCGGATCTGCTTTCGGGGCGCTAGGTGGCGCGCTGGTCGGTGGGATTGTCGGAACCACTGCAACCCATGTGGTGGGTGATACCAAGGCATGGGAATATATCGTCCGGAAAACCAGCGGTGATATGGTCTCCGTTACCCAGAAAGATCAAAAACCGCTGGCGATCGGACGTAAGGTGCTGGTGATTGGCGGCAATCAGGCCCGAATTGTGCCTGATTACACGGTTCCCCTGCCGGACAGCAAAGCAGATAATAAACCTGCTGCTTCAACCCCATCTGCAGAAAAACCCGCAGCTGATTCGACTCAACCTGCGGAAACCCGGCCGGATGTGACATCCACCCCGCTTCCGGCTCCGCTCAGCGCCCTGCCTGCCGCCCTGCCCGGCGATTCACCCCTGGTAAAGCTAGCCACTATGGCCGCCAGGCTGGTGCTGCCGGATGCCAAGCCCTGACGAATCCGGGCAACAGCCTCTTTCTCAAGAGACTTGCTTTCAGGCCCTCCTCCGGCGCATGAAGCGCGCATCGTTCGCTGCGCGCGATAAGTCAGACCTGTCGAGCCGACCTGCCTGCAGGCAAGGTCCTGCAAGGGTTGGCGTTTCCTGAACGATCCATAGATGACCTGTCCCGTTCCAGCATCGCGCGTGGATCGTGACCGATCCGGCATGCATATGCCGGCTGGAGACGACTGTGACAGACGTGACATTTGATAGTTTTGGACTGGCCGAGCCTATTCTTCAGGCGCTTCAGGCGGCCAGTTTCCACAAGCCGACCCCGATTCAGGCCGGTGCCATTCCTCCTTTGCTGGAAGGCCGTGACCTGCTGGGGATCGCCCAGACCGGAACCGGCAAGACGGCAGCTTTCTCCCTGCCTTTATTGCAGCACCTGATGCAGAAGCGGGAGCGTCCGCGGGCTTTTTCGACCCGCGCCCTGATTCTGGCCCCGACCCGCGAACTGGCCGTGCAGATTGACGATAATCTGCGCATGCTGGGTGGTGAGCTGCCGATTCGCCGCGTTCTGATTCTGGGTGGCGTCGGCCGCAAGCCGCAGGTGCAACGCATGCAACGCGGTGCTGATATCGTGATCGGCACGCCGGGTCGTATCTGCGATCTGATGAGCACCAATGAACTGCTGCTGGATCAGGTATCGCATTTTGTTCTGGATGAAGCAGACCGGATGCTTGATCTCGGCTTTATGCGCGACATCCGCAAGGTTCTGGCCTCCCTGCCGGAAAAGCGGCAGTCCCTGCTGTTCTCTGCCACCATGCCCGGTGAAATCGGACGTCTGGCAGAAGGGCTGCTGCGTAATCCTGCGCGCGTGCGGATCGCGGTGGAGGAGCCGACTCCCGACCGGATTGCCCAGCATGTGCATTTCATCGAAAGCACCGGCAAGCGCGTGCTGTTGACCCGTCTGCTGGCGGATCGGGCGTTGGAAAAGGTAATCGTGTTTACCCGCACCAAGCATGGCGCCAATCGTGTCGCTGAGCATCTGGAAGAATCCGGTATTCCGGCCGATGCCATTCATGGCAACAAAAGCCAGAATGCTCGTCAGCGCGCTCTGGAGCGTTTCCGTAGCGGAGATGCACGGGTTCTGGTGGCCACCGATATCGCCGCCCGTGGTATCGACGTTGCCGGGGTGTCACATGTGGTCAATTTCGAACTGCCGAACGAGCCGGAAAGCTATGTCCATCGTATCGGCCGCACGGCGCGGGCTGGACAGACAGGCATTGCGATTTCCTTCTGTGATTCCAGCGAGCGTCCGTTCCTGAAGGCTATCGAAAAGCTTACCCGTGTGAAAATGTCGGTCGCCGGCGGTGTCGAAAGCGATCTTCCGGCTGAAGAACCCCGCAAGCAGCCGCAGGCGCGCCGTCATCGTCCGCGTTGGCGCAATGCGGCCTGATTTTCACTCCGGTCAACTTGGCTGATTGACTTACCGGTCGGGTACGGGACAACACTTGCGAAGCCATGCCAATGATCAGCAATGTTTCCTGTACCCCTTCCTCCCTGCCCAATGACTCTCTTCCGCCTGCTGGGTCGGGCAAGCGGCGTAAGCTTGCGGTGGTGCTGTTCAACCTTGGCGGCCCGGACAGCCCAGCCGCCATCCGGCCCTTTCTGCTGAATTTATTCAGGGATCCCGCTATTCTGAGGGTCCCGTTTTTTGTCCGTCCAATTCTGGCGAGAATGATCGCGAAAGCGCGTGTCAAACCGGCCAGCGAGAATTATGCGCTGTTGGGCGGCAAATCTCCGCTGCTGGAGCTGACACAGGAACAGGCACACACGCTGGAACAGGCTTTGCCGGAATGCGAGGCCCGCTGTTTCATTGCCATGCGATACTGGCACCCGTTTGCTCGTGAAACGGTGCGGGAAGTGAAAGACTGGGATCCGGACGAAATCATCCTGCTGCCGCTCTATCCGCAATATTCCACCACGACGACGGGCAGTTCGCTGACAGACTGGCGGGAAGCCGCCGCAGCGGCAGGATTGGCAAAACAGACTTTTTCCCTCTGCTGCTATCACAGCGATCGTGATTTTGCTTCGGCAACGGCGGCCCTGGTGCGGAAAGCGTATGATGAGGCCCGCAACACCCTGCCGGATGACGTCCCTCTGCGACTGTTATTCTCGGCGCATGGTCTGCCGGAGGTCATCGTCAAGAAAGGCGATCCTTACCAGTTTCAGGTGGAGCGGAGCACGGCAGCCGTTCTGAGGGCTATGAACATGCCCGGCCTTGATCATCAGATCTGCTATCAGTCCCGCGCCACGCCGCAGGTCTGGCTGGGCCCCTCGACGGAAGAAGCGATCGATCGGGCGGTTGAGGATGGGGTTGCAGTGCTGGTGGTGCCTATTGCCTTTGTCAGCGAGCATTCGGAAACGCTGGTTGAACTCGATGTTGAGTATGCAGAATTGGCGCACAGAAAAAACATCAAGGGCTATTTCCGGGTGCCTACCCAGAATTCCGATCCGGGATTTATCGATTCTCTGGCCGGGCTGGTAAGGCGTGTGAGAGAGCATGGACCCGGCCTGTGCAGTTTTGCCGGGGGCCGTGTCTGCCCGCGTGTTCATCGCGATTGCCCCCACGGTGAACAGGGAGATACTCCATGAGAGCGGTGCCCTTGCGTCTGGTGATCTTCGATTGTGATGGCGTGCTGATCGACAGCGAAACCATTGCTTCCCGTGTCGTGGCAGCCAGCCTGACCGAAGAAGGGTTGCCGATGACGCCTGATGAGGCACACCGTATTTTTCTTGGCATGTCGTTGATTGATATGGTGCCTTTGATCGAAAAAATGCTGGGTCGTCCTGTGTCGCCCGGCTGGCGTCCAGCATTGGCAAGCGCGTTGCTGAAAGCGCTGGAAACCGAATCCGTCACTGTGCCGGGGGCAAAAGAGGTTCTGGAGGGGATGGCGGCGCTGGGTCTGGAATGGCGGGTTGCTTCCAACAGTTCCCAGGCGGAAATGGCTGTCAAATTCGCACGGACCGGCCTTAGCTATCTGACGGAAGGCCGGACATTCAGCGGGGGGCCGGGAGGTTCGCTCAAACCGAAACCCGCCCCGGATGTATTTCTGGCCGCGGCGGCGGATGCCGGCATTCCCCCTGAGGCATGCATCGTGGTGGAGGATAGTATTCCTGGCATAAGGGGGGCTCGCGCAGCGGGTATGGAGGTTCTGGGTTTCGCCCCGCATGATGACGGCGCCAGACTGAGGGCGGAAGGGGCCATTCCATTCAACGATCTGGCGGAACTGCCGGGTTTGCTACGCCCGAGAATGCGGATCGGCCAGGGTGAGGCGGCATGACCGTGTCGTTCCTGACGCCGCTCTATCCCTGGATCAAGGCGGCGCATGTGGCCAGCATGATTGCCTGGATGGCGGGCTTGTTCTACCTGCCGAGGCTGTACGTCTATCATTGCGCCTTGAAACGCGGATCAGAGGAGAGCGAGCGTTTCAAGGTGATGGAACGTCGTCTGCTGAAGCAGATCATCAATCCGGCCATGATCTCCACCTGGTTTTTCGGTATTCTGCTGGTTTTGACTCCAGGGGTGATCGATTGGGCGCAAGGCTGGTGGCACCTGAAACTGCTCTGTGTGCTGTTGATGAGCGGTTTCCATGGTGCGGTCTCGAAATGGCGGCGGAATTTTCTGCAAGACAGGAATGAAAAACCAGCCCGCTTCTACCGGATTGCCAATGAGGTTCCCACGCTGCTGATGCTGATCATTGTCACGATGGTCATCGTCAAACCATTTTGAAACGCTTCGCCGATATGGACTGTTGCGAAATGGTCATATCGCAGGGTTTTTAAAGAAACACCCATCAAATGTAATTGCGACTCATTATCATATTCAATAGTTAGGCCTCCTTGCTTGGCGTATCGTTTGCCTGCCGGGAGATCTTTATTATCGTGCCGAAACAGTTTTTGACGTGCCGTTCCTGGCTGACCACCGGTTCAGCCTTGACATGCCTGGTATTGCCTATGCTTGGCAGCATCGCCGCCAATGCGGCTGCGCCTGCACAACCGTCTTCGAACACCGATACGGCCGGCAGCCTCCCTGTTCTGAATGTCAGCGGGGAAGCCGTTCCGTCCGCCACCGCGCCGGTGCGCGGCTATGTGGCGGAAAGCACCGAAACCGCAACCAAAACCGATACGCCGCTGCTGGAAACGCTGCAATCCGTCTCGGTCGTGACAGCGGACAGCATCAGCGCCCGTGCCGCTCAATCGGTCAGCGAGGCGCTACGCTATACATCCGGCATGCAGGCTGAAGCCTATGGTAACGATCCGCGGCTGGATTGGATCCGCATTCGTGGCTTTGATGCCAATACCGGTGGCATCTATCTGAACGGGATGCGCTTTCCTTCCGGTGTTTACGAACCGTATGGGCTCGAACGCATCGATGTTCTGAAGGGACCGGCCTCGGTGCTGTATGGCCAGACGCCTCCTGGAGGGCTGGTCAATCTGGTCAGCAAAAGGCCGACCTCCACCCCCCTGCATGAGCTGAAATTGCTGGGGGGCAGTTTTGGCCGCATTCAGGGTCAGGCCGATATGAGCGACAATGTGCCTGGCACGGACGGAAAATGGTCCTATCGTATCACAGCACTGGTGCGTGATGCCGGAACGCAGGTCGATGAAGTGCGCAATGATCGTGTTTTTGTCGCACCCACTTTGACATGGCATCCGGATGCCGACACAACGGTGACGCTGCTGACCCATTATCAGCGCGACCATACGGCCGGCACACAATTCCTGCCGGCTTCTGGAACGGTATTGCCCAATCCGTATGGCAAGATTTCATCGACTCTTTTCAGCGGATCGCCGGGTTTCGATAAATACGATCGCATTGTCTATTCCGGCGGTTACGCTGCCGAGCATCGTTTCAACGATGTCTGGACCGTCAGGCAGAATCTTCGCTACACGCATACCGATCTGACGTGGTCCCAGGCTTATGGGCTGGGATTGCAGGCGGATCAGAAAACGCTGAATCGCCTGGCCTTTACCCAGAATACGGCAACGGATCTGTTCACGCTTGACAACCAGGCGCAGGCAAAATTCGGTACCGGTTTCGTCGCGCATACGGTACTGGCGGGCGTCGATTACAGCTTGCTGAATTACAGCCAGTATTTTGCGAGTGCGATGGGCACGCCCATCAATCTTTTCGCGCCCGTCTACACAATTCAGCCGCCGCTCGGCGCGGGAACCGTTACCAACCAGGATACGAGTCAGACAGGTATCTATTTGCAGGATCAGATGAAGCTTTGGAATCGTCTGCTGTTCACGGCCGCGCTTCGCCATGACTGGCTGCAAAGTGATACTACCAGAGCCTCGCAATCCCAGTCGCAACCGGATGGGGCATTCACCTATCGTGTTGGTCTCGGCTATTTGACACCGTTCGGACTGATGCCGTTCGTCAGCCATGCGACATCGTTTCAGCCGATTCTTGGCACGAATCTGTATGGCGATCCCTTCAAGCCGAGTCGGGGCAAGCAAACCGAGATCGGTTTGAAATACCAACCACAGAATCACACCAGCTTCATCACTGCATCCGCTTTCGATATCACGCAGAGCAACGTGCAGACCCCGGATCCCAATAACGCGGCGAATACGATTCAGACCGGAGAAATTCGGGTACGCGGATTTGAGGTCGAAGCCAATGCCAGTCTGGCGTCGGGCCTGAATTTGACCGGCAGCTATACTTACCTCGATCCCGTAATTACCAAGGCCAATGACGGGACTCAGGGAAATGAACCGACAGGCGTGCCACGCAATACGGCGTCCCTATGGATGGATTACAGCTTTCAGAAGGACGGTTCGGTTGCGGCCTTGGCTGGGCTCGGCTTTGGCGGCGGGGTGCGTTATGTCGGCAGCAATCCGGCGGGGAACGCCAATGTGTTTCGTGTTCCGAGTGTAACGCTCTTCGATGCCGTCGTGCATTACGATTTCGGTCAGGATATGCGGTGGCGCTTCGCGATCAATGCCAGCAATCTCTTCGATCGTACCTACGTGGCGTCTTGTGGTGGCATGACGTCCTGTTTCTATGGAATGCGGCGCACGGTGTTCGCCAGCGTGCAGTTGCGTTGGTAGCAGACAAGGAAAAAATCCGGAAACCGGCAGCGCTGCCAAGGGTGGTTTTGCTGGTTTCCTGATGAGCATGTTTCACTGAAAAGTCTTTATACTACTCAGCATCGATATGCTTTCTCGGTCCCGTTTGTTGATCGAAGAGGTGGATCATGTCTGGGTGGAAGACGGCCCTAAGCGATTTGGGCATGGGAACCCCGGTTTTAGCGAATACAAATGGCAAAGCCGGTCAGCTGACCGGGATCATTGTCAGCTTATTGCTGGTTATTGGTGTCGTGTATGCCGCTTTTCATCTGTCGAATGATCTGGAGGGTGTCAGTTATCCGACGGCTCTGCCCTTTGTTCTGCTCGGCATTGCTCTGGCGATTGCGCTGGGCTTTGAATTCGTCAACGGTTTTCACGATACCGCCAATGCTGTGGCGACAGTTATCTATACCAATTCGCTGCCTGCCCATTTTGCTGTGATCTGGTCAGGCGTATGGAATTTCCTGGGTGTTCTGGCTTCCTCGGGGGGTGTCGCCTTTACAGTGGTCTCCCTGCTGCCGGTGGAGCTGATTCTGCAGGTTGGCAGCGATGCCGGATTTGCGATGGTATTTGCCCTGCTGGTGGCAGCGATTTTGTGGAATCTGGCCACCTGGTATGTGGGTATTCCCAATTCTTCCTCTCATACTCTGATTGGCTCCATTATCGGGGTCGGTCTGATGAATCAGCTGATGGCCGGTCCGAATGGCACCAGCGGCGTGGACTGGGCACAGGCGGTGAATGTGTTGCGTTCCCTGTTGTTCAGCCCCATTGTCGGATTTCTGCTGGCTGGCCTGGGAATGTTGTTGCTGCGCAGACTGGTGAAAATTCCGGCCCTGTACAAGGCACCGGAAGGAAAACAGCCGCCACCCTGGCCGATCCGTGCTCTGCTGGTTCTGACCTGCACCGGCGTCAGCTTCAGCCATGGTTCCAATGATGGCCAGAAAGGCATGGGCCTTATCATGCTGATCCTGATCGGCACGGTTCCCACGGCTTATGCCCTGAATCATACCGTTGATGGTCAGAAACTGATCGCGCTGCATCATGCGTCCCTGCAGACAGTGCAGATACTTGATGATCTGTCTGCTGCCCGACATGCTCCTGCCGTATCATTGGATGCGGCCCGGAGCAGGGTGACGGCTGCGATACAGAAAAAGAAAGCCCTGCCCGATACGGCATCGGCGCTGGATACCTTGATCAAAGATGTGAATGCAAAGCTGGAAAGCCGGGGAGCACTGCGCGATGTGCCGCATGATCAGGCCGGCAATATTCGCAATGATTTCTATCTGATCAGCCATGCCCTGCCGTTCGTGGAAAAAACCGCTACTCTGACGCCGCAGCAGAAATCGATTTTCGAAACTTTCACGGCGCAGGCGAACAACGCCACCCAGTTCATTCCCTTGTGGGTCAAGGTCTGTGTTGCTCTTGCGCTGGGGCTTGGCACTATGGTCGGCTGGCGTCGCATTGTGGTGACGGTCGGGGAGCGTATCGGCAAGGAGCATCTGACCTATGCGCAGGGTGCAGTTGCTGAAAGCGTAGCGATGGGCCTGATTCAGGCAGCCGATATATATCATCTGCCGGTCAGCACCACCCATGTGCTGACATCCGGTGTGGCGGGTACGATGGCAGCAAACGGATCCGGTCTGCAGGCGAAAACAGTGCGCAATCTGCTCATGGCCTGGGTGTTGACCCTGCCTGCCTCAATCCTGCTGGCAGGCGGCCTGTTCTGGGCTTTCCGCAGTATGTTTACCGGTTAATCCGCAGCAGCAAGCTGGGGATTATCAAAAACCGGATTCTGAACCCTGTACAACGCGTCCTGAAGGGTTTCCGCCAGGGCGCGTTTTTCATCCTCTCCCAGTGAACGTGCCAGCTCGAATTCACCATCCCGGGATGACAGGATCAGTTGCGGCACGCGTCCCGGACGTTCCTCCAGCCGCAAACGCAGCCAGCCCGGTCGTATTTTCATATGGCGGCGTCGTCCCCGTGCGTCGATATGGGCGATGCCGGGATCAGTTCCATTCAGGATCACGATCTCGGTTTGGCGGACCGCTCTGGCATTCCATAGCAGAGCAGCGATCGCCAGCGGGGCTTCCAGCCCGGCAAAACCCGCCACGGGCCAGGCATGAATCATCAGGGAAAACAGGACACCCAGCCCGGATAACAGGCACAGCCCTCCACACACCAGCGCCAGCCCGCGGCGGGACAGGCTGCGATGCGGGATAATGATGGCTTCCGTGACCGGAAGCCCGTCAGACTTTGTTTCCGTCAATCGCCACATAAGGCGTGCATCATCCCTGCTTTCATCCTGAAACGCCACTGGATTTGCCTGCCTCTTGCCATAATCGGGTCAGGCGTGGTGTCTCTCCTCTCCATGTCCTCCTCTTCTTCTTTTTCTGCTGCCGATCCTGTTTCTGCCAGTCCGCGTATGACCAGGGCACAGGTGCTCGGTTTTCTGGATGCTCTTGCCAAAGCCAATCCGGATCCGAAAAGTGAGCTGATCTACACGTCCAATTTCACGTTGCTGGTTGCGGTTGTGTTGTCAGCCCAGACCACGGATGCCGCTGTGAACAAGGCCACACGGAGCCTGTTCGAACAGGCCCCCGATCCCGCTTCGATGGCGGCGCTGGGGGAGGAAGGGATAGCCCGTCATATCCGCTCCATCGGACTATGGCAGGCCAAGGCGCGGAATGTCGCGGCCTTGTCACAGCAATTGCTGGATCGTTTCGGCGGGGAGGTTCCTGCTGATCGGGAAGCTCTGGAATCCCTGCCGGGTGTTGGCCGCAAGACCGCGAATGTCGTGCTGAGCGTGGCGTTCGGTCAGCCGACCATGGCGGTGGATACGCATGTGTTCCGTCTGGGGAACCGTACCGGCATTGCGCCCGGCAAGACCACGCGCATGGTCGAGGATGCGTTGGTGGCCCGTATTCCGGCGGACAGGCTGGGCCTGGCGCATCACTGGCTGATCCTGCATGGACGCTATGTCTGCAAGGCGCGCCGTCCGGAATGCTGGCGATGTGTGGGGGCGGAGTGGTGCCGTTACCCGGCCAAGGTGCTGGTGCCACCTGTCAAATGAAGCACAGGGCCTTATTCGTCCCTGACCGGGCGGGACAGCAATGCACTCATGGCCTTCTGAAAATCGGCCTGGCCTGAGACCATCGCGGCAACAGCGGAAATGACCGGGAGGTCGGCATTTGGGCCGGCCCGGTGCAGCAGGGCGGGGGCGGTCATGACGCCTTCCACCACCCCTTCACTGGCGGCCAGCGCCTGATCCAGCGCCATCCCCTGCCCGAGCGCGAAGCCGAGACGGAAATTGCGGCTGGCCTTTCCGGTGCAGGTCAGCAGCAGATCGCCCAGCCCTGATAAACCGGCCACTGTTGCGGCCTGCCCCCCCAGTGTAACAGCCAGACGCGACAATTCGGCGATGCCGCGGGTCACCAGTGCGGCACGGGCATTTTCCCCCAGCCCAGCACCGATTGTGGCCCCTGCGGCGATGGCGATGACGTTTTTGGCCGCGCCACCGACTTGCGCACCGACAGGATCGGCATTGCCATACAGCCGGAATCCGGCACTGCCGAGAGCATGGATAATATCGCTTCTCAATCCGGCATCGGTGCTGGCGATGACGGAAGCGGCCGGCAGTCCGGCAGCGACTTCATGCGCGAAATTCGGGCCACTGAGCACGGCATGAGGCAGAGCAGGAAACAGGGTTGCCAGAATTTCCAGCGGAAACAGTCCAGTCTTACTCTCCACGCCCTTGCAGCAGGTGACCAGCCGCATGGGCGGCAGGTTTTGTGCGACCGCCCGCATATGCTGCATCGGTACAGCCAGCAGGGCGAAGGCAGCTTGCTCCAACCGATGGGTGACTGTCACCGCGTCGTGGATCACGATACCGGGCAGACGGGGATTGTGGCGGCTATCCTGCAAACGGGCGGCTGTTTCCTCGCTGCGTGCCCACAGCCGCACGCGCCGCCCGGCCCTCGCCGCCTGAATGGCCAGGGCGGTGCCCCATGCACCGGCACCGACAACCAGAACGTCGTTCAAACCGGTATCTGTCATTGCGTTTTATGTTCCATGACCGCCGGGGCAGAGGCCGGACCATCGGTTCCGAATTCATCCACGCGGATCTCACACGCCTTGAGCCCGGTTTTCAGGGCCTGCATGATCGCGCGAGCGTCATCGCCAAATTGCCAGGGCGGGTTGAGAATGGCCATGCCACTTCCGTTAAGACGTGTCGTATCCGTGGGCGGGTGAAGGAATAATTCGGCGATCAGCACCCGTTTCAGCCCGGCATCCTGAAGCTGATGCCGCAGCAGCCGGGCCGGAGCACCGCCCTTGATCGGATACCACCCCGCGACCATGCCGGTGGGAAAACGCCGTTGTGCCGTCAGCATGGCATCGGCCAGGCGGTGATGTTCATCCGGCTGTTCGAAAGGTGGGTCGATCAGGGTCAGGCCGCGCCTGGGCAGGACACCGCCGGAGGAAGCGGTTTTCGGAGGCAGCATGGTTTCCAGCGCTTTCCACCCGTCGCGGCGATGGATGGCGCAATAGGGATCTCCCCTGAACCGCTCGGCAAGGCTGGCGCCATCTTCGGGATGAAGTTCACACACGGCCATACGGTCCTGAGGACGCAGCATGGCGCGGGCAATCAGGGGAGAACCTGGATAGAGGCTCCGCTCCATGCCCAGTGATTTGACCAGCGCCAGATAGGATGCCAGCGCCGGAGCCGGATCATCCAGCAGCAGACCGATTCCCTCCCTCCATTCACCGGTACGGGCGGCTGGTCCGTCCGTCAGCAGGGTCTCGCCGCTGCCCGCATGGGTATCGAGCACGAAGAAAGGAGCCTCTTTCTGCCGCAGGGCGGTCAGCAATGCGACCATCAGGGCGTGCTTATGGCAATCGGCGAAGTTTCCGGCGTGGAAAGCGTGGCGATAATTCATGGCGTGATCAATTCCGGCAACGCCATATCAGGAGCCTCCAGCGGCCAGCGTGGCAGGGGGGCATGATCCAGACCGGAGACCGCGCCATGTTTCAGCCGGTGCAGCCCGGCCCAGGCCACCATCACGGCATTATCGGTGCACAGCCGGGGTGGAGGGGCGAGCATGATGATGCCACGCTGCTCGGCGGCGGTGGAAAGTGCTGTCCGGATTGCTGCATTGGCTGCGACCCCGCCGGAGACGACGAGCATTTTTGCGGGCGCGATCTCATCGGCCATAGCAAGGGCGGCGGTGGCGCGATCAGCCATGACATCGGCCACGGCGGCCTGAAAACTGGCGGCTATGTCGGCGGCATCGGATAAGGGCAGCGGCCCATCCGGAAACCGGGCGACATACTGGGCCACCGCTGTTTTCAGCCCGGAAAAACTGAAATCGCAACCCGCCCGGCCCTTCATCGGGCGGGGAAAGGCAAGGGCGCGTGGATTGCCCTGCAGGGCCAGCCGCTCCAGCGCCGGGCCGCCGGGCCAGCCCAGCCCCAGCAGCTTGCCGACCTTGTCGAAGGCCTCCCCCACCGCATCGTCGATCGTGCCGCCGAGCCGCCGGTAACGTCCGATCCCCTCGACCAGAATGCACTGGCAGTGGCCGCCGGACAGCAGCATCAGCAGGAAAGGGAAATGCTCGCCGGCGGTTGTTTCCGCAACTCCGCCCAATGCCGGCAGCAGAGCGGCCAGAGCATGGGCCTCCAGGTGATTGATGGCGATAAACGGTCGTTTTGCCGCCAGAGCCAGACCTTTGCCCAACCCTGCCCCCACCAGCAGCCCACCGATCAGCCCCGGACCGGAGGTCGCGGCAATCGCGGCCAGATCCTGAAAACGGAGTCCGGCCTTGTCCATCACCTCTGTCACCATGCCGGGCAGATAGGCCAGATGGGCACGGGCGGCGATTTCCGGCACCACCCCGCCGAAGCGGGCATGATCATCGTACTGGCTCAACACGATTTCGGCCAGAATGCGGCCCGATCCGTCCAGCACGGCAGCGGCGGTTTCATCGCAGGAGGTCTCGATACCCAGTACCGGACCCGGAAAAAGGTTTTCGGAAGCCGGAAAATCCGCTGCTTCATGCATTTCCGGCAGATTGGGGGTCATCTGTACTCTTTCCTTTCCTCTGTGCGGGTTTTAGGACACATGCATGCAACCCGCCCACCCCCCCGGCCACCCTTCTGGCCCCGCAACGCCCTCTTCTACGCCGCCATCCTCCCATGCGGGGATGCATGGCCTGCCTTTACGGGTCGGCACGCGCGCCTCTCCTCTTGCTCTGGTGCAGACCCGCGCGTTTCTCGCCCGGCTGCGCAGCTTCTGCCCGATCCTGCGGGATATGGAGGTGTTCGAGGAACACCAGATTAACACCACCGGCGACCGTGTGCAGGACCGACGTCTGGCCGAAATTGGCGGCAAGGGCCTGTTCGCCAAGGAAATTCACGAAGCGCTGGCTGACCGGCGGATCGATTTTGCGGTTCACAGCCTGAAGGATCTGGAAACCCAGCTTCCCCCCGGCATCGTGCTGGCCTGCACCCTCAAGCGTGAAGACGCACGGGATGCGATTATCCTTCCCCCCGGCTTTACGCCACCCCCGCCGGGAGACCCGTTCAGCGTGTTGCAACAGGGCGCGCTGGTCGGCACGTCATCGGTGCGCAGACAGGCGCAGCTGGCCCATGCCCGCCCTGATCTCCGCTTTGCGACAATCCGTGGCAATGTCCAGACCCGCCTTGCCAAGCTGGCGCGGGGGGAATGCGATGCCAGCCTTCTCGCTCTGGCCGGTCTGCGCCGGCTGGATATGGAGCAGGCGGCCAGCGTGGTGCTGGATACCGAAATCATGGTGCCTGCCGCCTGTCAGGGTATCGTCGGCGTCACGGTGCGGGAAGACGATTACGCTCTGCGCGACCTGCTGGCCGGGATCGAGGATCGGGAGGCCAAGGCGGTCTCCACCGCGGAACGGGCATTGCTCAATCTTCTGGATGGGTCCTGCCGCACGCCGATCGGCGGGCATGCGCGGATTCTATCGGGTGGTGTGCTGCATCTGACCGGTCTGGTCGCGGCCGAGGATGGCAGCTTTCTGCTCCGCCGGACGTTGCAGGGTGCGGTTTCGGAAGCGGAGGCGCTGGGGGCTGAACTCGGCCGCAGCCTGCGTGCCGACAGCCCGCCCGATATTTTCCTCGATTAGCATAGGGCAGAGCGGGGTATGAGCCTTCCGATCCCGTCCCGCCCTGAACGGCCCGCCATCCTGGTTACCCGGCCGGAGCCGGGTGCTTCAGCGACGGCACGACGGCTGGAGGAACTCGGCTTTACGCCGGTGCTGGCACCGGCGCTGGAAGTCCGGATCCGCCCCGATGCTCTGGCCGGAGAGGCTTTGCCTGATTTGCAGGCCGTGCTGGTCACCAGCGCCAATGCCATTCCCGCGCTTGATCCGCTGCGTCCTCTGCCCCTGTTCGCAGTGGGGGATGCAACAGCAAGGGCGGCGCGGGCGGCGGGTCATCAGGATGTGACCAGTGCCGGAAAAGATGCGGAACGTCTGCTGATGCTCGTTCGTGCCAGGCTTGACCCGGCTGGAAAGCCGCTATTGCTTGCCTCCGGCGAAGGCCAGGGGGCATTTTTGTATCAGGGATTGACCCAGATCGGGTTCACCGTGCTGCATCGTTTCGTATACTGCGCATGCCCGGTGCAGGCTCTGCCCGAACAGGCGGAGCAGGCTCTGCGCATTCTGATGGAAGGGGCTTCCCCCTCTGCGGGGGTGCCTGAACTGAAGGCGGTCCTGTTCTTTTCACCGGAAACAGCACGGAGCTTCGTGCGTCTTCTGGACAGGGCCGGATTGGCTGACGGGACGTCGAGGCTGGTGGCCTGTGTCATCTCCTCTGCCACCGCTGAGGCCATTACTTCTTTAAGTTGGAGGGATATACGTGTCGCAGCACAGCCTACTCAGGACAATCTTCTGGCCCTCCTGCGATGAGTGAACCAGACAAGACCGGGCCGCAGATCGATGGCCATGCGGATAAGGTGACCGGGGTGAAGGAACAGTCTTCCGCATCTCCTTCTTCTTCTTCCACACGGGCGTCGGAGAAGAATGCCCGGCAAAGCATTCTTCCGCATGTCGTGCTGGTGTTGGCGGTGGGTGCGTTGGCTCTTGGCGGGGTCTCGCTGTATCTGAGCACACAGTCGCAGCCGACCGATCCCGTGCTGCAGGCACGGTTGGAGGCGTTGGAGGAAAACGAAACCCGCCATCAAAATCCCGATCGGCCTGCCATCAAGAAAATGCAGGATCAGCTTGAGGATCTGGAAACCACCCTTCACCGGCAGATTCAGTCACTTGCCAATGCTGTGCGCGTTCATACGGGTCGTCTCGACACTCTGCAGAATCGTCCTGCTGTCCAGGACGAGAAGACAGTCGGGTTGGTCGAGGCACTCTCGAAGCGGGTGGATGAAGTTACGGCAGAACAGAAACGATTCAGGGATCTTTTCGATTCCGAACGCGATCGGATGCAGGCGGCGCTTCACGGATTGGAATCTCGCCTCACGAAACTGGATGCGGAGCAGCAAGGGGCGGTTCAGGCGCTGCAACAGGCACGTGAACGCCTGAACGAAATCGCCGGAGAAGCCGGAAAGGTGACAGCGCTGGCTGATCGGGCGGGCAGGCTGGCGCGTCTGCAGGCTGCCTCATCCGCTCTCAGCCGGGGTGAGAAGCTGGGTGATATCCCGGATGCACCGCCTGCCCTGACCCGCTTTGCGCAGGAGGCCCCTCCCACCGTGGCGGCGCTGACATTGTCTTTCGAGACTGTCGCACAGCATGCTCTGGAAGCATCCCGCCCGGACGTGAGCCATGCTTCCTTTTGGGAAACCGTGAAACAAAAAGCCGAAACTCTGGTAACCGTCCGGCGGGGGGATCAGGTTCTGGTGGGTGATCCTGCGGCAGGGGTCATTGCCCGGGCCAGAAAAGCATTGGATGCGGGTGATCTGGCCGGGGCCGTCAGGACGCTGGATGCGCTGACGGGGCCTGCGGCGCAGGCTGTCAGTGGCTGGAAAGCACAGGCGCAGGCTCTGCTGGATGCGCAGGCTGCGCTGTCCGATATGGCGGCACACGCCTGATGCGCCGGATCATCAAAATTGTTCTCCCTGCGGCGGTGGTTGTTGCCGCCGCGTGGTATATCGCCGGACTGCCCGGCCATGTCGGCATGACGGTCGGGGATGATCTGACCATAGACATGTCGGTGCCAGCGGCCATTGTTGCGGTCGTCATTCTGGTTCTGGCCGTGCATCTGCTGCTGCGTGCCGTTGGTGCGATACTGGGCCTGCCCCGCACCATCCGCCGCTGGCGGCAGGCGCGGAAGCGGCAGGCCGGTGATTATGCTGTTTCCCGTGCATTGGTCTCATTGGCTGCGGGTGATGCGGGTGGAGCATGGCGGGAGGCAGGCAAGGCCCGCGCCTGCCTCGGCGATACTGCCCAGACTCTGCTGCTGGTGGCCGAGGCGGCCCGTCTTTCCGGCCGGGAGAGTGAGGCCACGCAGGCTTTCCATGCACTGACCCGGACTGAAGATGCCTCTTTCCTTGGCTATCGAGGCCTGCTGAGGGAGGCAATCACACGCGAAGACTGGGCCGGTGCCGCCGAACTGGCGCGCAAGGCGGAGCTGGCCCATCCCGGCGCCGCATGGCTGCGGACAGAGCGTGTCAATCTGGCGATCCGTGGCGGTCACTGGATGGATGCGCTGTCTCTGGCGGAAAACGATCAGCAACGTGCGGCCTTTGCCACGGCAGCGGCGCAGGCAGAGACGGATCAGGTCGAAAAGCTGCGGACGGCCCGGCAGGCATTTCGTCTGGACCCCAGCCTGACCCCTGCGGCCATTGCCTATGCGACTGCGCTGCGTGCAGCAGGTCGGCAGAGACGTTCCGATGCCGTGCTGGTCAAGGCATGGGCTGCCCATCCACAACCCGATCTGGCGATGGTGGCCCTGTCCGGTGTGACGGACCCACTGACAAGGGTGCGCATGGTCAAGCGGCTGGTGGCTGGCAATCCCGGCCATCCAGAGTCGCATCTGTTGCTGGCACGGGAAAATCTGGCTGCCGGGCTGACCGGCGAAGCCCGCAGCCATGCCGAACAGGCCAGTCGCCTGATCGACCAGAAACGGGTCTGGCTGCTGCTGGCTGATATCGAGGAAAAGGAGCGTGGCCCCGGTGCCGCCATGCAGGCTGCGCTGCGTCGCGCCTCGGAGGCCAGTTCTGATCCGGGATGGCGCTGCCTGCATTGCGGTCATGCTACGCCGCATTGGGTGGCTGCCTGTCCGTCCTGCCATACGCCCGGTCAGATACGCTGGACCACGCCGGGTGAAGCAGGGGTGGCCTTACCCCCTCTCCCGTCCTCGACAGAGCCGCTTCTGGCCCTTCGCTGACATCGATTTTTCTTCCAGTCAGGCTGCCGTTCCAGATCATGGGACGGCAGTTTTGTTATGGACTCCGCGCAGTCGGCCCTTCCCTGCTCTGAAGAGAAAATTAATACGATTTAAAATCGTTTAATTTATTAATCTTGACAATTTTACATAAATTCTTGATATAACGTTAAGAAATCGTTATTTAGGCAGGGCCGGATAATGGCGAAGCAAATCCGTCTGAACGCGTTCGACATGAATTGTGTCGGGCATCAATCCTCCGGCCTCTGGCGGCATCCGCGTGATCGGTCGGGCACGTATAACACGCTTGGGTACTGGACCGATCTGGCCCAAACGCTGGAGCGGGGATTGTTCGATGGCCTGTTTCTGGCCGATGTGCTGGGTGTGTATGACGTCTATGGCGGCAACGCGCATGCTGCGCTGATCGATGCGGCACAGATTCCCGTCAACGATCCGGCGATGCTTATTCCCGCTATGGCGGCGGTCACCCGGCATCTGGGGTTTGGTCTGACCTGCACTCTTTCCTATGAACCGCCTTTTCCGTTTGCGCGGCGTATGTCGACGCTCGATCACCTGACGGAGGGAAGGATCGGCTGGAACATCGTCACCGGCTATCTGAACAGTGCGGCGAAAGGCTCCGGGCTGGCGAAGCAGCCGGAGCACGACACGCGATACGATATTGCCGAAGAATACATGCAACTGACCTACAAGCTGTGGGAAGGAAGCTGGGATGACGATGCCGTTCTGCGCGATCCTGTCAGCGGGGTGTTCACCCAGCCGGACAAGGTGAGGAAAGTGCATCATGACGGCGCATATTTCCGTGTGGATGCAATGCATCTGTGTGAACCGTCGACGCAGCGTACGCCCGTGCTTTATCAGGCGGGCGCCTCTCGCAAAGGCCGGGCCTTTGCAGCGCGACATGCGGAATGTGTTTTTATTGCGGGACCGTCGAAGCAGGTGGTTGCGCCCAGTGTTGCCGATATTCGCAAGCAGGCTGGCGAGCAGGGCCGCGATCCATCGGATATTCTGATTTTTACCCTCATGACCGTGATCGTTGGTCGCTCCGATGAGGAAGCGCAGGCGAAATTTGACGAGTACCGGCGTTATGTCAGTCACCGGGGAGCCCTGACATTGATGTCGGGCTGGACCGGGATCGATTTTTCCCAATACGGGCTGGATGACGAGCTGAAACAGATCCGGAATGACGCGATTCACTCGGCTGTGGATGCATTCACCGTCGCCGATCCTGGGAAAGTCTGGACGATCAGGGAAATTGCCGAATTCGCGGCGATTGGCGGGACAGGTCCGATCGTCATCGGTTCGCCTGAGCGTGTAGCGGACGAATTGCAGTCCTGGATCGAGGAGACCGGCATTGACGGCTTCAACCTCGCCTACGCTGTCACACCCGAAACGTTCGAGGATTTTGTCGCTCTGGTGATCCCTGAACTCCAGCGGCGTGGTGTCTATAAGACCGCCTATGCCGAAGGCAGCCTGCGCAACAAGCTGTTTGGTCACGGCGACCGGTTGGGTGAAACCCATCCCGCCCATACATTCCGGGCCACATCCCGAACGCTGGCTGCCTGAATGTCATGATGACATCCCCATCTGACTCGTCGGCCTCTTTTATCCGGGGCCTGCCGTGCCGACATTGCAGCAAGACAAATCGGCAGGAGAGTGTGGATGGAAACGGCGGTCATAGGGGGCGGCTGCTTCTGGTGCGTGGAAGCGGTGCTGAGGGAGTTGAGCGGGGTTACCTCGATCCGTCCCGGCTATGCGGGGGGACATACGGCCAATCCCACTTACAAGGAGGTATGCACCGGTACGACGTTCCATGCCGAAGTGGTCGAGGTTACGTTTGATCCGGCTATTCTCTCCTATGTCGATCTGCTGAGAATTTTTCTGACTATTCACGATCCGACCACGCCCAACCGGCAGGGCGCGGATGTAGGGACGCAGTATCGCTCCGTCATCATGCCGGCCTCGACAGAGCAGGAGAATGCAGCGCGTGGGGTGCTGGCAGAGGTCGAGGCTGCGCAAATCTGGCCTGCCCCATTATCAACGACGATCGAGCCTTTACGGGTTTTCTATCCAGCCGAACCGGAGCACGTGGATTATTTCGCCCGTCATCCGGAGGCGGCCTATTGTCAGGCGGTCATCGCGCCGAAAGTCCGTGCTTTTCGAAAGCATGCGGTCGGCCGCGTCAGGGCTGACATATCTCCGAACCATGCTTGACGTTCTGGATGAGGAAGCCTCCATAGCCGGGCCTTAACCGTTACAGGAGACAGCCACCATGAGATTATCCGCCCGTAATCAGATTCAGGGTCGCATTGTCGAGGTCAGGCCAGGTGCCACGACCACGCATGTGAAGATCGAAATTGCTGACGGCGTAGTTCTGACAGCCTCGATCACGAATGAAGCTTCCGAGGAGCTGGGTCTGAAAATCGGCGACACAGCGACGGCCGTTATCAAGGCTTCGGATGTGATGGTCGGAGTTTGATCGAGACTCGGAAGTGGGCTTCCCCGTATCTGGCTGGCGATCAGCCAATACGGGGTCCGCGCTTCAGATCGCCGTCTGGCGTCAGTCTGATACCGATTTTTCCCAAAGCGGTCAGGAAATAATACGCGCCCTTGAACGCCCGGACCGGGCCGCGCGGCAATGTGCCATGGACATTCCCGGCCAGCAGCGACACCAGACCATCCCGCATGCGGAAACGATTGCTGGGGGACATGAACATGTCACGCAGCACCGGTTTGTTGATGCGATAGACCAGCCAGGACAGCGTGCCGATCGCGTGACGGATTTTGGCTTCGACTGTTTTCAGTTTTTTCCGAGCGGCCGCAGGATTGTCCAGCCAGAGATCGGCGACGTCTGCCCCCATTTCACCGCTGGTCATGGCCAGCAGCACGCCAGAGGAAAAAACCGGATCCAGAAAGGCGAAGGCATCGCCGATCATCATCCATCCCGGCCCTGACAGCCGATCGCAGGAATAGGAGTAATTGCCGGTGGCGGTGACTTTGGAGATCCGTTCAGCCTGCATCATGCGGCTGCTGACACTCGGGCTGGCGGCGATGCGGGCGTCGAGAAAATCTTCCAGTGAGCTTTTGCGTTGCTTGAAAGCCTCCTGTGTGCCGACAAAGCCGATGCTGGTGATGCCGTCAGGAAGCGGGATCATCCAGAACCATCCGCCTTCCACCAGACAGATGGTAATATAACCGGTGCGGTCACAGGGGCGTGGCGTCACATGACGGAAATGGGCGTAGAGAGCGGCCGTATTGTTATGCGGATTCCGCTTTTTGCTACCCAGCTTGCCGCCCAGAAACGTATCCCGTCCCGAGGCGTCGATCACATAGCGGGGAGCAAAATGATGCGTGTTCCCGGCTTCGTCCACGGCTTCCACGATGGCGCGGGCCGATCCTTCCGGCACACCTTCGGGAAAACGGATGGTGGTGACACGCATGCCGTCCATGGCCTGCGCGCCCTTGTTCCGTGCGCTGCGGAACAGGGCGGCATCAAAATCGGCGCGTTTCACCTGCCAGGAATGGGTAAATGTCTTGTCGAGCGCATCGGCGAAACAGAATTTGGTATCTCGCCCGCCATGGCCGTCGGAGATGAATTCGGCACCCGGTTTGAACACGCCGAATGCCGCCACTTCCTGAGTCAGGCCCAGACGTTCGATCAGGTGCAGATTACGGGGCAGCAGGCTCTCGCCAATGTGAAAGCGCGGATGGCGGTCTTTCTCCAGCAGAATGACATTGCGCCCTTTTTCAGCCAGCAGGGCGGCCGCAGTGCACCCGGCCGGTCCGGCGCCGACGATCAGGACATCACAAAGTTGTGCGTCACTGGATGATTCATCCACGTTTATGGAGATCGATGCGCTGTCCAGCATGAAGAGTTTACCATCTGTCCGTGACTGACCTAGTATAAATTATTCAGGATTTTTTTGTAACCGGAATGCTGATATTCCTTGCGCCTTTGTAATCAAAAACACGTTCTGTGACCTATTCAACCTCTGTTTCGTTTTCAGCTGATCCGGGCAGGAAGAGGCCCGGGGAGGAAAACGTATCGCGCATCGTCATTGTCATTCCCGCCTATCAGGAAGAAAAATCGGTTGGCGACATTGTGATGCGCTGCCGTGCGTCTGTGCGGGCTGCCCGGGTTCTGGTGGTCGATGATGGCTCCCGCGATACAACAGCACAGCGTGCGGAAGCAGCGGGGGCAGAGGTGCTGCGTTTCCCCGCCAATGCAGGCAAGGGAGCGAGCCTTGCGGCCGGTCTGGCGGCGGCCTGCGCCATGGAAGCTGGCCTGATCGTTACGCTCGATGCGGATGGCCAGCACAGGCCGGAGGATCTGCCGCGTCTGATCCAGGTTTCTGAACGCTATCCGGCCCTGATCGTCATCGGTTCCCGCCGTCGTGACCATGCGCCTGGACCGTGGATTCGCCGTGCCGCCAACCGTGTGGCGGATGCTGTTGTTTCATGGGCATCCGGCTGGCCGATTGAGGATACGCAGAGCGGGATGCGGGTTTACCCGGCCCTGCTGCTGCCGCATCTGCTGGACCGGATCAGGTCGGGCGGCTTTGCCTATGAAAGCGAGTTGCTGATTGAGGCTGGCCGCCAGGGGATTAGGACCGTCTCGGTCGATATTCCCCGTATCCATGGCCCCGCCCTGCATCGGCCCAGCCATTTCAGGCCGCTGAGTGATGTCGGACGTATCGGCGCCATGACATGGGGCCGCCTGTGGCGCACCGGATTTTGCCCTGTTGGTCTGGCCCGGCTGCTCCTTACCCGACCCAAACGCAGTTGAACTCCTATATCGCCCGTTGACGCGATAGCGCCTCTGAGAGAAAGAACGCGGTATGAAGCGCATATTCTCCGGCATTCAGCCTTCCGGCATTCCGACCCTTGGCAATTATCTGGGTGCTCTGCGCAACTGGGTGACGCTGCAGGATACGCATGAGTGTCTTTACTGCGTGGTTGACATGCATGCGATCACGGTGGCGCAGGACCCGGAAAAGCTGCGTCAGTCTACGCGGGAAATGGCGGCATCGGTGATTGCCTGCGGTGTGGACCCGGCCCGCAACATTCTGTTCGTGCAGAGTTCCGTCAGCGCCCATGCAAGGCTGGCCTGGATTTTCAATTGCGTGGCCCGGTTGGGCTGGCTGAACCGCATGACGCAGTTCAAGGACAAGGCCGGCAAAGATCGTGAGAATGCTTCTGCCGGGCTGTATGTGTATCCCAACCTGATGGCGGCGGATATTCTGGCCTACCATGCCACGCTGGTTCCGGTGGGCGATGACCAGCGCCAGCATCTGGAACTGACCAACGACATTGCCGAGAAATTCAATCACGATTTCGGCGTGGCGTTTTTCCCGCATGTGGAGCCGCTGATTCAGGGTCCGGCAGCGCGGGTGATGAGCCTGCGGGATGGTTTACGGAAAATGTCCAAATCCGATCCATCTGATCAGAGCCGCATTAATCTTTCGGATGATGCCGATACCATCGCCATGAAAATCCGTCGGGCGAAAACCGATCCTGAACCGCTGCCTGAGGATATTGCCGGGCTGGAAGGGCGTCCGGAAGCCCGGAATCTGGTGGGTATTTATGCGGCGCTGACCAACAGTGACACCGCAACCGTGCTGCGCGAGCATGGCGGAAAAGGCTTCGGCCCCTACAAGGAGGCCCTGACCGAACTGCTGGTGCAGGAACTGTCCCCTATTGCAGTGGAAACGAAACGGTTGCTGGCAGATGAGGCAGAGCTCGACCGGCTGCTGCGTGAGGGTGGCCGGCGGGCGGAAGCCATCGCTGAGCCCATCGTCGCTGAGGCAGAAAAACTGGTTGGTTTTCTGCGGGTCTGATCCACTTTTTTCTCTTTTTGGACATGCTTTCCTGCTCTGGCTGAAGTCACGGCACGGGGATTGCTTGCCTCCCTGATGACCATTGGTACCGCACAAGCGCGTGACAGATGCGTTTGTCTCTGTATCGTGGTGGTGCCGCAGGAGCCGGCTCGCTACCGCCGGATTCTGAACGGTCTGTTCAAGCCAGGGAGCGAGTATGGACGCCGCCAATACGCCTTACACCGCACAGGTTGCCGAACTGCACCGTGCCATCGAAGACAAGATGCGGTACGCGGTGGGGCGCGATCCCCGCCATGCCCGGTTGCACGACTGGTATGCCGCGACCGCCCTCGCTGTGCGTGACCGGATCGTGGATCGCTGGCACGCCACCGCCCGCTCCGCTGATGAGGCCAATGCCAAGCGGGTCTATTACCTGAGTCTCGAATTCCTGATCGGTCGTCTGCTGACGGACAGCCTTACCAATCTGAACCTGATGGCGGCGACGAAGGAAGCCCTCACCCTGCACGGTGTTTCCTTCGACCAGATCAAGGATCTGGAGCCGGATGCGGCGCTGGGCAATGGTGGTCTGGGTCGTCTGGCCGCCTGCTTCATGGAAAGTATGGCAACGGTCGGGCTGGCCGGTCTTGGCTATGGCATCCGCTATGATCATGGCCTGTTCAGGCAGGTGATCCGCGACGGCTATCAGGTCGAACTGCCGGAAGACTGGCTGGTTTTCGGCAATCCGTGGGAATTCGAGCGCCCCGAAATTGCCTATGATATCGGCTTCGGAGGCCGCGTACTGCCGCAGGATCAGCCGGATGGCTCCACCCGTCTGGTCTGGATGCCGGCTGAGCGGGTGCGTGCCGTGGCTTATGATACACCGGTGGTGGGCTGGCAGGGTACGCACATCAATACGCTGCGTCTGTGGCGCGCACGCTCGGTGGAGCCGATGCGGCTGGACGCCTTCAATCGCGGTGACCATGTCGATGCTTTTGCCGCCCAGCTGAATGCCACCAATATCAGCCGCGTGCTCTATCCCGATGACAGCAGCGAGGCTGGCCGGGAATTGCGGCTGAAACAGGAGTTTTTCTTCACTTCCGCCTCCCTGCAGGATCTGGTCAGGCGTCACATGGCGCAGCAGGGATCGGTGGAGAGGCTGCCGGATACGGCTTCCATCCAGCTGAACGATACCCATCCGGCAGTGGCAGTGGCGGAGCTGGTGCGTCTGCTGGTGGATGAATACGGCCTGACGCTGGAACGCGCTTTCTCCATCGCCCGCGGCACGCTGGGCTATACCAATCACACCCTGTTGCCGGAGGCGCTGGAAAGCTGGCCGGTGACGCTGTTCGAGCGTCTTCTGCCGCGCCATATGCAGATTATCTATGAGATCAACGCTCTGCATCTGGATACCGCAGCCCCTCGCCCGGTCAGTTCTCCCGAGTTGCGGCGCTCTATCTCTCTGATCGATGAGAGCAACGGGCGTCAGGTGCGCATGGGTCATCTCGCTTTCGTCGGATCGAAAAAAGTGAATGGCGTTTCGGCCCTGCATGGCGATCTGATGAAGACCACGGTGTTCCGTGATTTCCACAAGCTGTTTCCGGACCGGATCACCGCCATCACCAACGGCATCACCTTCCGTCGCTGGCTGGTGGAGTGCAATCCCGGCCTGACCGCCCTGATCAACGACTCGATCGGGGATCGCTGGGTCGCGGATGCGGAGGAACTGTCGGAACTGGCCCGGTTTGCCGATGATACGCCCTTTATGGACCGCTACAGCGCCGTAAAGCGTGAAAACAAGCAGCGGCTGGCGGCTCTGGTGCAGGACCGGATGGGCATCCGGCTTGATCCCGATGCGCTGTTCGATGTGCAGATCAAGCGTATCCACGAATACAAGCGGCAATTGCTCAATCTGATCGAGACGGTGGCGCTGTATGACAAGATGCGCGCCGAGCCGGGCCGTAACTGGACACCGCGGGTCAAGATATTCGCGGGCAAGGCGGCTGCCAGCTATCACCGTGCCAAGCTGATCATCAAGCTGGCCAATGATATTGCCCGTGTCGTCAACAATGATCCGGTGGTGCGTGACCGGCTGCGGGTGGTGTTTCTGCCCAATTATAATGTCAGCCTGGCCGAGGTCATTATTCCGGCGGCTGATCTCTCGGAGCAGATCTCGACGGCGGGGCTGGAAGCATCCGGCACCGGCAACATGAAAATGGCGCTGAACGGCGCGCTGACCATCGGCACGCTGGATGGCGCGAACATCGAGATTCGCGATCATGTCGGGGATGACAATATCCTGATCTTCGGGCTGAGGGCTGATGAGGTGGCGGATATCAAGATGTCCGGATACGATGCCCGTGCCAAAGTTGCTGCCTGCCCCAGCCTGGCGCAGGCGATCGAGGCGATCCGCTCAGGCGTGTTCTCCCCCGATGATCCGTCACGCTATGCAGAACTGATTGAGCATCTGCTGAATGATGACGTGTTCCTCGTGACCGCCGATTTCGAAAGCTATGAGGAAACCCACAAGCGCGGAGCGGCCCTGTATCGTACGCCGCTGGAATGGCGGCGTAAGGCGCTGCTCAACACGGCGGCGATGGGCTGGTTTTCTTCCGACCGGACCATCCGGGAATATGCGCGGGATATCTGGCACGCCGCCCCGCACCCCTCTCCGTGAATCGATCCATCGGGTGATCAGTAAAACTGAAAAGGGGCGGGCAAAACCTGCCCCTTTTCTTTATCCGGCCCTTTCCTGATCCAGTCAGGCAGTGATGGCCGGCCTGCTGTAATTCCGGGCATAGGCGTTTTCGACACCGGGCAGGATTTCCACGATCTCGAAATAGCGATCCCAGAAAGCGGTTTCGCGGAGGACTTCGACCAGAAGCTGATAGGCGTGATGATCCCTGGCATCCCACATCCATAGATCGGTAACGCGGGTTGCGTAGAACTCCACATCGAAAAAGCGCAAGGTGATGTTCGCCGCGTGTTTTCGGAGGATGGGGGTGAACTGCTCCTCCAGCAGTGCGAAACGTCGTTCCACCGGGAAGCCGAGCCATTCGGGAGAGGTCTTGACCAGCATGAAAACGGTCAGGGCTGGTTCGAAAGAAGGGTGGGATGTGGGCACGGTGTATGGTCCTTTGCATCATTGCGTGATGCTGTCAGAATGTGAGTAAATCCTCATATTCACTACTCGCATTTATGCTGATGCCGCAGTCACCTTCCTCCCGACGCCCCTCTCCAAGAAAAATGCCCCGTCAGGCGCGTTCGGCGGAGACAGTGCGCATCATTATTGAGGCGGCAGCTCACATTCTGGAGCGCAAGGGGCTCGGGGATTTCACGACCAATGCAGTGGCGGAACGGGCCGGTGTCAGTATCGGCTCGCTCTATCAGTATTTCCCCGGCAAGGAGGCTCTGATCGCCGCGTTGATCGTGCGGGAGACCTCGATTCTGCTCGCAGAGTGTGAACAGTCTCTTGCTGCCCCGACCGGGCAGGCAGCTTTGTCCGGCATGATCGAGGCAGCGGTGGCTCATCAGCTACGCCGCCCGGTTCTGGCCCGGTTACTCGATATCGAGGAAGCGCGGCTGCCTTTCGATGAGGATACGCAGCGTGTCACAAGCCGGCTTCTGGCGATTCTGCGGGAAGTGCTCAGCCGTGGCGATCTTCCCCCTCAACCTCAATACGACATGGCGGCACAGGATGTGATGGCGATTGTGAAAGGCATGGTCGATGCTGCCGGGGAAAAGGGCGAGCTGGATCGATCCGGTCTTGTCAGGCGGGTTTCTCGGGCTGTTTACGGCTACCTCAACAGTGTCGGACAGCCTTTCCCTGAGTCCGGCTGAACGTATGTTTGTACTTTTTTTGTTCTGATTATTGAAAATAACAGTTCTGTTTTTGTTCTGTGTCTGCTAGAACGTCCCTGTCAGCCAGTATGGAAAAGGATGACACGGTCATGCGGATGTTTTTCACGTCCTCTCGGGTTGTGCAGACCCGGAGCCTGGCTCTTTTTCCGCTCCTGCTGACGGTCGGAACAGCTGCGTTGGTCGGTGGCAGCTATGGTCCGGTCAAGTCTGCCGCCACGGTTGTGTCGGATCATCAGGCAGGTGGGTTCGCCCCTTTCCCATCTGCTTCACGGTCTGAACGCCCCCCTTCCGTGGCGGCAGATTTTTCTCCTCCGCCATCGCGTCCGGTGGAATTGCTGGCCCCGGCCGAGATCGTTCCCTATCGCTATGGCCGGTTCTGCCATCCGCTGGACCAGACCTGCCATGTGAAATGGCGGACCTGACCCTTCAGCGGCGGCGGCGGATTTTTGTCAGCGTATCCCTGATCTGGAACGCCCCCAGCATCTGGCCGCTGAGCACATAGGCGCCCCCGCCAATGGCCATCAGCAAAGCCAGCGCGACCCAGCGTGCGCCGTGAATATCGGGCAGCGTATCGAATAGCAGCGGCCTGAACACGGCCAGCACGGCTCCCATCGCCAGCGCTGCCAGCCCCATGCGGGACAAAGCCCGGCGCAAAGTGGCGTCTGCTGAGAAATGACCGCGCCGGCCCAGGATCCCCGCCAGCACCAGCACATTGACATAGGCAGCGATGCTGGAGGCCAGAGGTGGTCCCATATGATGCAGCCGATCCATCAGCAGCAGATTGAGACCCAAATTCAGGGCGATGATGAAAACGCTGATCTTGACCGGCGTTGCGGTATCGCCACGTGCGAAAAAACCATTGGTGACGATGCGTACGGCCACGAAGGCTGGCAGCCCGATTGCATAAGCTGCCAGAGATTGTGACGACAGATAGGTGGCTTCGGCTGTGAAGGCTCCGCGCTCATAAAGCACGGCCATGATTGGCTGGGCGATGACCACCAGCGCCACGGCGGCAGGCAGGATCAGCGTCATCGCATATTCCAGTGCCCGGTTCATGGCATGGTTGGCACCCTGCTCATCCCCTGAATGCACCAGCCGGGACAATACGGGCAGGGAGGCGGTGCTGGTGGCCAGCCCCACCACACCGAGCGGGAGCTGATTAACCCGGTCGGCATAGCCCAGCAGCGCCACCGATCCAGCGGGCAGCAGAGTGGTGATGACGACATCAATCAGAAAATTGATCTGGGTGACCCCGGCCCCGATCAGCCCAGGTCCCATGCGGCGCAGCAGGATACGCATGCGCGGGGTCAGGCGCGGGCGCGGCAGATGCAGCGCCATGCCGGCCCGCTTCGCCGCCCACAGCATCAGCGAGAGTTGCAGCACGCCGGAGACCGTCACACCCCATGCCAGCGCATGCCCTACCCCCGGCATGAACGGCGTGGCCCAGAGCATGAACACGATGGAGACCACGTTGAACAGCACATAGCTTGCGCTGGCGGCGGTGAAGCGGTTCAGCCCGTTCAGCACCCCGCCGACCAGCGCGCACAGGCAGATCAGCGGCAGATAGGGAAAGGTGATACGGCTGAGCGTAACGGTAAGGGCGAATTTGGAAGGATCATCGACAAAGCCGTTGGCCAGCACCGTCATCATCCACGGCATACAGATTTCGCCGAGAATGGTCAGGGAGACCAGCCAGAACGTCATGACGGCCATAGCCTCGCTGGCGAAGCGCTGGGCGGCGTCGTGACCTTCCGTTTGCAGCAGACCGGAGAAAGAAGGGACGAAGGCGGCATTGAAGGCCCCTTCCCCGAACAGCCGTCGGAACAGATTCGGCACCTTGTTGGCGATGATGAAGGCTTCCGCGACTGGCCCTGTGCCGACCAGTGCCGCGATCAGCATTTCCCGCAGCAGTCCCAGAATACGGCTGGCCATGGTCCAGCCGCCGACGGTCAGAATTCCTTTCAGCATCGGCGCAGTCGCTTTCAGCGCATGCCCAGCACATCCATCATTGAATACAGTCCGGGTGGTTTACCCTGCACCCACAAGGCTGCCTGCACCGCACCGCGCGCGAAAGCACGACGGTCAAAGGCGCGGTGGGTCAGGGCGATATGCTCGTCATCAGCGGCAAACAGCAGGGTGTGTTCGCCGACCACCTGTCCGCCCCGCAGTGCCGCGAAGCCGATGGCGCCGGGTTGGCGGGGGCCGACATGCCCGTGCCGACCGCTTTCAATCACTTCCTCCAGCGCCACGCCGCGACCGGCGGCCACCGCGCGACCCAGACCGATGGCCGTGCCGGAGGGGGAGTCGATCTTGCGGCGATGGTGCATTTCCACGATTTCGGCATCATAGCGGTCGCCGGGCAGGGCCGCGGCCATTTTTTCGGCCAGCGCCAGCACCAGATTGACCCCCGGCGCGAAATTGGGCGCATACACCACCGGGATGAGGGCGGCGACGTCCTCGACGGCCTTTTCATCAGCAGGGGAAAGGCCGGACGTGCCAAGAATCCATGCCGTCCGCGTTTTGCTCAGCGCGCTGGCATGCGTCTGCACGGTGGAGGCGGAGGTAAAGTCAATCACCGCGTCGGAGGCTTCTGCCAGCGCGCTGATATCAGCAAAGGCATGAACGCCGGCTGGTGCCTGGCTGTTTGATCCGGGTCGGAGTGTTCCCCCGGAGACCGTACCCTGCGCGGCCGCTTCCTCGACCAGCAGGCTGCCCATCCGACCGGCCATGCCGGCAATTCCAATGCGTATGCTGCGATCTGTGCTCATGTTCCTCTGGTGGCACAGACTGCACGGAATGACGAGAGGGGACAGAAGCGCACAGGCTATGACGGGTCGTATTTGCCCGTATGGGCGTGCTTTGCTTCAAACAGCCCCGAACAGGTGATGAAGGCGGGATGCGGTGATGAAAACCGGCGTGGTCGTGGGCTTACAGGCTGAAGCAAGACTCCTGCGCGGGTTCGGTATTGCCGCGGTCGGTGGAGGGGAGCCCGAGGGCGCGGAACGGGCTGCCATTCATCTGGCTGAAAGCGGGGTGGATCGGCTGGTCAGTTTCGGTCTGGCAGGTGGCCTTGATCCGGCCATTGTGCCGGGTGCCCTGCTGATTCCGGCCGAGTTGATCGAGGAAGGGGTCATTTATCGGACAGACCCGTTATGGCCGGTCGGCAGTACCTTGCGGCGTATGGTTGCAACCCGGCAGGTCGTGGCCAGTCGGAAGGACAAGGCCGCGCTGTTTCATCAGACCGGTGCAGGGGCGGTCGATCTGGAAAGCGGGGCGGTGGCGCGGGTGGCGGCCCTGTATGGCATCCCTTTTTCGATCGTCCGGGCAGTGTGTGATCCGGCGGACAGGGATTTGCCGCCTGCGGCGTTGCTGGCGCTGGATCAAACCGGGGCGATCGGTGTGTTCAGGGTGGCAGGATCAATTCTGCGTCAGCCTTCGCAGCTAGGTTCCCTGATGGCGCTGGCACGGGATGCTGCGGCGGCCCGGAGAACCCTGCGTCAGTTTCAGTGGCCGACTCTGACCTGAGTAAAGAAAAACCCCCGACCGTTTGCACGATCGGGGGAGAAATCAGCTTAGTCTCCAGCCCCGGCGGCTACGTGGCGAACCACAGTCTTGGGGGGTTTGGAAGCGCCAGCCTGCTCGGCGCGGATTTTTTCCAGCGCGGTTTCAACGTGCCGGCTGAAAACATACTGGGCCGGACGCTGGTTGGTCAGCGGAATATCGGGGGCCATGTCACCAGTGGTCCTGATGCCGGTCAGGGCGAGCTTGGCGGCTTTCCACGGTTTGCTGACAGCCTCGGCGACGGCGGTGGCTTCATATCCGGAATGCACCATGCAGTCGGCGCATTTTTCGTAATTGCCGGTGCCGTAGGCATCCCAGTCAGTTTCCTCCATCAGCTCCTTGAAGGATTTGGCATAGCCTTCACCGAGCAGATAACAGGGGCGTTGCCAGCCGAAATAGGTGCGTGTCGGGTTACCCCACGGGGTGCATTTGAAAGTCTGGTTTCCGGCCAGGAAATCCAGGAACAGGGAGGACTGATTGAACTCCCATTTCTTCTTTGTCTTGTCCGCACGGGCAAAAATCCCGCGGAACAGGTCTTTCGTGCGACGACGGTTCAGGAAGTGCTGCTGATCCGGCGCACGCTCATACGCGTAGCCGGGGGAGACGCTGATCCCGTCCACGCCGATTTCCATGACATCGTCGAAGAAGCGCGCCATGCGCTCCGGATCGGCGGTGTCGAACAGGGTGGAGTTGATAATGGTGCGGAATCCGGCCTGCTTCACGCGGCGGATGGCTTCCACCGCGCGTTCGTAGACGCCATCCTGACAGACCGATTTGTCGTGATCTTCCTGGTCTCCATCCAGATGGACCGACCAGGAGAACCACTTGCTCGGCTTGAAAAGATGCATCTTCTTTTCGAGCAGCAGGGCATTGGTGCAGACGATCACGAATTTTTTACGGGCAATGATGCCCTCGACCACCTGATCGAGTTCCTTGTGCAGCAGCGGCTCGCCACCGGCGATCACCACAACGGGCGCGCCGCATTCATCGACGGCTTCGAGGCACTCTGCCACGGACAGGCGCTGGTTGAGGATTTCCGCCGGGTAATCGATCTTGCCGCAACCCGCGCAGGCCAGATTGCAACGGAACAGCGGTTCCAGCATCAGGACCAGCGGATAGCGTTTCCGCCCCAGCAGATGTTGCTTCATCACATAGGCGCCTACGCGGATCGCCTGGTGCAGCGGCACAGCCATACGGAACTTCCTCAGCCTTTGGTCAAAACTGCGGTCGGATGACCGGTCGTGGACCGGGCATCAGGGATAAGCCAATCATACGATCCGGGTAGATCCGACGGGTTGGCCATGGATGCTCTGGAACATGATATGACGGAACGATAAATGATAGCCTCATCATGCTGTATGCCCGGGCAGTTCAGGCCGGGCATGGGGCCAGTTTCGCTACACCATCCGGACCGCACGGGTCCAGACTGGAAATGCGTGGCAGCACGGTGTGCAAAGCAGGGGCGAGCTGTTCTGTTCAGGATCAGAAAAGTTTTTTGTCGGGGCATGACCGCCTGTCAGTGCCGTTTTTGAGAGCCAATCATTCAGTTTACGAGACGTAAATCATTCCATGCCATGTTTGAGAGTCTTCCATTAAAAGCAGGACAGGTTATCACCACAGTGTTGCTCATAAAGCACGCTTCTTGATGGATTCGGACATTGTGATCGGGGTGGCTGCGGGTTTGGGGTTGCCGCAGACGGTTCCACATGAAACATGCAATCAAGGAGTTGCCGGATTTGGATAGAGGGGAATGCGAACTGCGCGAGTGGTCTCTGGTCATCAAGACCGCTGCCACCGCTCAGCTCGGACAGGGTCCAGCCCGTGAGGGAATCGGGCCGTCTGGTCTTCCGGGGGGAAGGGCGGACGGGAAGTCCGGGTGGTGTTCAAGAATTGAAGCGGCTGCGCGCCGCAGGATGAAGAGTTCGCATGACTGATACAACCCCTGGCCGTCGCCATGAGACTCCGACCCTGGACCGTGTTCGTTACCCGTCTGATTTACGGAACATGTCATCGGAGCAACTGCGCGCGGTTGCGGATGAGCTTCGTGCGGAGACGGTAGACGCTGTCTCGGTCACGGGCGGGCATCTTGGCGCGGCGCTTGGCGTGATTGAGCTGACGGTGGCGATCCATGCGGTGTTCGACACGCCGTCTGACCGTCTGATCTGGGATGTTGGTCATCAGGCTTATCCTCACAAGATCCTGACAGGTCGCCGGGATCGTATTCGCACGCTGCGGATGGGTGGGGGTCTGTCCGGCTTTACGAAGCGTTCGGAGAGCGAATACGACCCGTTCGGCGCGGGCCACAGCTCGACCTCGATCTCGGCTGGACTTGGCATGGCGGTGGCGCGCGATCTGCGGCGTGCGGCGGGCGAGGTCGGGGCGGGACCGGAGCATGTGATCGCTGTGATCGGCGACGGGGCGATGAGCGCGGGGATGGTGTATGAGGCGATGAACAACGCCGGCAGCCTGAAGTCGCGTCTGGTGGTGATCCTGAACGACAATGACATGTCGATTGCGCCTCCTGTGGGGGCGATGTCGGCATATCTGTCGCGTCTGCTGTCATCGCGGAGCTTCCTGAACCTGCGTGATCTGGCTGGGAAGATGGCGCGCCATTTCCCGCGGGGGATCGAGCGGACGGCGCGCCGTGCGGAGGAATATGCCCGCGGCATCCTGACGGGCGGCACGCTGTTCGAGGAGCTGGGCTTCTATTACGTAGGCCCGATTGACGGTCATAATCTGGATCATCTTCTGCCGGTTCTGCGCAATGTGCGGGATGCGGAGGAGACGGGTCCGATCCTGGTGCATGCGATCACGCGGAAGGGGCATGGCTATGCCCCTGCGGAGGCGTCTGCGGACAAATATCACGCGGTGAGCCGGTTCAATGTTGTGACGGGCGAGCAGATCAAGCCTGCGCCTGTTCCGGGCGCGAAGCCTGCGCCGCCGACCTACACGAAAGTCTTTGCAGAGGCGCTGATTGCGGCGGCGGAGGATAATCCCCGGGTGGTTGCGATCAATGCGGCGATGCCGTCGGGCACGGGTCTGGATGCGTTTGAGAAGCGCTTCCCGGATCGTTGCTTTGATGTCGGGATCGCGGAGCAGCATGCGGTGACGTTTGCGGCTGGTCTGGCGGTGGAGGGGATGGTTCCGTTCTGCGCGCTGTATTCGACCTTCCTGCAACGCGGTTATGACCAGCTGGTGCATGACGTTGCGATCCAGAACCTTCCGGTTCGCTTTGCGATTGACCGTGCGGGTCTGGTGGGTGCCGATGGCGCGACGCATGCTGGCAGCTTCGACATGGCGTATCTGGGCTGTCTGCCCGGGATGATGATCATGTCTCCGTCTGATGAGGCGGAGCTCGTGCATGCTGTGGCGACGGTTGCGGCGTATGATGCGGGGCCGAGTGCGGTGCGTTATCCGCGTGGTGAAGGCGTGGGTGTTGCGCTGCCGCGTGATGGGAAAGGTCGCCTGCGCGGGGATATCCTGCCGATCGGTCAGGGCCGCATCGTGCGGGATGGCCGGAGCGGGATCGCGATCCTGAGCATAGGCACTCGGTTGCAGGATGCCCTGCTGGCGGCGGATGATCTTGCCACGCATGGCCTGACGGTGACGGTGGCGGATGGCCGCTTTGTGAAGCCGCTGGACACGGCGCTGGTGGAGCGTCTGGCGCGGGAGAACGACGTTCTCGTGGTCGTTGAGGAAGGCTCGATAGGCGGCTATGCCAGCCACGTGATGCAGCATCTGGCGCAGTCCGGCCTGCTGGATGGGCGCGATGGCCATGCCCTGAAAATCCGCTCCATGATCCTGCCGGATCGCTATATCGACCATGATACACAGCCAAACCAGATCAGACAGGCCGGACTTGACCATCAGGCAATTCGCGATACCGTCCTGAAATTGCTGGAACAGACAATGACCCGGAAGGTGCCGTCACGATGAAAAGATTCATCCGCGCGTCTCTATTACAGGGACTGGTGTTGTGGGCACCGGTTGCCGGGCTTTCCTTCACGACGAGCCTGGTTCCCATTGCGGCACAGGCCCAGACGGCAGGTCCGTCCGCCCAGATCGAACGGCTCAATCAGGCGCTGCTTGGTATTATGAAACAGGGCAGTGCGGTTCCTTTTCCCCAGCGTTACCAGACATTGGCTCCGGTCGTGCAGCAGGTTCTGGACCTGCCGCTGCTGCTGAAAAATTCCGTCGGTCTGAAATGGAACAGCCTGACGCCGGAACAACAATCCCGGCTGCTGGATGTTTTCACGCGCTTTACTGTGGCGCGTTACGTTTCCGAATTCTCGAGCTTTGATGGCCAGTCCTTCCGGGTATCACCTAACCCGGTGGCATCCGGTAGCGATCAGGTGGTACAGAGCCAGATCGTGAGTGACGGCACCGCCAATCGCATTGACTATCTGATGCGTAATGATGGCGGGCAGTGGAAAGTCGTTGATGTTCTGCTGGATGGCTCGATCAGCCAGGTGGCGGTGACACGTTCCGATTTCCGCACATTGCTGGCAGCCGGGCCGGATAATCTCCTGGACAAACTCCGGCAGAAAATATCGGACCTGTCCGGTGGCACGATGTGATGAAGCGTGTCCCGATGTGTTCCTCAAGATTTTAGTCCGGTTTTTTGAGTGATGCTCTTTTTTGCTGATACGACCATGGCTCTGGCCGGGATCGGGATGGTGCAGACCGTTCTCGGCCTCGGGGCTGTGTGGACATTTGCCAGGCATGCAAGGCAGCCTCTGCCCCCCCGGCAGGACTGGCCCGCCGTCACCATCATGAAACCGTTGCATGGTGAGGAGCCGCTGCTCGAGCAGGCGCTGGAAAGCTTCTGTCAGCAGGATTACCCGCATTATCAACTGGTTTTCGGTGTACAGAGCGCAAGTGACCCCGCCCGTCATGTCGTGCGTCGTTTGCAGGGACGGTTTCCCCATCTGGATATCGTGATGGTGGTTGATCCCACACCGCATGGCGAAAATCGGAAAATTGCCAATCTTATCAACATGTATCCAAGCGCCCGGCATGATGTGCTGGTGATTGCGGATAGCGATGTCCATGTCACGCGGGATTATCTCCGACGTCTGGTTACTGCGCTGGAGCAGCCTCAAACCGGGCTGGTAACCACTCTGTATTCCGGTGTATCGCCGCAATCCGGTCTGGTCGGTACTCTGGGCATGGCGGGTATTTCCCATCAGTTCCTGCCCGGTGCGCTGGTTGCGCGTCTGCTGGGCCGTCAGGATTGCCTGGGTGCCACCATGGCGCTGCGGCGGGAGACGCTGGAAAATCTGGGCGGTCTGGCAGTGCTTGCGCATCATATCGCCGATGATGCGGTGCTGGGCCACTTAATGGTGGGGCAGGGTCTGCGCGTCGGTCTGGCTGACACCGTTCCTGCCACCACCGTGCCGGAGACCACGATCCGCGCCCTGTTCGACCATGAGCTGCGCTGGCAACGCACCATTCAGTCTGTGGCCCCGGTCGGGTTCATTCTTTCCATTCTTCAGTTTCCGTTATTCTGGGCCATGCTGGGTGTGGCGCTGTCCGGTCTGGCGGGTTGGGCGCTGGCGGTGTTTTTTGCCTTCTGGATGGTGCGTTTTCTGGTCAGTCGCGGGATCGACCACCTTTTGAAGCTTGCTCCGGCGACCTCTCTTCTGCTTCTGCCTGTGCGGGAGCTGTTGTCGATGGCCACCATTCTCGCCACGTTCCGCAAAGGGGATGTCAAATGGCGCGGGCAGGTGGTGCAGGTGACGCGGATGGCCTATCGCTCGTCTCCGGCCATGCAGCAGGCGACGCTGGCGGGGCAGCCCCTCCTGAAGGGCTGAGGTCAATTGCAATGCGGGCATACGTATCCGCGCCACAATGACGTAAGACAATGACTGCGTAAGATTGCGTAAACGGAGCCGGGCCTGTCGGCGCCGACTCATGAAGAGGTACCGACGCTCATGATGAAGACCCTGTTTCTGCACCCGCCTTCCTTTGATGGATTTGATGGCGGAGCCGGTTCCCGTTATCAGGCGCGGCGCGAGATCCGTTCCTTCTGGTATCCGACATGGCTGGCCCAGCCTGCTGCGATGGTGCCGGGCAGCAAGCTGATCGACGCTCCGCCGGCCGGGATCACGCTGGAGACGGTGACGGCGCAGATCAAGGATTACGAGCTGTGCGTGATGCATACCTCTTCCCCCTCCTTTGCCTCCGATGTGAAGGTGGCGCAGGCGTTGAAAGACGTGAACCCGTCTCTCAAGATCGGTTTCGTCGGTGCGAAAGTGGCGGTGCAGCCGGAGGAAAGTCTGAAGAGTGGCGGCCCGGTTGACTGGGTGGCGCGCAATGAATTCGACTTCACCGTCAAGGAAGTGGCCGAGGGCCGCGACCTGGCCACCATTGCCGGCCTGTCCTGGCGGAATGCCAATGGCGAGATCATCCATAACCCGGATCGTGAAATTCTGGAGGATATGGACCAGCTTCCCTTCGTGACCGAGGTCTACAAGCGTGATCTGAAGATCGAGGATTACTTCATCGGCTATCTGAAGCATCCCTATCTGAGCCTGTATACCGGGCGCGGCTGTAAATCCCGCTGTACCTTCTGCCTGTGGCCGCAGACGGTTGGTGGCCATCGCTACCGCGTGCGCAGCCCGCAGCATGTGGCCGAGGAAATCGCTCTGGCGAAGAAATACTTCCCGCAGGTGAAGGAATTCTTCTTCGACGACGATACCTTCACGGACGATCTGCCCCGTGCCGAGGCCATCGCACGGGAGATGGGCAAGCTGGGTGTGACATGGTCCTGCAACGCCAAGGCCAATGTGCCGCGCGAAACCCTGAAGATTTTGAAGGATAATGGCCTGCGCCTGCTGCTCGTTGGCTATGAGAGCGGCAACCAGCAGATCCTGCATAACATCAAGAAGGGTCTGCGGATCGAGGTTGCAAAGAAATTCTCCAAGGATTGCCACGATCTCGGCATCAAGATTCATGGTACCTTCATCCTCGGCCTGCCGGGTGAGACGAAGGAAACCATTCAGGAAACGATCGAATACGCGAAGGAAGTGAACCCGCACACGTTGCAGGTGAGCCTCGCCGCACCGTATCCGGGCACCTTCCTGTATAATCAGGCGGTCGAGAATGGCTGGCTGGATGCCGAGCATGCGGAACTGATCGACGAGCATGGCATCCAGATGGCGCCGTTGCATTACGACCACCTGACCCACACCGAGATGTTCCAGAGCGTCGAGGAGTTCTACCGGAAATTCTATTTCCGTGCGCCGAAGATCGCCTCCATCGTCGGTGAGATGATCACCAGCCCGCAGATGATGAAGCGTCGCCTGCGCGAGGGCGTGGAGTTCTTCCAGTTCCTCAAGGAACGCAAGACCCAGCGTAACGCTGCCTGATTGATCCGTACGGGTTAAAACAGGGATAACGGGACAGGGCCAGAGTTCATTCTCTGGCCCTGTCGCTTATGAAGGATAGGACAGGTGATGAGGCGGATCATCGTCTCGGCTGATGATTTCGGCCTGACCTCGGCGGTGAATGAGGCGGTGCTGGATGCCCACCGCAACGGTATCCTGTCGACATGCAGCCTGATGGTGGCGGCTCCGGCGGCGGCCGAGGCCGTGGCCATGGCGCGGGAGACGCCTTCTCTGCGGGTCGGGCTGCATCTGGTGCTGGTGGAGGGAGATTCCGTGCTGCCGTATGCCCGGATTCCGGCACTGGTCGATCAGCAGGGGCGTTTCGGCTCCGATCAGGTGCGGCGGGGTTTCACCTATTTCTTTTCCCCCTCGGCGAGGCGGCAACTGGCGGAGGAGATCGATGCCCAGTTTGCGGCCTTCCGCGCCACCGGGCTGACGCTGGATCATGCCAATGCGCACAAGCACATGCATCTGCATCCGACGGTGGGGAAGCTGCTGTGCGAGATCGGCCGGGATTATGGTCTGCGTGCGATCCGTATTCCTGCGGAGCCGCCTGCCATCATGGCGGCCTGCGGAGAAAAGACCGGCCTGAGTGATACGCTGTTATATCGCTGGACCGGTATGCTGCGGGCGCAGGCGCGCAAAGCGGGTCTTTCAGTCAATGATCACGTGTTCGGCCTGCGCTGGAGCGGGCACATGACATCCGACAAGCTGCTGCGCCTGAGCAGGCATCTGCCGTCCGGTGTCACGGAAATCTATACCCATCCGGCTGCCCGGCCTGATGCGACCCTGCGGGCGCTGATGCCGGAATACGACCAGACCGGTGAATACGCAGCCCTGACTGATCCACACGTAAGGGACGCATTCACGGGCAGACAGGCGCAGTTCATAGGTTGGAATGATCTGTGAAATCGCTGACATTATGCTGTCAGCCGGTTCCGGCCTTCCGGCAGGCCATCGCGCCTTGACGATATGACCGGTTTCAGCCACACCCCCCACCATGGCGATCGTAGCGGTTCACGCTCGCGACAAGAGGAAAAAACTCCATGCGCGATAAGGGCGAATATCTTTTCACCTCCGAATCTGTTTCGGAAGGTCATCCCGACAAGGTGGCAGACCGGATCAGTGATACGGTTCTGGATGCCTTCCTGAAGGCTGATCCTTACGCCCGTGTGGCCTGTGAAACGCTGGTCACCACCAACCGTGTCGTTCTCGCGGGTGAAACCCGTGGCCCTGCTTCCGTGACACCGGAGCTGCTTGAAAACCTAACCCGTGAGGCGATCAGGGATATCGGCTACGATCAGGAAGGCTTTTCCTGGAAGAACACCGATATCGCCATTCACCTGCATGCGCAGTCCGCTGACATCGCTGTCGGCGTCGATAGCGCAGGCAGTAAGGATGAAGGCGCGGGCGATCAGGGCATCATGTTCGGCTATGCCTGCCGCGAGACGCCGACCCTGATGCCGGCCCCGATCTATTATTCTCATGAAATTCTGCGTCGTCTGACGGAGCTGCGTAAAAGTGGTTCCGCCGAGGGCAAGCTGCTGGAGCCGGATGCGAAGAGCCAGGTGACCCTGCGTTACGTGGATGGCCGCCCGGTCGGCGCAACCAGCGTCGTTGTCTCCACCCAGCATGGCGAATCCGCGTCTCAGGACGAGCTGCGCCGTATCGTGACCGGTGTGATCGGTCAGGTTCTGCCGGATGGCTGGATGCCGCCGGAGCAGGAAATCTACGTCAACCCGACCGGCAAGTTCGTCATCGGCGGTCCGGATGGTGATGCGGGTTTGACGGGCCGCAAGATCATCGTCGACACGTATGGTGGCGCGGCCCCGCATGGCGGTGGAGCCTTCAGCGGCAAGGATCCCACCAAGGTTGACCGTTCCGCTGCCTATGTCGCCCGCTATCTGGCCAAGAATGTGGTCGCCGCCGAACTGGCGGACCGGGTGACCCTGCAGATCAGCTACGCAATCGGTGTGTCCCATCCGCTGTCCGTCTATGTCGATCTGCACGGTACGGGGCATGATGTGGATGAGGTGAAGCTGGAAAAGACCCTGCGTGAGCTGGTGAACCTGTCTCCCCGCGGCATCCGCGAGCATCTGCGCCTGAACCGTCCGATCTATGTGCCGACCTCCGCATACGGCCATTTTGGCCGTATCCCGGATATGGCGCTGGACAACTTCACCTGGGAACAGACGGATATTGCGGCAGCCCTGCGCTCCGCCTTCAACCGCTGAGACCAGACGCCTTCGGCGTACTGGATGATATGAAAGGTCAGGGAGCAATCCCTGACCTTTTCGTTTGATCTGGATCATCTGCTTCTGCCTGATGTGAATCGATGCCTGACATGACCATGAAATCCCAACCCGACCGGCTGTATGGCCGCCAGCGGGGCCACGCGCTCCGGCCCCGTCAGCAGCGTTTGCTGGACCTGACCCTGCCCCGGCTGCGCTATGCCGGGCCGTCCTCGCTTCAGGGGGTTTCTCCGCTCTGGCTGGAGATCGGGTTCGGCGGTGGTGAGCATGCCGTGGCCCAGATCGAGGCGCATCCGGATGTGACTCTGATTGCCTGCGAAGTATTCGAAAACGGTCTGTGTTCCCTGTTGTCACGCCTCCTGCCAGAACCGTTGGATGAGGAAACCGCGCCGCTGCCCGGTAATCTGCGGGTATGGGATGATGATGCGCGCCCGCTGCTGCGCGATCTGCCGGATCAGGTACTGGACCGGGTTTTTCTGATGTTTCCCGACCCATGGCCGAAGGCGCGACACGCGAAGCGGCGCTTCGTGCATCCTGAAAATGCCGCTACGCTGGCGCGGGTGATGAAGCCGGGAGCGGAATGGCGGATTGCCTCTGATGATCCTACCTATCAGGCTTGGGTGCCGGAGGTCATGGAGCGTCAGACCGCTTTCGAGCTGGTCGCCATGAGCGATGAAAGGCCGGAAGGCTGGCCGCCAACACGTTATGAGGCCAAGGCGATCAGGGCCGGTCGTCAGCCGCTTTATTGGCGCTATGTGCGGCGCTGACGCCACCATTTGTTGCCAATTGCGTACAGCACGGTCGCAATCGGGAACCTGACACGCTTTACTGCGCATTAGGGTGAAGCCTTTTCGCAGCAAAGCGACCCTCATGCCTGACGCGCCATCTTCCTCTTCGTCCTCCCTGCTGCCGCCGGTCGCAGATAACCGCGTCCGCATCGCCGCCGCCGAAACGCCCAGCAGTAACGATCTCCGCGCTGTGGTGATCGGCGTGGTCGTGGTGGCGGCGCTGTATCTGGGGCGCGAGGTGCTGGTGCCGATCACGTTGGCCGTGCTGCTCAGCTTCGTGCTGTCGCCGCTCGTCTCAGTGCTGCGCCGGTTGTGGATGCCGCGATTTATCGCGGTGGTGCTGGCTGTGTTGCTGGCCCTGGGCATCATTCTGGCGTTGGGCGGTCTGATCGGCACCCAGTTGGCGCAGCTGGCTGATAACGTCCCGCGCTATCAGTCCACCATTCTCGACAAGGCGGACCTGCTGCGGGACTGGGCGATGACGCGTGCGGGGCATATTGCCGACCGTCTTGGAACATTCGGCCATGAGCGAAGCGCCAGACCGTCTTCTTCCCAGACATCAACGCCGGAGAATCAGGCTTCCTCGGGCCCTCCAGCTCAGTCGACCCATGATCAGACAGCTTTGCCGCCGCCCCAGCGGATGGGTGACCGCAATCTTCAGCCTCATGGGGGGCGGGAAGGGGTGGGGAAGGAAGCCCAGCCTGTTCCGGTGACCATTGCGCCTGTCAATCCGTCTCCGCTGGAAATTGCGGAGCGGTATCTGTCGCCCATCATCGCTCCGCTGGCCTCCACGGGAATCGTGTTCATCGTCGCCATTTTCATGCTGATGAGGCTGGAGGATCTGCGGGACCGGATGATCCGCCTGTTCGGTTCGTCCGATCTGCATCGCACGACTTTGGCGATGGACGATGCGGCCAGCCGGCTCAGCCGGTATTTTCTGGCGCAACTTGGACTGAATGCGGCTTTCGGTCTGATCACCGGGCTTGGTTTGTGGATGATCGGTGTGCCCAGCCCAGCTTTGTGGGGGGTGATCGCCGGGCTGATGCGGTTCGTGCCTTATATCGGCACACCGCTGGCAGCCATTCCGCCGATCGCCCTGGCGGCGGCAGTCGATCCGGGCTGGAGCATGGCGCTGTGGGCGGTCGGTATGTTTCTGGTGGCGGAAAGCATGATGGGGCAGGTGGTGGAGCCGCTGCTCTATGGTCATTCGACCGGGCTGTCGCCTCTGGCGGTCATGCTGTCGGCGATTTTCTGGACCTGGCTTTGGGGCTCAATCGGGCTGATCCTGTCCACACCGTTGACGGTCTGTCTGGTGGTGATGGGCCGGCATATCCCGAAGCTGGAATTTCTGGATGTTCTGCTGGGCGACAGGCCGGCATTGACGCCGGTGGAGAGTTTTTACCAGCGCATGCTTGCCGGTGATTCTGACGAGGTCCAGGACCATGCCGAGATCCTGCTGAGGGAACGGAGCCTGTCTTCCTATTACGATGACGTCGCCCTGAAGGCGCTGCAGTTGGCCGGCAGAGACGCCCAGCGTGGTGTTCTGGCGCCAGATCGGGTGGAGGTGATTCTTCAGCAGGTGCGCGATCTGACGGATGAGCTGGCCGATTTCGATGATGAGGCCCTGCTGCCTGAAGAAGCGGCCGGCACCATGACCGAGACTTCTGCTTTATCATCAGACACGCATGGTGAGCCTCCTTCGGCTGGATCCTATTCGATTGTTTGCGTCGCGGGGCGGGGACCGCTGGATGAGGGGGCTGCCATCATGCTGGCTCAGCTGATGGCCAAGCATGGCCTGCCGGCACGGGTTCTGTCACGTCATGCAGTGCGGGGCGGTCGGATTGCCCAGACCGATCTGGGGGCGGTCGATCTGGTGTGCGTTTCCTATCTGGAAGTCACCAGCCGGCCAGCGCATCTGCGAATGCTGATGCAGCGCCTGCGCACCCATGCCCCTCATGCGAAGCTGATGGTCGGGCTGTGGCCGACGGGAAACCCGGTTCTGTCCGATGAAGCGCAGCGGGAAATGATCGGGGCGGATTACTATGTGACCTCATTGCGGGATGCGGTGCGGCTGGCGCATGCGGCAGCGGTGGAGCATCAGTCAGGAATGGCGGCATGAAGCGTATTCTTGCTATTCTCAAGGATGCGGCGGAGGGTTATCTTGCCGATAATTGCCTCAGCCGCGGGGCGGCGATTGCGTATTACACGGTGTTTTCGATGTCGCCGGTGCTGGTGATCGTCATTGCCGTGGCAGGCACCCTGTTCGGGGAGGATGCCGCACGTGGTGCGATCGTCAGCCAGCTTGGCGGTCTGATGGGCAAACAGGCCGCCGAAGCGTTGCAGGCCATGATTGCCAGTGCCGGACGGCATGGCGCAGGGCCGATTGCGACGGCGATCGGCATCGGCACATTGCTGATAACGGCCAGCGGCGTGTTCGGCGAAATTCAGGCGACGTTGAATGTGATCTGGCGGGCGGAGCCTCCACGCTCCACCGTCGGACAACTGGTCAGGGTCAGATTGCTCAGCCTTGGGCTGGTGATGACGATGGGTTTTTTACTGATGGTCTCGCTGGTGGCCAGTGCGGTGCTGGCCGCCATCGGCGACTGGCTTGACAGTTTTATTCCGGAAACCAGATTGCTGCTGCAACTGGCCAATGCCGGCATGTCCTTTCTCATTATCGCCCTGATCTTCGGGGCAACCTACAAAATCCTGCCAGATCGGGTCATTGCGTGGCGTGATGTGGGGATGGGGGCCGTGACGACTGCGCTCCTGTTCAGCGTCGGCAAGATGCTGATTGGTATGTATATCGGTTCCAGCAATGCAGCGACTTCCTATGGGGCGGCTGGTGCGCTGGTGATCATGCTGCTGTGGGTTTATTACTCTGCGCAGATTTTCCTGTTCGGGGCCGAGTTGACCCGCGCCTATTCCGATGACCGTCATGCACGCCGGCAGGCAGGTGTTGCACCGGACACGGTAAAGGCGTAAGAACCGTTTCCAAGATATTCAGCCTGTAAAAGGGTGGCCCACGGGCCGCCCTTTTTCTTTACTGGACGCATGACCATATGAGTGTGGCGCAAACTCCTCTCGAACAGCGTATCGCCGGACTGATCGCTCCTGGTCTGGCCGATATGGGATTCGAACTGGTGCGCGTGGCCGTGCTGGGACGGGAGCAGCCGACCGTGCAGATCATGGCTGACCGCGCCGACGGTTCCCTGATCGGCATTGATGATTGCGAGGCTATCAGCCACGCAGCCGGTGCGCTGTTGGATGTGGAGGATGTGATCCAGTCCACCTGGAATCTGGAGGTCAGCTCCGCAGGGATCGACCGTCCGCTGACCAGGGTGAAGGACTGGGTGCGTTTTGCCGGTCATCTGGCGAAGGTCGAGATGTCGATTCCCGGCCCCGGCGGTCGTCGGCGTTTTTCCGGCACGGTGCTGGGGGCCGATGAAACGGCAGCGCGTCTGCGGCTGGATGATGGCGAGGAAGTCAGCCTGCCGATGGATGGGCTGAAGAAGGCTAAACTGGTGCTGACGGATGCATTGATCGAAGCCACCGCCCAGGAAGCAGGCATGGCCGATTCCCCGCAGCAGCCGAATTGATAGAGGACCGCATGGATACTGCGATTTCCCGTCCCGAACTGCTCCTCGTCGCCGATGCTGTGGCGCGGGAAAAGTCGATCGACCGAGAAGAAGTGCTTGAGGCGATGGAGCAGGCCATCCAGAAGGCTGGTCGCGCGAAATACGGGCATGAAAAGGATATCCGCGCCACCATCGACCGTAAAACCGGTGATGTGCGCCTGTCCCGCTGGACCGAGGCGGTCGAGGTCGTGGAAAATGAGGAAACTCAGATCCCGATCCATATCGCCCGTAAATTCAAACCCGATATCGAGCTTGGCGGCCATCTGGTCGATCCCCTGCCGCCGATCGATTTCGGGCGTATTGCCGCGCAGACCGCCAAGCAGGTGATCGTGCAGCGCGTGCGCGAATATGAGCGTCGCCGTCAGTACGACGAATTCAAGGATCGCGTGGGCGAGATCATCAACGGTGTGGTCAAGCGGACCGAATACGGCAATCTGATGGTCGATCTTGGCAAGTCCGAAGCGCTGCTGCGGCGTGACGAGCTGATTGCCCGTGAAAGCTTCCGCAATGGCGACCGCGTGCGGGCCTATATCTATGATGTGCGTGAAGAGCCGCGCGGCCCGCAGATTTTTCTCAGCCGCACCCATCCGAATTTCCTGGCCAAGCTGTTCGCGCAGGAAGTGCCGGAAATCTACGATGGTATCATCGAGATCAAGGCGGTTTCCCGCGATCCCGGCAGCCGTGCGAAAATGGCGGTGATCAGCCGTGACCAGTCCATCGACCCGGTCGGCGCCTGCGTCGGTATGCGCGGCAGCCGTGTTCAGGCGGTGGTGGCCGAGTTGCAGGGCGAGAAGATCGACATCATCCCCTGGAGCCCGCAGGCTGCGACCTTCGTGGTGAACGCGCTTGCTCCGGCTGAAGTCACCAAGGTGGTGATGGATGAGGAAGCAGGCCGCGTTGAAGTCGTCGTGCCGGATGACCAGCTCAGTCTGGCAATCGGTCGCCGTGGCCAGAATGTCCGCCTCGCCAGCCAGTTGACCCGTTGGGATATCGACATCCTGACCGAGGCCGAGGAAAGCGAGCGCCGTCAGGAAGAATTCCGCAAGCGCACCAGCCTGTTTGTTGATGCGCTGGATGTCGATGACGTGATCGCCGGTCTGCTGGTGACGGAAGGTTTTACCACAGTCGAGGAACTGGCTTTCTCCCCCGTGGAAGAACTCAGTGAAATCGAGGGTTTCGACGAGAACGTGGCAGAAGAGCTGATCCGTCGCGCCGAGGTTGATCTGACCCGTCGTGCGAATGAGATGGATGACAAGCGCAAGGCGCTGGGTGTTACCGACGAGATCGCCGATATCGAAACGCTGACGCCTGCCATGTTGGTGGCGCTGGGGGAAAAGGGCGTGAAAACCCTTGACGATCTGGCCGATCTGGCCGGTGACGAGCTGGTGGAAATCGTCGGCAGCGATGCCATGGACGAAGAGACGGCCAATGAGATCATCATGGCTGCCCGCGCCCACTGGTTCACCGATGAGGAACAGGAGGCTGACCACGCCTGACGCGCCCACAGTGCCAGACGATTCGCTGGACAACGCGGATGATGAGCAGGACGAGCGGGGGCCACTGCGCCGTTGTGTCGTCACGCGGGTGCAGGGTGAACGTGCCCGTATGCTCCGTTTTGTTATTGGTCCTGACGGCTCGGTGGTCCCTGACCTGACGGCAACCCTGCCGGGCAGGGGAATATGGTTGAGCGCACGGCGCGATGTGTTAGAAACAGCCCAGCGCCGGGGTGCCTTCGCCAGGGCTGCGCGCGCACAGGTGGTTGTTCCGCCCGATCTGACCGATAGGGTACGGCATGGCCTTCTGCGACGGGTTACGGATTGCCTTGGTCTGGCGCGCCGCGCCGGGCAGGCAGTGGCGGGTTATACCAAAGCCCGCGAATGGCTGGTCGCCGGTCGGGCGGCGCTGATTGTGCAGGCTGCTGATGGCAGTCCGGACGAAAGGGCGCGTTTCCTGTCGGGACAGAGGACCGTGTTGGTCATCTCGCCGCTGAGCGGTGAGGAACTGGGACGGATATTTGGCCGCGATCATGCCGTGCATATTGCGGTTACGCCGGGGGCTCTGGCCACGCGGCTGGAGATTGAGGCGGAACGGTTGGCCGGACTCACCGGCGACACGATTGAGGGTTAAGGCGTTAGATGAGCGAAGGCAACGATCAGGACGCGGGCAAGGGCCGGCTGTCGCTTCGGCCCGCTGGCCGAATGGAGCTGGGCCGTACCGTGGATGCCGGATCCGTGCGGCAAAGCTTCAGCCACGGACGTTCGAAGGTTGTGCAGGTTGAGGTCCGCAAGAAGCGCGGATTACAGCCTGGCGCTCCTTCGGCCCCGGAAGGCGGCAGCAGCAGCGCACCCGCCCCGCAGGGCGGCAATGCCCCACAGGGTACGCCACGCAGTGGTGGTGGTAATCGCGGCTCCGGTCGTGGTGGTGCAGGGGGCGCAGGCCGCGCTCTGACGGCGCAGGAACTGGCTATTCGCCAGCGCGTGCTGGAACAGCAGCGTGTCGAGGCTGCCCGCCGTGAGGTGGAGCGCCGGGAGCAGGAGAAGATCTCGATCCTCTCTGCTGCCGAGGAAGCACGCCGTCGCGAGGAAGAAGCCAAACGCGCCGCTGAAGAAGAGGCACGTCGCAAGGAACAGGAAGAGGCCGACCGGATTGCCGCAGAAGCGGCCCGTAAGGCAGCCGAATCCGCGCCGCCGGTCGAGGCGCCTCCTGTGCCTCCTCCGGCCCAGCGTGAGCGTACGGCAGCCCCTTCGCGGTCTGCACCCTCTCGCTCAGCCCCGTCGGATGATATTCGTCGTCCGTCCCGCCCTGCGCCGATCCCCTCCAAGGTTCCCGTTTCAGCACCGTCCGCTCCGCAGACGTTGCGTCTGCGGGAACGTGGGGAGGAGGGTGATGAAGAACGCAAGCCGCGCCGTACAGGCGGCGGCGGTGCACCGGCACCGCGCAAGGCGGCAGCTCCGGTTGCTAAAAAAGCCGTTGCTGAACCGCGTCGTGGTGGCCGCATTGATGTGCGCGCCGCGATCGAGGGTGAGGATGAGCGTACGCGCTCCATTGCCTCGATGCGTCGTCAGCGTGACCGTGAACGCCGGCAGGCGGAACTGGAACGTCTGCGCGCTGATCAGCTGAAAGTGGTGCGCGATGTCGTGCTGCCGGAAACCATTGCGGTGGGTGAACTTGCCAACCGTATGGCCGTGCGGGCTGCCGATGTCATCAAGCAGCTGATGCGCATGGGCATGATGGCTACCGTTACCCAGACCATCGACGCCGATACCGCCGAACTGGTCGTGCAGGAATTCGGTCATCGCGTCCGTCGCGTCAGCGAAAGCGATGTGGAAGTCGGTCTGGAAGGTATCAGCGATATCGACTCCGACCTTCAGCCGCGGCCGCCTGTGGTGACGGTCATGGGGCATGTCGATCACGGCAAGACCTCGCTGCTCGATGCGCTGCGTGCCACCGATGTGGCGGCGGGCGAAGCGGGCGGTATCACCCAGCATATCGGTGCGTATCAGGTGACTTTGCCCTCCCGGCAGAAGCTGACCTTTCTGGATACGCCCGGCCACGAAGCCTTCACCGCCATGCGCTCTCGCGGTGCATCGGTGACGGATATCGTCGTGCTGGTGGTAGCGGCGGATGATGGCGTGATGCCGCAGACGATCGAGGCCATCAAACATGCCAAGGCCGCGAACGCGCCCATCATTGTTGCCATCAACAAGTGCGACAAGCCGGGGGCCAATCCGGGCCGTGTCCGCCAGGAACTGCTCCACCACGAAATCGTGGTCGAGGAAATGGGCGGCGATACACAGGATGTCGAGGTTTCGGCTCTCAAGCGCCAGAATCTGGACAAGCTGGAAGAAGCCATTCTGCTTCAGGCGGAAGTGCTGGATCTGAAGGCCAATCCGGATCGGGCTGCTGAGGGCACCGTGGTGGAAAGCCGTCTGGATCGCGGACGTGGTCCTGTGGCCACCGTGCTGGTGCAGAAAGGCACGTTGCGTCAGGGCGACATTGTCGTCGCCGGGGCGGAATGGGGCCGCGTGCGCGCCATGCTGGACGATAAGGGCCAGCAGATGAAAGAAGCCCTGCCTTCGACACCGGTGGAGATTCTTGGTCTGGCCGGGGTTCCCTCGGCGGGCGAGCCTTTCGTCGCGGTGGAAAACGAAAGCCGGGCGCGGGAAATCAGCGAATTCCGTCAGCGCAAGATCCGCGAGAAAATGGCCGCCGGTATTGCCGCCGGCCGTGGCACGCTGGAGCAGATGCTCAGCCGCATTCAGGCTGGCGCGCAGAAAGAAGTTGCTGTCGTCATCAAGGCTGACGTGCAGGGCAGCGCGGAGGCAATTGCCACCACCGTGCAGAAGCAGGAACACGAAGAGGTCAAGGTTCGCACCCTGCTGTCCTCGGTTGGTCAGATCAGTGAAAGCGATGTGCAGCTGGCCAAGGCTTCCAATGCCGTGCTGATCGCCTTCAATGTGCGTGCAACCAATCAGGCGCGTGAGCTTGCCCAGCGCGAGGGTGTTGATATCCGTTACTACTCCATCATTTATGAAGTGGCGGACGATATCGAGGCGCTGGTACGCGGCAAGATCGCGCCGAAACAGCGTGAGAAGTTCCTGGGCTATGCCGAGATCCGCAAGGTTTTCGAAATTACCAAGGTCGGCAAGGTCGCTGGCTGTATGGTGACCGAAGGTGTGGTGAAGCGTGGCTGTGGCGTGCGTCTGCTGCGTGACAACGTTGTCATTCACACGGGTGAATTGAGCCAGTTGAAGCGCTTCAAGGATGATGTGAAGGAAGTGGCCCGCAATTACGAGTGCGGTCTGTCCTTCGCAGGCTACAATGACATCAAGGAAGGCGATGTCGTTGAATGCTATGAGACGGAGCTTGTTCCCGCTTGAGCAGCCGTCCGCCCTCCTCCTCCGGGCCTGCTGGCATTCCGAAAGGTGCGCCATCCCAGCGTCAGCTGCGTGTAGCGGAAGAAATCCGCCACGTGCTGGCCGGGGTGTTCGCACGTCAGGAATTCCGGGACCCGGAACTGGCCACGACCACTTTTACAATCAATGAAGTGCGGATCAGCCCGGATTTGAAACACGCCACCGTGTTCATCTCCCGTCTGGGCAGCAGTGAGATCGAACCGCTTCTGCCTAATCTGAAGCGTGTTGCGACCTATCTGCGTGGAGAAGTAGCCAAGGTGATGCGGCTGCGTTATGCGCCAGAGCTGCATTTTCAGCCAGACTCGGCTCTGGAATACGCGATGCATGTGGATTCCCTGCTTCGCCGTCCGGAGGTTAAGCGGGATCTCGACGAATAAGCCGGCAGGATTCTGTGAATCATAAAAAAAACGGCCAGACGCTTTTGTCTGGCCGTTTTTATATTCGGGTTTCTGAACAGATCAGATCAGGCTGGTATGGCTATTTGCCGCTTCTGTTTTCTGGCCGGTTTCGGCGACGCGGTTACAGAAGCCGTGGTTTCGGGAACCGGTTTTTCCGTCACCCGGACACTGAAATATTTGCAGCCATTGTCTTCACGCAGAACGTGATCCTGCGTCACATAGCTGAGATTGGGGTTATAGAAAGGATCACCGTTTTTCAGAATCTCGGCATGACGTTGCAGCAGATAATCGGTGTCTTCCGGATGCATCACCTGCTTGGTCTGGCTGCGCGTGGCGCTTTCATAGTGGAACAGGACCGTGGCGCCATCATACAGCACTTTCAGATTGGCTTCCCGGATCCGCAGGCAAAGATCGGTATCGTTGAATCCAACACCGAATCTGGGCTCAAAACCACCGAGTTGATCAAACACGGATTTCCGCATCATCAGACAGGCCGCGGTAACAGCAGAATAGTCTCGTACTGAACTGAGGCTGCAATTATAGCCGAGATTCCGACGCCCCTTGTCATTCAGGTAGGCATCGACGAATTTGAAGGCATGATCAGCGGATTCATTGAATCCCATGATCACACCCGCATGCTGCACACGCTTGTCGGGATACAGCAGCAATGCACCGACAGCGCCAACCTCCTGACGGTTGGCAAGGCTGCGCATACGGTCGATCCAGTTATCCGTGATGGCCTCGACATCATTGTTCAGGAACAGGACGAATTCGCAATCATCACCGTGTTTTTTAACGGCTTCATTGTTGATTTTCGAATAGTTGAACGGACCTCGATACGGCATCACGATATGCCGCTTGGCCAGAGCACGGAAATATTTCTGGCTTTCCGGCTCGGTGGATTCATGATCGACCACGACGATGCGGTAATCCACATCGGGCGGGGTTGTTCGCTCGATGGACTCGACCGCGGTTTTGACCAGATCGGCCTTGTTCTTGGTCGGGATAACGATCAGCACCCTGCCCTGACTTTTCGGCCAGTTGATGCGGAACTGATTGAACCATACGCCTTCCTCGACCGTCGCACCGGTTTTCAGGCGATCGAGATGCGCCTGAATGGCTTTCTGCGTGGCCTCCATAACCTGCTGTTTCTTGGAATGGCCGGTGCTGCCGCCATGGGTGCGCCAGCGATACAGCACCCGTGGAACATGGGCGATGGTGCGGGCATGTTCGATGATACGCAGCACGAAATCGACATCTGCCGAAATCGCCATGCTTTCATCCCACCCGCCCAGTTGATGAGCCAGCTCGCGCTTCAGGCAGAGCATATGCACGAAGTAGGGATGGGACAGATAATAGTCATGGGAGAAAGCAGGCCTGCCACGCACTTCGGCGATGCTGGCGATGTTTTCATCCGTGGTGGCTTCATCGGAATAGATGAAATCCGCCTGTGTTTCTCCGGCTGCTTTCAGAAGATGATAGACGGCGTCAGGCTCCAGATAATCATCATGATCCATGAAGGTGACGTATTGCCCGGATGCGGCACGCAGGCCAAAATTCGTTGCCCGGGCAATGCCGACATTCTCACCGGTTCGCAGGATACGGATGCGGGGATCCTGCTGTGCATAGGCGCGCAGGATGGTTTCGACATGAGGCTCGGGGGAGGCATCGTTGATGCAGAGCAGCTCCCAGTTATCGCACCATTGGGCGCGGACGCTGTTCAGGGCCTCAATCAGCCAGCTCTGTGGTGTATTATACACTGGCATAATGATTGAAAGGCGTACTGGCCCGGCACGATAATTCATCATCCGCTTCAGACGAGGCACGACGGCAGGCGGAACCTCCCGCTGTGGCTGAAGATAGCGCAGAATATGCTTGTTCTGCTGTGCGACCCGCGGTGATCCGATCAGGTATTGGTCTGTTCCGGCAATACGCACCAGCACATCCTGTCCGAGAAGATCGAGCAGCTGTGTACCAATATCGATTTTGAACGCGCAGAGACCATTATTATATCCGGCATCCAGCAGATCGCCGCGAAACAGCTTGGCTTCCGCGGTGCCAATGATGTTGCCATTGCAGATGGCTTCAACTTTGACCGGTTTTTTGGGATTATCCAGATCAACGGCCCAGCCATGGGCGGACATGCCATGAAGAATGTCGAAACAGCCGCGAATGCTGGAAGGTGGTGTGGCCTGGAATGATCCATTGATCAGAGTCATCTCCGTTCCGGAGACGACGACCCGTGCCGGAGAGGGGCCTTTGAAACCCGGCTTCGATGTCAGGCTGAATGAAAAGGCCGAATGTCCATCACTGATTCCGGTATGTTGCAGGTCGGGCCGGAAATCATCTGCGATAATCTGTGAAATCACCTCATTATTGACGATCAGATCCAGCGCTACACGGCGACCGGCGCCGGTCAGATCAATGGCCCAGCCGGATACCAGCCCGGCCTGCACCAGATCCACGAAACCGAGCCATCCGATGTCCTTTGCCGTAATGGTCACAGGGGTATGAATGACGGCGCCGGCAATACGGATGATGGCGATGATTGTTTCATCCGGTCGACACATCAGGGAAAGCGGGATATCGAACGTATACTCTGCAAGACGGGCAGTTTTTTTCTGCCGTATGGCGAAACCACGTGCGACGATCACGTCATTTTCAGTGGTCAGATCGACCAGCAATCGGTCTGCCAGAAAGGCGCTGGCGGAAAAACGTCCGGTCAGCCGCCCGTCGCTCACAACATGTTCTTCGGCCTCAAGCCTGTAGAAATCTGCCAGTGAATAAGCGGCATCGAACAGGGACCGTCCGGAGAGGGGGTCCAGCAGTTCAAGCGTATGAAGAATCTGGGAATCCGGCAGGGCAATATCAGCGATGAGCTTGCCGCCTTTGCCAGGTTTCAGGGGGATGGTGGTGGTCAGTATCTGATCCAGCACGACGGAAGCAAATTCCGGCATTGTGGAGACCAGAAAAGGCTCAAACGTAATATTGAGGCCGGTTTCAACCCGCCTGGCTACGATCTTGCTCGTCAAAATCCGGCCTCATTTTCTTGATTGGCATGAAAACCCTCCATCAAAACAGATGGAGGCCGTCAGGCAGGGGGGGAACCATAATATGAATATAGAACTCAGAAAGACGCGGAAAAGGAGATTATTTTCTATCTCTGGCATTCTATGCTTTACCGCAGCGGGCGACCTTCCCGGTATCCTCTCAGCAGATAGTGGGCGAAGGGATTAATCTGTGCGTCCCGAACATCCGGGTTGGCATTTTGATAGGCTTCCGGGTCGAACGCAGCGTTGGGCTGCCGTCCTTCTCTCCAGCCAACAGTAAAGTAATGGTCAACTGGATCAATACCGGCTTCAGCGACATCAATATAACGCGAGCGGTAGAAATCAGGGTCAAAGATCAGCACGTTTAGAATGTTTTCCACAGCAGGTGTATCTCCACCCCGCAATGAAATCACATTTGACGGGGTTTCCGATGGCGGGGATTGCATGTCGCGAGCATTTTGGAACATTTTTTTCTTTTGCCAGACGGAAATAGCCATGGACTTGGCTCCTATGTTCGCGGACCAAAGAAAGCCAAAATCCTGTTTCTTGGCAAGAAATTTCTAACAAAAAAGAAATATAATTTTTTGGTTATTATGGTTTTTATTTATAAACTATTTGGATTTTGTAAACTTTAGGTTGAGTGTTCACAATTTTTTATCCCGCACCGGTAAAAAAATTCCGACACGATGAACACAATGAAGGGATTTCGCCTTCGGGGAGCGCACGCCCCCGAAAACGAAATCCCGCATACCGAATAATCAGCGTGTTCTGGCTGTTTTGACGGGAGCAGCTTTCGGCGCTGGAGGAAGATCTTCCTCAAGAATGGTCAGGTGCACGGAATAGGAAATTTCACCATCATCGGTGTCCTTGTGGATCGTGCCAATGACTTCATCCTGAACAGCCACTTCTACGGACAGTCCAGCCTTGGGCGGGACAATCAGCTGAATCCGGTCGGTGCCAAGCAGGCGGCGCAGGTAGGTCTGCACGCGGTCGATATCAGTACGGGTCATGGACATGAAGATCACTTATCGCTGTGAAGGAGAGCGATTTACCCAATCCTGGCCATCAGGGTCCAGCGTGGAAGGATAAAATAGCCCTGTTCCAACGTCTGTGAAGGGTCATGACAGCATGGGCGGACACCGGAAAATGGTCCGTACAGCACCGGATCATGGAGGTGTACCACGGATGATGTGAATGGCGGTCCAGGGGCGACAAGCGATTTCGGGAAGAGGCAGCCTCTGCTTGTCATGCGACTGATCAGCCGCTGTTAAGGTCAGTTTCTAGGCCGGATCAGCATTGGCTGCGACCAGGGCGCGCAGGCCGGACAGGATTGTGTCCGCTGCAGGGGGACTGCCTGGAATGACCAGATCAAGAGGGATGTCTTCCATAGTGCCGGTGCTGGCATAGCTTCCATGCAGCGGATTACCCTCTGCGGCTCCGTCACCGACGGCGATGGCCCATCGCGGGCCTGGCATCGCCTCCCATGCCTGATGGATGGCGCTCGTCAGGTTGTGGCAGCCATAGCCGGTGATCAGCAGGATATCGGCATGCAGCGGCGAGGCGACAAACCGTAATCCATGACGGGCCAGCAGACCGGGCGCGGCGCGCAATGCCTCCAGTTCAAGCAGGCAGGCGCTGCCTCCGCCGCTCTCTGCATGCAGGATGGACAGGGCCTGTCCCAGCCTTGGCCGTGCGCTGCTTCTGCGCCGGGCGATCAGTGCGGCGACGGTTTCCGCATGCGGCTGGCTGGCGGCATCATCCCACAGCCCGGGATGGGAAGCCTGAAGGGACGGAAACCATCTCATGAGTGTCTCACAGATCAGCCCCGGCGGGCGAGAGCGCGAAAGAGGCCAGCGCCACTCCCAGCAGATCAATGTCCGTGCCGGGCAGAGCGGCCTCAATAGCGGGAATCAGCCGCCATGATGGATCGGCCGCATGGGCGGAGACCACCATTCCGCCCTCGATGCGCAGCCAGTGCCAGCATGCGCCACGGGCCGATTCCACCCCGCCATAACCTTCTCCGCTGGCATTGCCTGTGCCGATCGGCATGGGATTGGCAATCGGTCCGACCGGCAGGGAATCCAGAAACAGCAGTGCCAGCCGCAGGCTCTCCTGAATTTCGGCCAGACGGACCCGCATTCTGGCATCCGCGTCGCCATTTGCCAGCACCAGCCTGTGCACCGTGCCATGCGGAGCCTGTTGCCAGGTGGTGCGCAGATCATGGGGCCGGCCCGATGCGCGTCCGGCGGGGCCAGGTACGGCGAGGGAAACAGCATCCGATCCGGACAGGACAGCACAGCCACGGAGACGGGCGCAGAATCCATGCCCACTCAGGCTGGCAGCCGTTTCATAGCGTTCGATCAGCTCCGGCATGGTCCGGCCGAGGGCCTGCAAGACTGTTTCCAGTGCGGTGCCGTCCAGAAGATCGGTCAGCACCCCGCCAGGAATAAGCTGGTCGATCATCATGCGGTTGCCAAACGCATCCTGAATGGCGCGCAACAGACGCTCCCGCCATGTGGACAGTTTCGCGGCATAGGTGTCGGCGCCGGCGGCGCTGGCCGTGGTGGCGAGGACATACAGATGGACGGTACAGCGTTCCAGCTCATTCATCAGGCCACGCAGCAGCAGGGCGCGGGGAGGCGGCTCCAGCCGCAAGGCGGCCTCGGCGGCACGGGCGAAGGCCAGACCGTGGGCGAGCGCTGCATCGCCGGTGATCCGGGCTGCGATCCTGATCGCGTCCCGCAGGGGTTTCCCGCGCATCAGCCACGGGATACCGCGATGAGTATAGCCAAGCCGCCATTCCGCCTGCCGGATGATGGTGCCATGCAGATGCAGGCGCAACTGTGCCGGCTCCCGCATCAATGGATGCACAGGCCCAATGCTGCGCTCGTGCAGCGTGATATCGGGCCGGGGCGATACAAAGGAGGAGGCAAAGGGCGAGGCCATCCGCCACTCCGCCTGCTCGGGCGGTGGCAAAGGCGGTCCGGGCCGGGCGGAAAGCGGGGCACTCATCGGCCATCTGCCGTGATCGAGCCATGGGCGGCTATCCACGCCGTGCTCGGCCTCATAGCCCCACAAATCGCGGATGGCCCGCTCCTGCCATGCCGCGGCGGGACGGAAGGGGGAAAGCGCGGGGAAGCGCCCCCCTTCGATCGGGGTTGCCACCGGCAGGATGCCATGCGCGGTGCGATACAAGGCATGGCAGCGCGCCTGATCGGCCCAGAGCGCCAGCAACCCGGCCTGGGGGCTGGCTGCAAGTTCCTGCCAGAGCGGGGCGGTCAGTAGCCTCCGTGCCACGGTATGGGTGGCGGCATCATGGTGGGTGGCCTCGGTGTCGGCGCCCTGCAACAGGGAGTCCAGACTACTCATTGTGTCACCGCAGCGGCAGCAGAGGCGAACCAGCGGGATGGCCCATTGCCAAGCCCCAGCAGGATGCAGGTCAGCAGCAGAATCAGGGCGGGCAGGGTTGCGGTCATATCAAGCGGCAGACAGGCGCGGGAGGGTGTCGGCGGCCTTCGGGCGGGTCGCAGCATCGGCGCCTGACGGAGCAGCGCATAGCCATTGCTTCCAAGCCCGGCCGCCAGCAGCAGGGCCAGAAGAGGATGCGTCAGGGCAGTCCCGGACAGCAGGGTGATCAGTCCCGCCAGAGTGCCCCCCGGCAGCCCCGCCAGACTGAAACGGGCCGCGAGTCGCAATGCATCCAACCCGCCATGTCCCTGCGGGGAGGGTGTATGGTCGGAGACAGCTCCCACCTGCCGTGCTCGGCCGTCGAGCAGCAGACAGGCGCTCAGGGCCAGCAGCCCGAGCGCCGGATAGAGCAGACCCTGACTCCCACCCGCCAGACAGCCGCCGCCGAGACAGGAGAGTGGTCCGCTCCAGCGCCATGAAAGGGTGAAGCCGCAGCGGATCGCCAGCACCGCACCGGCCAGTACGGAGAGAATCCCCAGCGTGCCATAGATAAAAGGCGGCATGCCCGCGCCGGACTGTTTCAGCATGAACAGCAGGGCGGCAGCAGGCAGCCCGCCGGTGATCAGCGCTTGTCCTGGCGGTGGCAGGGCGCTGACGGTCTCCCGCAGCCATTGATGCACCGGGGCGAGGCCGGCGGGGACGGCCAGCCCGGCGGCGAGGCAGATCAGGCCTGGCATGGTGCGGACCAGACCGTGCCCCTGTCCGGAGAAAAGGAGACCGGAGGAGGACGCCTGAAGGATGATCAGGCCGAACAGGGACAGCAGACAGGCCATCATCCCGACTGTCAGCGTCTCTCCCCGCCGGGACATGGCCGCGGAAGGGGAAAAGGCAGCCAGAACAGTCAGCACGGCCATGGCGATGCTGATCCCGGCCCAGCCTGCCCAGGGAGAGGGGGCAAAGGCCAGCAGAATTCCCGCCAACGCGGTTTGCTGCCCGACCGCCAGGATTTTCAGCCGGGTGAGGGAGATACGCATGGCAGCGACCTCATCCGCGCACCAGCCAAGCCAGGCTGTGGCGGCCATCACGCTGATCAGGGCCGTCAGCAATGCTCCTCCCGCGGCCGGATCAGCGGACATGGCGGTCAATGAAGCCCCTGCCAGCCCTCCTGCCAATCCCGCTGCCAATCCCCCTGCCAAGCCCAGCGTCAGACAGGCTGATACCAGACCGGCCCAGGCTGCTCCCTGCCAGCCGGACAGCGCCATGCTCAGTGCGGCGGTCAACAGCGACGGCAGTGGCAGCAGCCATGGCCACCATGCCGGATCGGTCAGAAGGGAAAGCCAATCGGGGGCATGATCCGTCATGGTGCAGCCTCCGTCTCAGCCCGTGCTTCCCGCTGGCGCAGGAGGCGGAAGGCTTCCTCCGTCAGCAGGGCGGGCAGCAGGCCCAGCAGACTGTAGAGCGGCATCAGCCGGTGAATATCCAGTGCACTCATGACCAGTGCGATTGCCAGCCCGGCCTGAAGCAGTGCCGGACCGAGGAAATCGACCCTGCTGTCACGGGCCAGCCAGAGCAGAGACAGCATCCCCATCGTCAGGCTGATGGCGATCACCGTTGCGGGATCGGGCAGTGATGTGGATAGCGTCGCGGTGGATACCGGAGCGTGAGAGACAATGGGCGTTAATCCGATGCCGCCGGAGACGACCAGGGCGATAATCAGGCCGGTTCCTATCATCCAGACCGTATCGGGCAGGGTTGGCTGACCGGTTTTGAGATCCGGTTCTGATGACAGGGCGAGCGACCTGCTCCGCCATCTTTGCCCAAGAAACAATCCTGCCAGAAGCACCGTGAGAGCAACTCCGGCCATGGGCCAGGCCGGACGATCAGGCAGACAGAAAGCCGTTAACAAGGCATTCATCGCGGCCACGATTGTCACCAGCATGGTCTGGGCCAGCACGACCTGTCGCGCGGCCCGAAGCCTGGTACAGAGCGCGGCGATCATGGCTGAGAACAGAATCATCGCCAGAAGCGGGAGGAAAACGGTGCCTGGTGTGATGGTCATGCCGGATATTGTCCCGCCAGCAGGCACAGGACGGCCAGAAGGGTAAAGACGCTGCCCAGCAGAAGGAACGCAGCCCCCCGTCCGGCCGCCGGAAAAGGCAGCCGCGCCTGCGCCAGACCCAGCAGGACGGCGAGAAACAGGATTTTGCCCCCCCATGTCAGAATGGCGAAGCCCCAGTGCAGGAGGCCGGCCTGAAGGGAGATCATGCCAAAAGGCAGAAACACGACCGCCATGATGCTGATCCAGGTCAGCAGACGCAGGGACTGTTCATAAGAAGCCATGGCCAGCAGCGGGCCGGAGAGATGCGCCATGTCATCCGATGGCGTGCCCAACATCCCTGCGCCGGCCAGCGCGGCAAGGCACAGGCCGGGCAGCAGCAGTGAGATCAGCAAGGCGCCACCGGGCATCATCCCGGTCGTATGCAGGGCTGTCAGGACCGGGTTTCCGCCCAGCATCGTCAGGGCGGAGAGGCTGAGGGTCACGATCAGCTCCATCCAGCCAGCCTCCCCGCCCTGTCGCAGCGTGCCAATGCTGTTCTGGCTCAGCCCCGTATCCATGCTCCCCATCACTCTGGCGATCAGGGACAGTGACAGCAGGCCCAGGATGAGGATGGCGTCACCCCCTCCGGTCACAGGGCCATCGATCAGAAAGGAAGGCGTCAGAAAGGCGGCCAGCGCGGTTGCAATCAGGGAGACGCATGGCAGGAGCAAGAACAGGCTGGTTGCCTGCGCGGGAATGACGATGCCGTGCTTTATCGTCGCCCGGAGCCATGTGTAAGGCGCGAGGGGAGACAGCCAGCCGCCTCCACTGGCCCTGATGCGGATGCTGGTGATGATCCCGGTCACCAGCGGTGCCAGCAGGGCCAGCAGGATGAGGTGCAGCACGATATACAGTCCGGGGGAAAAGAAGCTTCCCGTCATGGCCGTGCCTCCAGAGCGGCCATGGCCAGCAGCAGGCAGAGCACTGCCAGCAGCCCGACAGAGGCCCCGGCCGGGATGAAACGTTCTGCCCGACCCGGCAGCCTGGCTGTCAGGATCATCCGCAGCAGCGACTGCAGGCCGGACAGGGCCGGATGGGTGGGTTTCAGGGGCGGCAGCGGGGCCAGGAAAGTATCGGCCACCGAATCAGGATCGGGCTGGGTGGCCGGATCGCCGAAGGGTAGCCAGGGTGGTGCCGGTGCATCGCCATCATTCCATGGCGCGGCATTCCGGGTCGTGCTGCGCCGCCCGTGCAGGAAGTGCCGCAGCAGGGCGGTGCCGCAGATCAGCGCCAGCGCGATCCACAACGGGGTGTAGCTCAGCATGCTGTCGACCTGCGCGCTGATCCCGATCCAGCCAGTCCGATCATCCATGGTATGACCGCACAGCACTGCCAGCGCCCCGTGCAGGAGGTGCAGGACAGGGCCGGGGATCAGCCCTGACACGATACAGGCCGCAAGCCCTGCCTGCATGGCCCGTAGCCCGGCGGGACGGCGCGGCTCCGTGCTGGCGGCGGCCCGTGGCGCACGGGGGCGGCCGAGAATGGCGATGCAGATCAGGCGCAGCACCGCTGCTATTCCCAATCCCGAGGCCAGTGCCGTAGCGACCAGCCCGAGCGTCAGCAAGGCATCCAGACCGGCGTCCTGAATTCTCTGCCCGCCGATCAGGGCCTGAACCAGCATCCAACGCCCGGCATAAAGCGGGGAAGGCGGCAGCATTGCGCCGGCCAGGCAGGCTGCGCCGGTCAGCAGGGCGATGCGTGGCATCCCGATGATGATGCCGCCAAGCCGGTCCAGCATGGTGGTGCCGGCCCCTTCCTCGATCAGTGTGGTTCCGGTCCCCAACACTGGCATCAGCAGGGCGGCAGACAGGACGATGATCAGGACGGAAGCCAGGGCAAGGCTGGCAAGATCGGGCAGATCAACCGCCATGGCGGCCACGGCCAGCCCGCAGCCCAGAATCGCAAGACCGGTCTGGCTGTCCGCCATTCCATTCACGCAGCGGCCAATGCTGCGTCCCCGCAAGGTGCTGATTCCACCGGCCAGGGCCAGAATGGCTCCGGCCAGCATCAGTGGAGTGCTTTCTCCCGGTCCCCCCGCCTTACGCAGGAAATCGAGTCCCAGCCGTCCGAGCAGATAAACCGGCACAATCACCTGCAAAGCAGGCCGGACGATCTGCGCCGGCGTGGCAAGGGCCGGGGCCGGGCTGCGCTGTACCGGCAAAGCAGGGGTAAGGGTGGCAAGGTCCGGGGCCGCCGGTTCCGGCCCGGACGTGTGCTCCTCTGTCACGATCCGGGATAGCTCGGAGGAGGGGGCACGCAGGGCGGCCATCGTCGTCAGAACGACGATGGTCAGCAGTAACAGGGCAATCCAGACCAGCGGTCTGGCTGACTCGACGCCCTGTACCGGCCCCCTGCCTGCGGGAGAGACGTGCTGCATCAGCATGACCGTAGAGATGATCAGCAGCGGAATCCCTACAATGGCGGCCGCATTCCCCGAATGGGGCGGGGTATGGGCCGGGCTGAACGTGTTCGTTTCCGTGCCGGGGGACGCCCCGTCATGCGTAGGGCCGTCATGCGTAGGGCCGTCATGCGTAGGGCAGGCCCACAGGGCGACGAAAAGCAAGGCGATGCCTCCTGCCAGTGTCATGACATCGGCTGCCATGACGGTCAGCATCAACGCGGCTGTTACAAAGGCCAGCCGCGTGGCTCCTCCTCCGGGTCGATCCAGCCCGGTGGCGCTGGCCAGCCCGAGCGCACAGAATCCGGCCAGCGCTGTAAAGGCGGAAAATCCGTCCAGCCCCAGACGCAGGGCAACGGCATCCGACACCAGCGCGGGCAGGGCGCCGCCAACCCATGCTGTTCCATTCCATGACGCGCCCCCGAGCAGAACAGACAGGCAGGCCATGCCCCCCACGGCACACAGCACGATGTGGCACAGCATCAGCCGCTTCAGCCGTGCCGGCAGGATCCGGCGATCCTGCCGCGGCGGTGCGGCCATCAGCCTTTCGCCCGCCAGTCCCAGGCAGGCAAAGGCGCAGAGCAGGATGGGCAGAATGGCCATGCCTACAACCCTTTACAGGGACAGGTCAGGCGCGATTGAAAAACGGTGCATGTGATCACCGCAAAAACATAGCCGGGAGCCTCGTCATCACGGAAGCATCTTCCTGTTGAATTTAGCTGGATACGCGCCGAGACGGCTATTCCCCTTTTTACCGCCGGTCGAGCAGTCTTTAGTTGCGAATCACTATCATTATCGACATACTCGGCAGATCACCGGCTGGAGCGTGTGATGGAACGCACTTTTTCACTTGGCACTGCCACCCTTGTCAGCCTGATGGCCGCAAACCGGCCAGCGGCGCCACGATTGCTGGACGATACTCTGGAGTTTGGCGCCCCGGATGAAATAGGGGGTGATGAGTATACGCCGGAAACGGCCGCTCATTACGCTTTGCCTGCCTGACAGGGGCACGTGGACAGGATCAGTGGCGGTGCCGTTGACCGACCAGCGCGCGGCGCTCTGCCTCCGATAATCTGGGGCAGGTGGAGCAAAGCGTCATGCCCGGCACCCTGTCCCGCAGGCAGCAGATCCGCCGCTGACGCAGCGGAACCGCTTCTCCGTCCAGTATGACAGAGACGGTTCGCAATGGTGCATGCAGCCAGTTCTGGCGTGGAAACCACGGGGTCTGGCGTGGCTCCATGATCAGGGCCTCATACTGCGCGGCCTGATCGGCCAATGATGGCGTTTCGGCCATGCGGCGGAACAGGAAATCAGCCATGTTGCCCGCATTGGACCATGCCACGCGCGGGGAAAGGCCAGTGCAGTCCCGCAACGCGGTGAACACGCTTTGCATATGCTGCCCCAGCGCGATGGTCATGATCTGCTCAGGCGTTTGGCGTGGCGGGAGGGCTGCATCCAGTGCCAGTTGATCCGGGCGATCCTTGAGCAGAACCAGTCCGGGCGGCACGGCCTGTGCGGGATCAAGCGCGTTGCGCCCGTCCCGAATGGCCAGAATAAACAGCGATGGTAGCACGGCCCGCGTGTAGGCCTTGCTCCAGAGTGACCCGATGGCGCGTGGATCGGCGCCTGCAGGCAGGGTTTTGGCGAATCGCTCTATACCGGGGGCCAGTGTCTCCCGCCGTGTCAGCAGGGAGACGTCCACGCCATCAGCCGGAGAAAAATCGGCAGGAGAGGCCATACGTGCCTCGCACCATGCCGCTATGTCTTCGTCTTTACGCATCACCTGCTATCTGCCGATTATCGGACGGCTTTGTCCATGATTCCCGGAGCGGGAAAAACGGCAGGATCAGCGGCAGGATCACCAGGGCGGTCGCAGCGGGCCATGCATTGCCCAGGGTGAACAGAAAACCGCCCAGCGTGGCTCCCGCAGCATACCCCAGCGTCAGAACGGAGGATAACAGCCCGGAGGCAGCCCCCTGTCTTCCTCCGGCGGCAATGCTGACCAGGGCCGCGCAGGCCGGACCCGCTAAGGCCAGCCCTTGCCCGAGCAGGCAGACACCGGCCCCGAGGCTCCACACGCTCTGTCCGCAGGTCAGACAGAGTGCGGATAGCCAGATCACGGCTATGCCGACCGCCAGAGTGTGCCGGGGCCATGCGGTCAGACGGGGAATGACGCTCATCTGGTTTGCCAGCATCAGGGCTGCCATCAGGGCGGTGATCCAGCCCAGCCTGATTCCGGCCAACTGTGCGGTCCAGCCCAGCCTGTGCTGGAACAAGGGGCCAAGCACGAAATGCAAGGTGCCAAAAGCAATGTTGACGATGGCGGCCAATATCAGCAACCGCCGAATCGCCGGATCGCGCCAGCATGCAGTCCCTGATCGGGGCCTGATGTTCCTATGACCGCTTTCCGGGGGCGGGCGGCGCAACAGGATGCTGCCGAGTGGCAGGGGCAGCAGCGCCATGATCCAGAGCGGCATCGTGGCCCCCAGCGGTAAAGTGGCCGAGACCAGCAGCGGACCTGCCAGCCGACCGGCACTGAACCCGGCGCTGATGGCGGCAAGCCCCGCCATACGACCTTGAATTCCGGTCAGATCAGCGACCCAGGCCTGTGCCACTGGAAGCAGGCCACCTGTCGCGATGCCATGTAACAGACGGCATATCATCAACAGTCCGAGACAGAGTGAAGGGGTTAAAGTCCCGTTCATCGCCGCTGATACAATGCCCGCCAGAAAAAGCTGGGCTACGCAGAAAATGGCAAGGCAGGCCATCAAAGTCTGGCGTCGACCGGCCCGATCGCTCAACCATCCTGCCAGAGGCGCACCACCAAGCATGGCCAGCATTCCACAGCTGGTAACAATACCAAGTGACAGAACAGATAATCCTGTTTTGCTCGATAAAATCGGCAGAAATGCAATCAATGATGATTGCGTCAGCCCTACACAGCAGACAAGCGAAGCAAAGCCGAGACGATCTGAGCACGACAAAGTGATCGCATCGGGCGATGCTGGATCAGCAGGGCTGATGCCCGCGGAGAGGGAGGTGTTTCGGGGTTGCATTTTGGCATTAAATTAGGAATGAATATCAATTGCAATATGCCGCAAGGTGATTCTCCGCAAAGCGGCACGATATGCAACAGAAAGGGAAACGCCTGTGCTGGAAGCCATGGATACCCGCGATACGTCAGCATGCATTGAACGTCGTCCCTTTGAGGCCGGAATGGCGGCGACGACATTGCTGAACGGTTTACTGCGCGAATGGCGTGGCTGGAAAAAGCTCGATCCGCAGGAAGCTGCAGCACGATGTGGGGCATATGTGCATTGTCCGGCCGGTGCGGTTTCAGTTCCCCTGTTGTTGCAGGAAGGGGAGTTGCTGCTGCCGCTTGCCGCCTCCACTGAAACCGGGCGGTTCAGATTTGCGGGGTCTCCACTGCTGCGGCGTCATGGTACCACGCGATCGGTCGATATGCGTTTGCTGCTGGATCTTCTTCTGGATCACACGGCTTTTGCTCAGGCGGCATCCCTGCCGACCAGGATGACTTTCCGTAAACGTGTCATGGACAGCGCCGAACGTGTCTCAGCCGCCTTGCTCAGTCATCAATATAGAACACATGATCAGACAGAGAATGTGCCTGATTTTATCACGGCGGAACAGGGTCTGATCCTGGGCCATCCGTTTCATCCCGCGCCCAAATTCCGTGAAGGCTTATCCGAAAGTGAGGATGCGGCGTACGGACCTGATCATGGCAACAGCTTCGCGTTACGCTGGTTCGCAGTCCATCCGGATCATATGATTGGCGACAGTGTTCATGTGGCCGATATACAGTCCCTGCTGAAAGATATGGTTGCATCGACCGATGCTGGTCAGGAAATACTGCGTGCCGTTCCGGAAGGCTGGATCTTGTTGCCGGTTCATCCCTGGCAGGCCGGTCATCTTCTGTGCCTGCCCGAACTTGCCAGTCTGCGCATGGAGGACCGGTTGCGCGATCTGGGCGTCATGGGACCGCAATTCCGCGCGACTGCATCCCTGCGCAGTTTATGGAGTGCGCAGTCTCCACTGATGATGAAATTCTCGCTGTCGATGCGGATTACCAATTCAATCCGCACGATTCTGCCGCGCGAGCTTGATCGTGGCCTGCATCTGGCGCGTCTGCTGCGTGGCCCGGTCGGGCAGGATGTCTTTGCCCGCTATCAGGGTTTTTCAGTGATCGAAGAACCTGCTCATTTGTCGCTGAAAGGGCCCGATGGGAAGATTTTGATCGAAAGCTCTGTTGTCTTCAGGGAGAATCCATTTTCTGATAAAGCCAATGGAGTATATGCGGGTGGTCGTCATGCCGCGATGCTTGCGACGCTTTGTCAGGATGATCTGTTCGACAGCAGCGCTCCCAGCAGACTGGGCCATATCATCCATATGATTGCTACACGCGATAAACGCAGCCAGTCTGATGTTGCTGAGGAATGGTTCCGTCGTTTCCTCGGCATTCTGATGGAGCCTGTGCTGTATCTCCATGCCCGTCATGGTGTGATGATGAGTGCCCATCAGCAGAATGTCGTGCTTGGTTTGCAGAATGGCTGGCCGGAACAGGCCTGGTTCCGTGATTGTCAGGGTACGGCGATTGCAACTGATATGATCGAGACTCTGCGGACCCACGTGCCGGAGCTGGGACGATGGACAGACAATATCATTGATGCCGCACTGGGGCCGCAGCTGATCGGGTATTATCTGATCGGTAATTCCGTGTTCGGTGTTCTTGATACACTTGTGCTCGACAAAGTTGCACAGGAACAGACCCTTCTGGGTATTTTACGGCAAAGGCTTCAATCCATGAGTGATGATGGGCTGCGTGATCAGTCCGTCATTCGCTATCTGCTGGATTGTCCGTCGATCTGGATGAAAGGCAATGTGATGACGTATCTGAGGGATGTCAACGAAAACGCGGATACTGCCAGCCCCCTTGCCAGTTATGTATCTGTTCCCAATCCGCTGGTGCGGCCATGAGTGGTGTTCTGGAGCATCCGGTTGAGCGATCGGTTAAGGATATGACTCCGGTCTGGACATTCCGGGATGCACATGGCCGCTCTGTCATGATCATGAAAGAAGGCGAACTGAGCATACTGCTCAATGGGTCGGTCGCCGCCCATACGCGCCTTCATTTCGAGGAGGAATTTGCCAAAGCCATTGGCCTGTGTTGGTCTGTGCCGGAAAAGGACAGAAATTTTCTGATCTATGTACTGGCTGATTATGCTTTTTCAGAAGGGGCTGATTGTTTTTCAGTTCCTCTGGAATTAGTTTCCGATCCTGCCGATGCATCGTTTCCGATTCATGAGATACGGAATAATACCGCTCTGCTGTACCGGCAGGGGCATCGTCAGCAAAGGGATTTCTGGCAGGCCGGTCCGCCTGCACATCGCCAACCGCTTCTGCGTCGTACACTCGCAGATGGGCGTGATCATCCGTTGCGTCCGCCAGCCCCGAAAGGTGTGTTCTATCGACGGCGTGATGCCATAACCGGTCATGAATTTACCTTGCGTGCACTGGATATCGGCCGTGATCTTGAACTGTTCCATATGTGGCAGAACCAGCCGCGTGTGGCGAAATTCTGGGATGAAGCCGGCCCGATTGAAAAGCATGAAGCCTATCTGCATCGTATGGAGGCTGATCCGCATGCATTCTCCGTGATCGGCGAACTGGATGGGGAGCCATCGACCTATTTCGAGATCTATTGGGGCAAGGAAGACAGGCTCGGCCCGCATTATGAGGCCGATGATTATGATCGTGGCTGGCATGTACTGGTAGGCGAAAAACGCCATCTTGGCCGTGACCGTACGCTGGCATGGTTCCGGACGATTACGCATTGCCTGTTTCTTGATGATTGCAGAACACGAAAAGTCGTGGGAGAGCCGAGTGCCACTCATAGCAATATGCTGCGGCTCTGTGAGGAATCCGGTTACACGCTGGAATATGAATTCGATTTTCCGCACAAGCGTTCGATGCTGATTACCTGCACGCGTGATCACTTTTTCAGGGAGTGCATCAGATGAAGGTATCCAATGAATTCAGCGTGATGCGTGATCGTCAGGATGCTCTGCGCCAGGCCTCCTTGCAGGCCTCTCTGTGGCGGCGCGTCAATCTGACCTGTCTTGCCAAATCCCTGTCTGAGCTGGCCTATGAGGAAGCATTTCATCCCGAGGAAGAAGCGGGCGGATTATGGATGTTCCGCTTTGGTGATGTGCATTACCGGTGTGAAGCGGAGCCGCGTATCTGGGGACAGCTGACGATTGATCCTGATAGTATCGTCAGGATTGAAAAGGGAGAAGAAATACCAGCCCATGATGCTGCGCAGTTTTATGTGGATGCGCAGGCTGCACTGGGTATGAGTGATGCAACACTGGCAATGTATCTGCAGGAGCTGTACGCCACGCTGCAAACAGATATGGAACTGCTGAGAAGACGGGATGGTCTGTCTGCGACTTCCATGCTTGATCTCGACAATGATCGTTTGCAGGCCAGGCTGGATGGGCATCCCAAAGCCCCGGCCTCGAAAGGCAGGGTTGGCTGGGGATTGGAAGATCAGCGGGCCTATGCTCCTGAATATGATTCCGTGTTCCGCCTGCACTGGATTGCTGTGGCGCGTGAAGCCTGTCTGGGTGGGATGACGCGTGATATCAGCGAAGATGATCTTCTGTCGGAAATGCTGCGTGTCGATGATCTGCGGGAGATTGATCGTATTCTGTTCGACCGTGGATTCGACAGGATCAGTCATCGTTTGATCCCGGTGCATCCATGGCAGTGGCAGAATTATATCCAGACGCATTTTGCAGCCGATATTGCGTCAGGCAGGATTGTGCCACTGGGTGAACGGGGTGATCTTTATCGACCACAGCAATCCCTGCGGACGCTGGCCAATGCGGAAAGAGCGGCGACGCATGATATCAAATTGCCGGTAACCATTCTGAATACGTCTGCATGGCGAGGCTTGCCTGGTAAAGGCATTCTGACCGGTGTCGGCCTTTCATCATGGCTGAGTGAATGTGTCGCGAAAGATTCTGTTTTCCAGACTACGAAAGTCCTGATCCTGCGGGACATGGCCGGTTATGCGGTGCCGCAGACTGTATACGGAAAAATTGCTCAGGCTCCCTACCGTTTTCATGAACTGCTTGGTGCAGTATGGCGGCAGCGCGCGGAGCCGTCACTGGCAGCGGATGAGCGTGCCATCATGCTGGGGGCATTACAGGTATGTGGCGGGGATGGCGTGCCATTGATCTCGGCCTGTATCCGCCGTTCTTCCATGCCGTGCGACATCTGGCTGGAGAGGTTGTTTTCTTCTGTCGTGGTCCCGCTCTATCACCTGATGTGCCGGTATGGCGCCGGGTTTATCGCGCATGGGCAGAATGTCACGCTGTTATTGAAAGACTGGATACCCTGTGGTGTGGCGCTGAAGGATTTGCAGGGGGATTTCGATCTCGTCACGCCTGCTTTGCCGGAGCATGAAACCCTGCCGGAAGGATTGGCTGATCAGGTCGGCAGACGTCCGGCTGAGCATCTGATTCATCACCTCCAGACGGGCCATTTTGTCAGCGTCCTCCGGTTCCTGTCTGATGCTTTGCTGGTGCATGATGGATATCCCGAGCAGGCTTTTTATCAGGGTCTTGCCCGTGTCATCCGTCAATACCAGGCACGCTGTCCGGAATTGGCGGGGCGTTTTGAGATGTTTGATCTTTTTACCCCGACCATGATGCGTATCTGCATCAACCGCGCCCGTTTCTCCATCGGGTATGGCGACACGCCGGTCCGGCCGAAACCTGAAATCGGAACACCTCTTCACAATCCTCTTTATGATGACTGGTCACTGCGGGGTGATTGGAATCATTCCTTACACCAACATGCAGCTTTGCAGTCAGGGAGTATAGCCTGATGACGGATCGTTTTCAGTTTTCTGCGTCTCCGTTGCAGGATCTTGCGGCAATCGGGATCGGGCCGTTCAATCTGAGCGTCGCAGCCCTGCTGGATGCTGTGCCGGAGGTGCAGGCGCAGTTTTTTGATCGCAGCCCGCGCTTCGCCTGGCATCCTGGCATGATGCTGCCTGATGTGACCTTGCAGACGTCATGGCTGAAGGATCTGGTCAGCGCCGTGCAGCCGACCAGCCCGTTCAGCTTTACTTCCTATCTGGTGGCACGGCGCCGGTTCTACGAATTCATCACGGCTGGATTTGATGGAATCTATCGCCGGGAATTCGATGATTATCTAGGCTGGGTGGCGGCGCAGCTTCCATCGCTGCATTTCGGAACACCGGTGGAATCCGTTGATTTCGATGGCCGTCACTTTGTGCTGACGCATCGCCATGGTGAAGTCAGATCGCGCAATGTGTTGATCGGAACGGGACATCATCCCTATCTGCCGCGCTGGGCGGCTGGTCTGGAAGATATGTGCCTGCATACATCCCGTTTTGCCGAGAAAGACCGTGATTATACGGGCCGCCATGTCATTGTGGTCGGTGGCGGGCAGAGCGGCGCGGAAATTGTGCTTGATCTGCTGCGTCGGGGGCCGGACCGGGTGAGGGGGATAACCTGGATCACGCGCCGGATGAATTTCTCATCGTTGGATGAAGTGGCTTTCAGCAACGAGTATTTTACGCCGGCCTATGTTGCGCGCTTCCATGGATTGCCGCCTGATCTGAGGGCACGTCATGTTGCCGCGCAGAAGCTGGCAAGTGACGGGGCTTCCCCGACCACGCTGAACGAGATCTATCGCGCGCTGTACCAGATCCGGCATCTCGATGGCCGACGCGACTTCGTGCGGCTGATGCCATATCGGGAGGCGGAGGCTGCAAGGCGTCAGGGAGAAGGGATCACCTTGCATCTGCGTCATCATCTCGATGGCCAGATGGATGAGGTGACCGGGGATGCGGTGATCTGTGCAACCGGATACAAGTCAGTGGTACCAGCCTGTTTGGGGTCGCTCCAGAAGCGCCTCAAACTGGATGAGGAAGGGCGTTACACATTGCGGCCCGACTTTTCGGCTGTCTGGGATGGTCCTGCTTCCGCCCGCATCTTTGTCCAGAATGCCGGGCGTCACAGCCATGGGATTGCCGAGCCTCAACTCAGTCTGATGGCATGGCGGGCGGCGACAATCATCAACAGCCTGCTCGGCCGACCGCATTTCGATCTGGAGGAGCAGGAGCCGCTGATGGATTGGGGAGAAAGGGAGGATGAAACTTCCTGTCTCGCGGCTGAATAAAGGGCCGGGTTAGTGGTTTGTGGGGCGGGATGAGTGTTGTATCTGCCGCTCTGCAAACCAGCCGAAGCTGATACCGATCACTCCCCACAGCACGGCCTGGGTGCCAAAGGAAGCAACCCGGAAATGCCAGAGCAGATCAGCAGGAAATGTCACCGGTATTTCGTTGATGACCGGCATGGCATGCCCGATCAGAAGCAGGGCCAGCAGAGCGAAAACGATCCCGGCCAGCGTGCTGTTCCATCCGCCCCAGCGCGCTGCGAAACGCTGCCGGATCACAAAGGCCAGTGTCATGGCTGACAGGGAGATCAGCAGCATCTCGAAATGCAGGGCGGTGCGCTGGGTGATGGTATCAGCCTGTCCGATGGCGGGGGGATTGGGTGGATAGACCAGCCCAGGTATGAGGCAGATGGCGACAAATCCGCTTCCTGCCAGCAAGGCGGACAGGCCACGTGGACCAAGTGGCAGGCGGCCCAGCATGGCGGCAAAAACGAGGCTGAACAGACCGCCAAAAGCGGTCCCGTACACGGTCACCCCGGTCAGCAGCCCCAGCCCGGCCTGAGTGGTGCGGGATACCAGTTCAGGTTCGGCGTCTGCTTCCTCTGCGGTGCCGTCAGATGCCTGATGAGTGTGATGGGCTGCGTGTTCAGCGGCAGCTTCAAAGGCGATGGCGCGGTCTACCTGCGGTTCCCCATACAGGCGCGCGAACCCGAACGCGGCAATACCTGCCAGAAACCCGGCAAGCATGCCCCGGATCAACAATGTCCGGATCATGATACGGTCAGAATAGCGGCGTCAGTGGCAGGGAAAGCCGAGCAGATGCCGACCGTCATGCACGAATTCATGTACATACATGCCGGAAATCAGGGAGGTTGCCCCTTCCTCAACCCCGACGAAATACAGCGCCAGCAGCATGACCACCCCAAACAGCGTCCAGGGCAGAAGATCTCGCAGCGGAACAGGACGAGGCAGCGGGGTGTCGGTTGGACGGGGAATGGCTGAATAAATGGCAGACATTGGATAGAAACTCCTGACGGGGAGACGCGCCCCGGTGAAACGGGAGGTGAAATGGATAGAGTCTGCAAAAACAGGGTCTGACTTTCAGCCCTCTCAGGCTGATTACAGTGGCGCGACCGCACCGGATTTACACCGGCTTCCATATGTTTGCAGTGGACGGACCGTAGAAAATCCCGGCCTTTCCTGTCAATGCAAAGCGTGTTTTGCGAAGGGGAGAAGGCTGTGACGCTTCGTCTGATCCTGCTGTGTCATGCAGCCACCGAAGCTACCCGTCAGGCGCGGTTTCCACACGATGAGCCGATCAGGGAGCGGGAAAGACAGCGTCTGGCCACATGGAATTCCTCTCTGCCTGCCAAAATGGCTCACCTGTTCCTTTCCCCCGCATCAAGGGTGCAGCAGACGGCGGAGGCTTTGCACCTGCCTGAACGGGCCGGGCGGACGGAGATAACAGCGGCGCTGGCGGATCTGGATTACGGCGCATGGCGCGGCAGAACCATGGCTGATTGTGCGCAGTCCATGCCGTCGGCGGTCCAGACATGGATCAAAGACCCTGATGCAGCGCCGCATGGCGGGGAGTCGATCTCCGCTCTGCTCAGCCGTGTATCTGCGTGGCTGGATGGCGTGGCCGATCATTCAGATGGGTATGTCATGGCGGTGACGCATGCTGCCGTGATGCGGGCTGCTGTCATCCACGCGCTGGCTGCGCCGGCCGATGCATTCTGGAGGATCGACATTGCGCCGCTCTCGCGTGTTGAGATGAATGCGGGGGATAGACGCTGGCAGTTACGGGGGATCATCCCGGCTCATCATGAACCGGGATGATCGGAACGCTGTTCAGGCCCCGGCTTTGGCCTCCCGACGGCGACGATGCAGCACGAATTCGGTATAGCCATTCGGCTGCTCAGTGCCAGCGAAGATCAGATCCCGCGCGGCTAGAAAGGCTGGACCATCGAAGGCGGGTGCGATGGGTCGATAGGCGGGGTCGCCCGCATTCTGTCCATCCACCACCACGGCCATGCGGCGCAGTGTTTCCTCGACCTGTTCCCGGCTCACCACGCCATGGCGCAGCCAGTTGGCGATGTGCTGGGCGGAAATACGCAGCGTGGCGCGGTCCTCCATCAGGCCGACATTGTAAATATTCGGCACTTTGGAGCAGCCGATCCCCTGATCCACCCAGCGGACGACATAGCCCAGAATACCCTGAACATTGTTGTCCAGCTCGTCCCTGATTTCCTGAGCCGTGAGTTTTCCCGCCTCATCCAGCAATGGCAGGGTCAGCAGGGCGTGCAGGGAGGTGCGGGCCCCTTCTCTGGCAATGGCGGCCTGCCGTTGGGCCACGTCGATCTGGTGATAATGCAGCGCGTGCAGCGTGGCGGCGGTGGGGGAGGGAACCCAGGCAGTATTGGCTCCGGCGCGCTGGTGGTCGATTTTCTCGGCCAGCATCGCCGCCATGTTGTCGGGGGCGGCCCACATGCCTTTGCCGATCTGGGCATGGCCGGGCAGACCACAGGCCAGCCCGGTATCCACATTGCCGTTTTCATAAGCCGTGAACCACGCAGTCTGCTTCATGTCGTTCTTGCGCAGCATGGGACCGGCTTCCATGCTGGTATGGATTTCGTCTCCGGTGCGGTCCAGGAAACCGGTGTTGATGAAAAACACCCGGCTGCGGACTGCTTCGATACAACGCGCCAGATTGAGGCTGGTCCGGCGTTCCTCATCCATGATGCCCATCTTGATGGTGTTGCGGGGCAGATTCAGTGCATCTTCCACCGCGCTGAACAACCGCCCTGCCCAGGCCACCTCATCCGGTCCGTGCATTTTCGGCTTGACGATATACAGGCTGCCGCTCCGGCTGTTGGTGATGTGCCTGCCGGGCTGCCCGCGCAGATCATGCAGTGCGATCAGGCTGGTGATGAATGCATCCAGAATGGTCTCCGGCACCTCTGCCCCGTCCAGCGTGACGGCATCGGTCATCATGTGATGGCCGACATTGCGGATCAGCAGCAGGGACCGGCCGGGCAATGTCAGGCTGCTGCCACCGTCCGGAGCGGTGTAAACCCGGTCCGGATGCAGGCTACGCGCGACGGAGGCACCGTTTTTCTCGAACCGGACGGTCAGGTCGCCGCGCATCAGACCCAGCCAGTTGCGATAGACCTCGACCTTGTCCTCCGCATCCACTGCCGCGACAGAGTCTTCCGCATCCATGATGGTGGACAGGGCAGATTCTAGAAGCAGATCGGCAATACCGGCTTTATCATTGCGACCGACGCGATGGTCGCGATCGAACAGGATTTCCAGATGCAGTCCGTGCCGGACCAGCAGAATACTGCGCGGTGCATCAGGCGCGCCGGTATATCCGCAGAATCCGGACTCATCGCACAGCCCGGTCACATGTCCGTTGGCCAGCGCGATCCGTAACTTGCCATTATGCACCGCATAGAGCATGGCATCGGCATGGCTGCCTTCGGCCAGAGGGGCTGCGATGTCCAGCACGGCGCGGCCATGTCTTATCACCTCGGCTCCGCGTGCTTCATCATAGCCGCGCGTCGCGCTTTGCTGACGTCCGACGGCATCTGTGCCGTACAGCGCATCATACAGGCTGCCCCAACGCGCATTGGCGGCATTCAGAGCATACCGTGCATTGTTCACCGGAACGACAAGCTGCGGCCCGGCGATATGGGCGATCTCATCATCCACCTGTGCGGTATCGACCTGAAACGCGGCCGGTGGCGGCAGCAGATAGCCGATTTCATGCAGAAACGCGCGGTAGGCGTCGGATTGTGCCGCCAGTGCAGCGCTGACGCCGGATTGTGGCAGGGCATGGGTGTGGTGCCACTGGTTGATCTCGGCCTGCAACGCATTCCGTCGCTCAAGCAGGGCGGCGTTTGCGGGGGTCAATGTGCGCAGGGCGGCGGCGAGTGCGGCCCAGAATGCCTCGGCCGTGATGCCCGTTCCGGGCATCGCTTCATCTTCCACAAAGCGGTGCAGAACCGGCGCAATCTGAAGGCCGGAGGGCAGAATGGATCGGGTGGAAAGGGTGATCGCGTTCATCGTGATCCGGTTCCTCGACAAGATTGGGAACGCGACCGGTCACGTGTCTCTGCGTGCCCGTCGCCCCCGTCTGTCTTGGTGCCTGAGAGCGTCATCCGGCTGGCGTTTCCGCAAAAAGCCGGATTTCCCCTTCGGCGGACCCTGCCGGGCCTCTCTCCAGAGTGTCCTGAGCGTGCGGTTCATGGGCCTGAGAGGTTCCCGGGGGGTTGCTCCTTCGGCGGCCATTCTCCGTGAGGAGGGAAAGCACTCTCCCGCACGCCGTCATCAGACAGCCTTACTGTGTGAAGGCTGCACGGCACCGTCAATGGAAATTTAAAAAAATCTTATTATATGATTTATAATTTTTATCGATAAAACGAAGTCAGAATCCCGGTCCAATACCGCCGCTGACATAGCCACCCCGAATCCGACCGTCCTGGCTTTGGAAGCGCCCGGTATGGCAGGCGGTCAGTCCGAACAGAGTCAGTGTCAGCAGGGCAAGAATGAAAAGGCGGGAAAGCTGCTTCATTTGTCTGCATACATTTCGTTGACCAGTACCAGCCCCAATGTGTGACAGGCGGCAGCGATTGCAACCAGAATCAGCCCGTCAATAATCAGTCCCAACGGTGACAGTGTATGACCGGCGATGATGACATCATGGCCGAGAACGGATGTGGCCTGACTGATGGCTTCCTGCACATGCTCTTCCTGCACGTTGACCATTCCTGCGGCGTGCCTGACCGCCAGCCAGATACCGCCGACAACCAGCAGCAATGGTGCGAACAGGGCTGCGATCTGCTCGATCAGCGACAGGAAGAAGTGCAATGTGCCCCAGATGATGACGCGCAGGGCATGGGCCATCAGCCCGGGCATGGCGCGGCCGGCATCTTCCATGAGGCGCGGCGTTTCCTTGTGGTCGAACGGGCTACCGATATCGGACAAAACATGTCTCCGTTTCAGGGCGGGATCATCGGGGGGCGGTCCCTGTTGGCAGGGGCTGCTTGCTCCGCCGCGACCGCAGGTGGCAATCGGACAGGGGTGGGTCTACGCTAGTCGCGCCTTTCCTGTCGCGCGAAAAAGCGGTTCAAGGAGGCAGGACGGGATGAAGGATGCGCGGATGAAACGGGATGGAAGGCGGATTGGTTCTCTGGCCGGGCTGGCCGTCATGATGGCGGTGAGCGGATGCTCGACACATTCCAGACCGCCCCGCAATCCGCTGGTGGCTCTGCCGGGACCGTATAAATCGCTGGCAGAGTATCGCAGTGATGGCAAAAGCTGCCGCGACAAGGCGGGTGATCCGGCTTTGCTGGCCCGGCTGCCGGCTTCTGAACCAAAGCGGACTTATTCCTATCCGGATTATCTCACCTGCATGCAGGAGCACGGCAATGTGCTCATGGCCGCCGGATATGTCGCCGCCATGATGAAGGCCAAGGCGGCCAGTCAGCAGCCTGCCGCTTCTGCTCAGCCCACCCCGTCTCCCGCCATGGTCTCCCCCATGATGATGGGAGGGGGCATGCCGACCTATTCCGGGTTCAACGACTACTATCCCTGGCTGACCGGGGAGGATGTCGTGAACGGAGTAGGCTTTTTCCCCTGAAGCCGACGCAGACAATCCGCGATCGTGGCGATGGTGTCCCCGGCTGCGGATAAATAGCGGCCAATGGTCAGGAAGCCATGGATCTGCCCTTCCAGACGCTGCATCGAGACTGCCACCCCGGCTTCGCGCAGTTTGATGGCATAGTCTTCCCCCTCATCACGCAGCGGGTCGCAACCGCTGGTGATGATCAGGGCTTCCGGCAGGGCATCATGGCGTGGTGCCAGCAATGGAGAGGCGCGCCAGTCCCGTATATCGTGCGGTGAGCTGAGGTAATGCGTCAGGAAATATCGCATTGTGTCGGAGGTCAGGCCAAATCCCTGTCCGAACAGGGTGTGACTGGCCTGCCGTCCTCTCATATCCGTGCTGGGATAGAGCAGGATCTGCTGGCGGATCGGATGGGGCAGGATGGGCTGGTCCCGTGCCGTCAGACAGAGCACAGCCGCAAGATTGCCACCGGCACTGTCACCGCCGACCGCGATGTGCGCCGGGTCGATGCCCAGCATCGCGGCATTGTGTGCGATCCACTGGCAGGCGGCGATGGCATCATTGACCGCGGTCGGGAATTTATGCTCCGGCGCCAGGCGATACCCGACTGAAATAACGGTGATTCCGGCGGCAATGGCAATCTGGCGACAGGGCACGTCATGCGTGTCCAGCGTGCCGAGCACCCAGCCTCCGCCATGGAAGAAAACGAATACGGGATCGCCTTCCGGAGAGGGCGGTGCATTGCGGTAAAGCCGCAAGATGATCTCGCCCCCTTCCACCGGGCAGGCCAGGTCGTGGCGCTCGGCAATTGGCGGCGGGTCCGGGTTCAGATGCAACTGACCGCGATCATAGATCGCCCGTGCCTGTTCCGGTGGCATTGTGTGCAGGTGTGGCCGGTCCGGTTGCTGCATACGGGCCAGAAATCCGGCCGCTTCCGGGTCCAGCAAGGTCTGCGGATCGTAAGAGAGGTCGGTCATGACGGGAAGGCTGCTCCTGCAAGCCGGGCATGGTCCAGATCGGCTGGAGTATTGATATTGATGAATGGATCACCTGCGTCGGTCATGGCCCATTGGGCATGAGCCACCGGAAAAGCGGCAGTGAACTGGCCGATGCGCCGCATGCCATTGTGCAGCGCCTGCGACAGGGCATCTTTCAGCATGACTGGCCAGATGCCGATGACAGGATGGGTGCGGTCCCCGGAACGGGCAAGGGCGATAGCGGTTCCGGCTGCTTCCTGTGAGGTTTCGGTCAGGCTCTGCCGGGCAATCCAAAGGCGGTGGACCAGATCGGGCGGCAGGTAGGGCGTATCGCCTGGTACACTCAGCATATGGGTGAAACCATGCGACTCGGCCCATGCCAATCCTGCCAGCACACCCGCCAAGGGACCGGGAAAGTCCGGGATCTGGTCGTGCAGGATTGCGGCCGGCGCCCATGCCGAATAATCCGGCTCACGGCTCAGAACCTGCGTCAGACGGGAGGGATCGCCATTGGCATTCAGGGCCAGCATGGTCACCTGAGGTCGGATGCGGGCGCAGATATGGGCCAGCAGCGGACGGCCATGAAGCAGGCACAGACCCTTGTCGCCACCGCCCATTCTGCGGGCCAGACCACCGGCCAGAACGATGCCGGGTATGGCAGGACCATCATCTGCCATCGTGATTCTGTTCGCTTCCTGTCTGGCGCCCGGCCATACAGACATGCCACGATGCGGTGAAAGCAGCGGGGCAGGGTACATGGACCGGACAGATGAGACCTTCCCAACTCTGACAGTGCTGCGTCACCCGCTGTTGCAGCACAAGCTGACCTTGCTGCGGCGTCATGACACGTCCACCGGGGAATTCCGCCGTCTGGTGCGGGAGATGAGCCTGTTGATGGGGTATGAGGTCACGCGCGCCCTGCCTGTCGAGGATATCGAGATTGAAACGCCGCTGGAGAAGATGCGGTCCCCGGTTCTGACTGGCAAGAAATTGTGTCTGGTCTCGATTCTCCGGGCTGGCAACGGGCTTCTGGATGGATTGCTTGAGCTGATCCCCGCTGCCCGGGTCGGCCATGTCGGTCTGTATCGTGATGAGGCGACGCTGATGCCGGTGGAGTATTATCTGAAACTCCCCGCCGATATTGCCGAGCGGCTGGTGGTGGTGGTTGATCCGATGCTTGCCACCGGAGGGTCGGCGGTAACGGCGATCACGCGGTTGAAACAGGCCGGAGCGGTACAGATCGTTTTCCTGTGCCTGCTGGCAGTGCCGGAAGGGGTGCGTCATCTGGCCTCCAACCATCCGGATATCGAGATCGTTACCGTCGGGCTGGATCGGGAGCTGGATGCGAATGGCTATATCCGGCCCGGCCTTGGTGATGCGGGGGATCGCCTGTTCGGCACGAAATAAGGGCGCCTGAAAAAAGAGGCTTGACGAGACTCATTCTCATCTTTAAATGCGAATCATTATCAATCGCTGTTTCCGGAGGGCGACTGATAAGACTGTGGGCGATGTTCCATCCATCCGAACGGTGCTGGCCCCCGCCGGTACATCGGTCATCAGACCGGTTTTCGTCCCGTTCGGAAGGAAGGAACAGATTGATAGGGAGATGTTCTGTTCCGCAAAGCCCCCTGCTCGGCGGAAGGGAACGCCCGGACGGCCTGCCATAAAGGGGTTGGCGTGTCGTCTGGAGGCGAGGGGAAAGCGAGGTGTGGCATGGTTTCCCCTTGCTGTCGGGGCGGTTGGCACGGGAGGGCCAGCCGCCCCGATCTGATTCACCATGAATTCAGGAGCAGCGTTACAATCCGTTCAGCCCGCACGCTGCTCCGCGATTCGTAACAGACGCAGGAAATTGCCACCCCAGAATGCCTGGATGGCGGCTTCATCATAGCCGCGCTTCACCAGTTCGGCGGTCAGGTTCGGGCTGTCCGCTGCATTTCGCCAGCCGGTGATTTCTCCGCCGCCATCAAAGTCGGAGGAAATGCCGACATGCGCGATGCCGATGCGGCGCACCACATAATCAATGTGATCGACAAAATCCGCGACGCTGACCGTTTCCAGCGTGCCCCCCTTGCGCAGGAATCCGTCCATGGCGGTGATCTGGATCAGCCCCCCCGTGCTTTTCAGCACATCGAGCTGTTCGTCATCGAGATTGCGCGGATGATCGCACAGCGCCCGGACACAGGAATGTGTGGCCACGACCGGCGTGGTGGAAAGATCGGCCGCCTGAATCATGGTCTCTTTCGAGGCATGGCTGACATCGACCAGCATCCCAAGCCGGTTGAGGCGCTGGATGACGTCCCGCCCCAGTGCGGACAGGCCATGATGCTCCGGCCCGTCATCACCCAGTGCCGGAATGGGGCGGGCTGAGTCGGCAATGTCGTTATGGCCGTTATGGGTCAGGGTCAGATACCGCGCCCCCAAAGCACGGAACCGGTCCAGCACGGTCAGATCGGTGCCCATGGCATAGCCGTTCTCGACCGCCGGAAGAATGGCGATGGCCTTGTCGCGATGGGCCGCTTCGATGGCGTCGGCGGTATCGACCACGCGCACGGATTTACCGTGGGAGGCAGCCTCTTCGCCGATTCGCCGGATCGTTTCCAGCATGGCCATGGCGCGGTCGCGGGCAGCGCTGCGGCCTTCATCGGTGCGCGGCCCCTGCGGCACATAGGCCACCAGACATCCGGCGGAGAGCGAGCCGCGCTCCATTTTGGGAATATCGACATGCCGCCTCGGGCTGTCCTCGAACGCTCCCGGCCCGTCCGGCCATGGGATGTCGATATGGCTGTCGAAAGTCAGCAGGGAATGATGCAGCGTTTGCGGGTCCATATCAGGAGCATCGGCGCTCGCTCGACGAAGTCAAGACGGCGCTGTCCGAGTGCGGGCCGGGGCGGCACGGGGTAGCAAGAATTTCAGGATCGGGTATGATGAGAAGCAGTGTCTCCGTAGCTCAGCAGGATAGAGCACAGGATTCCTAATCCTGGGGCCGTGGGTTCGAATCCCGCCGGGGACACCACTCCCCTCCCTGTCCTCACCGGATCATTTCGACTGCTGCTGAAGCTGCAAGGCGCGCGCATAAACCTGTTTGCGCGGCATGGCGATGGCGGTTGCCACCAGGGCGGCCGCATCCTTGACGCTGTGGGTTTCCAGCGCCTGCAACAGGGCGGTATCCAGATCCTGCGCCGTGGCCTGTTCTGCCGGGGCGGGGCCGAGCAGCACGGTGATCTCGCCGCGTGCTTCATGGGCCTGATAATGCCGGGTCAGGTCGGAGAGAGAGCCGCGTCGGACTTCCTCGAACCGCTTGGTCAGTTCCCGCGCGACGGCGGCGGGGCGATCCCCGAAAACGGCCAGCATGTCATGCAGGCAGGCTGCCAGCCTGTGAGGAGCCTCGTGCCAGATCATGGTGGTGCTCAGCCCGGCTGCCTCTGCCGCCCGTAAGCTGGTAAAGCCGGTGCGTCGCGCGGCCTCCTTCGGGGCGGGGAAGCCCAGGAACAGGAAGGGATGCGGCGGCAGGCCGGACAGGGTCAGGGCCAGCAGGGCCGCATTGGCGCCCGGAATGCCGGTTACCGGAAGCCCTTCGGCAAGGGCGGCACGCACCAGCCGGAATCCGGGATCGGAGACCAGCGGTGTGCCGGCATCGGAGACGAGCGCCAGCCGCTTCCCGGCCCGCATCATGCCCAGCAGGGCGGGAATCCGGGCTTCCTCATTATGCTCATGCAGGGCTTCCAGACGGCGGTTGATGCCGAAAGCAGTGCAGAGGCGGGTGGTGGTGCGGGTATCCTCGCACAGGATCATATCGGCGTGTCTGAGTGTCTCAATGCCACGTGTCGACATGTCCTGAAGGTTGCCGATCGGCGTGGAGACGAGCACAAGACCGGAAGGCGCAAGACCAGCGGGAAGAGCACGGGCCTGTTCGTCCGGATCGTCCTGTTCCGTCGTTCGGGCGGGTTGTGCAACAATGGCCGGGTTCTCTGCGTTTGCCTGCCGGATGTGGGCATCGGGCAGAGATGTACCGGTGGAAAGGGGATCGCATGCGGCGTCGGACATTGTCTCTCCTCGTGGCCAGTCTGGCACTGGCGGGGTGCTCGAACACCCTTTCAGGGGGTAGCGGCCCATTCCGTCTCAGCGGTAGCGCAGGGCAGGGTAACGGTAAACTGGACCATCTGGCGATTCTGTTGCCGCTCTCCGGTCCCGAGGCTCCGCGCGGGCAGGCGATGCTCAAGGCGGCGCAGCTGGCGCTTGATGTCCCCGGTTCCCCGCGTCTGGAGCCGATTGATACGCATGGCACGCCCAACGGTGCGGCACAGGCAGCCCAGGCAGCGGTAGCGGGCGGTGCCTACATGATTCTCGGCCCGTTCAGCGCGGCTGAAACCGGCGCGGCGGCAGCGCCCGCCCGGCAGGCCGGGATACCCGTCCTCGCCTTTACCTCCAGCCCGTCCCAGGCCCAGCCCGGTGTATGGGTGATGGGGCTGACCCCGGATCAGCAGGTAGAGCGGCTGGTGCAGGCCGCACGCGCACAGGGCAGGACCCGTATTGCAGCTCTGCTGCCGAATACCGAGCTGGGCTCTGCCATGGGCCGGGCGCTGGTGCAGTTTGCGCCGGATGCCACGGTGCGGCATTACTCCGGCGGGATGGAGGCCATGAACGCCACCGTGCGTGACCTGTCCGGTTATGCCAGCCGTCGCGGGCCACTGGAGCAAAAAATCCGTGCGGCCAAAAAGAGCGGTGATCGCAAACTGGCAGCAGAGTTGTCGCGCAGCTCCGTTCCGCCGCCGCCTTTCGATGCGCTGTTGCTTGCAGATGTCGGAACCCGTCTGGCCGAGATCGGCAGTCTGTTGCCCTATTATGATATCAACACCCCGACGGTGCGTATCATGGGGCCTGCCTTGTGGTCATCGGAACGTGCCCGTGCGGGGGCTGGCAATACGCTGAACGGAGCATGGTATGCGGCCCCTGATCAGGCCACGCGCACTGATTATGTGCAGCGTTATCAGGCAAAATATGGCTCGGCACCGCTGGCTTTGCAGGATTTGGCCTATGATGCCGCCTCCATCGCGCGGGTCATTGCCAGTGAAGGCAGCGTGTCGGTGGACAGCCTGACCCGACCGGCCGGGTTTGCGGGCGTGGATGGGGTGCTGGTGCTGCATCCGGATGGAAAGGTCAGCCGCGGGCTGGCGTTGTATGAGATAGAGTCGGGCAGTCCCAAAATGATTGAACCTGCTCCGCAGAAGCTGAACTCTGCCGGAAGCTGATGACAGAGCCGGGCGCTGGTTTCATTGTGTTTGAAGTGTCACACGGTGTGACTGCCGCCCGGAGCGTAACTGAGTTAGGCTGACGCCCTGTTTTCATTGAGCCTGCCTCCGTGCCCCTGACTTTTCCTCCCCCCCCTCCGGCGATCAAACCGCCGGGCATGACGTTGTTCTGGCAGACGGCCGTGCGGCTGAGTCTGCCCTTCCTGCTGCTGCTGGGCGCACTGGCCGCGTTTCAGCTTCTGGCATGGCGGGAATGTGCGATCACCGCGTCGATCATCGTGGCATTGGCGCTGTTGGCAGCTTCATTGCGGGTCATCGAATTGAGAGAATTGTATACTGCTCTTCGTGCGGGTGACGGCATGAAGGCGGATGCGCCGCATGATGGGCGGGTGACATGGGGGGCGCCGCACTGGTTGAAAGCGGAAACCCGCCGCGTGACCGGCGCTTTTGCGCTTCAGGTTGCGGCAGCCGATGATCGCGCCCTGCTGAACGAAACGATTGTTGAAAAACTGCCCGATCCGCTGATCATTCTGGACGAGCGTCGCATGCCTGCGCGCCGTAACGAGGCGGCCCGCACGACTTTTGGCCGCGATCTTCCGGCTGTGCTGCGTCATCCTGGCATTCAGGCGGCGGTGACGAAAGCGTACGAAACCCGCATCCGCCAGAATGCCCGGATCGTGCTGGCTGCGCCGATGCAGCGGGAGGTCGAGGCGACAATCCTGCATCTGGAGCCTGATCTTCAGAAAACGGGTAATGCCCTGCTGGTTCTGTCGGACCGCTCAAGGGAGGCGGCGGTGGAGCGGATGCGAGCCGATTTCGTCGCCAATGCCAGCCATGAGTTGCGTACACCGCTTGCCAGCCTGATCGGTTTTATCGAGACCTTGCGTGGCCCCGCCGCCGAAGATCTTCCAGCCCAGGCCCGTTTCCTGGGCATCATGGCAGAGCAGGCCGAGCGGATGAACCGGCTGATCGATGATCTGCTCAGCCTGTCGCGGATCGAATTGATGGAGCACCAGCGCCCGGACCGCCCGGTCATGCTGAATGAGCTGATCGAACGTCAGATCGAGGCGTTCGAGCCACGCCTTCAGGAACGGAACATGCGGTTGCAACTGAACCTGCCGCCTCTGCCGAAAGTGGCCGGGGATGCGGATCAGTTGACGCAGGTTTTGCAGAATCTTTTGGACAACGCGATCAAATACGGGCGTGACGGCGGAGAGGTCACGATGACCGCCATCGAGACCGGCCTGGAGACGGGCATTTCGACTGCCCAGCCTGAGCAGGATGTTTCCCTGAATGCTTACGGCCTGAAACGGCGTGGTGTGCTGGTGAAGGTCAGGGATGATGGTCCCGGTATTTCACGCATGCACCTGCCGCGCCTGACGGAGCGATTCTACCGGGTGGACAAGGCACGGTCCCGTGCGGCCAGCGGCACCGGGCTGGGCCTGGCGATCGTCAAGCACATCGTCAACCGTCATCGTGGCCAGTTGTTCATCGAGAGCGAGCAGGGGAAAGGCAGCATTTTCGCCTTTTGGCTTCCCGTGTGGGAGAAATCACCGACCGGGATGCTGCCCAGAGACAATGACACAGGTGCCGGGGATTCAGGCGTGGGGGATTCAGGTATCGGGCTGGCCTCATCCGCTTTTCAGACCCCTCCGCCCCATCAGGACAGTGCGGTGTCCCTGTAGGCCCTTCAAAAAAACGAGGATTACAGGATCTCGCAGGCTTCCTCGAATGTCAGACGCGGTGCGCGGGGAGGGAGGTCTTCAGGATCGCCATAGCCGAGATTGATCAGAAATTCGCTGCGCCAACCCTGCGGCATCAGAAAAGCGGAATCGACCTTCGCCCGGTCGAAGCCAGACATGGGGCCGGCATCCAGCCCGATTGTACGGGCAGCCAGCAGCAGATAAGCCCCTTGCAGGGTGGCATTCCGGATCGCGGTTTCTTCGGCCAGCGCCGCATTATGCACGAACCAGTCGCGGGCATCCTCATAAGGCCACAAATGCGGCAGTTTATCGTAAAATAACGGATCATGCGCGACGATGACCGTGACGGGCGCCTGCATGGTCTTTTCGACATTCCCGCCGGACAGGGCGGAGCGCAGCTTCTGCTTCGCTTCCGGATGGCGGATGAAAACGAACCGGGCCGGACAGGAATTGCCGGATGTCGGGCCGAGCCGGGCCAGATCATAGACGGCGCGCAGGGTTTCATCACTGACCGGCTGGGGTTTCCAGCGGTCAAAGGTTCGCCCCTCCCGGAAAATGGCAGCTGCCAGCCTGTCATCCAGTGCAGGGAGGGCTGCCGGGATAGAGCTGTCTGGCTGGGAAGAGGTCGCTGTATCGGTCATGCTGCCGTTCTCATCACTGGACCGGATGTGGAATTGCCCGGCCTTGCCGTCACGCTGCCTGTCAGGCAGGTGACCTTTAAAGGATTTCGTGCTGCCCTGACTATGGACCGGCATGAAGCGATGCAACAGGATAGGAGCGAATAAACCGGTCAGGAGAACGGGGCTTCCCTGTTCCTGATCCCTCATCAGGTGATGCCGGAAAAAGCGAAGGTTCGAATGTCCGATCCAGACTTAACCTCTTCCTCTCATGCTGAGGATCCTGAACTGTCCGAAGGTGAAGGCCCGCCCACCGAGCCGCCCATGATCCGTACCATCGCCATGCCGGCGGATACGAATCCGGCAGGTGATATTTTCGGCGGCTGGCTGATGTCGCTGATGGATATGGCAGCCGGAAATGTGGCCACACGCTATGCGCGGGGCCGCTGCGTCACGGTCGCTGTCGACTCGATCGCCTTTCTGGCTCCGGTGGTGGTGGGAGATGAGGTCAGCCTGTATGCGAAGCTGCTCTCCACCGGTCGCAGTTCGATGCGGATTGCGGTGGAGGCGTGGCGACGCCCGCGCGTTGCGGAAGATTACCGCAAGGTGACGCGGGCCGTGTTCGTGTTTGTCGCCATTGATGAAAATCGGCGGGCCCGTCCGTTGCCTACGAGCACTCTCGAACTCGAATAAAGCTTCCGTGCCTTAGCCCCTGTTATAGGAGATGACCATGGAGCGCCCGCCCGAGCGGCGTCCGTTGCTGGCCGAGCGGGCGTTTGCACCGCTGTTCTGGTGTCAGTTCTTTGCGGCGTTCAATGATAATTTTCTGAAGAATGCGCTGGTTTTCCTGATTCTCTGGGGTGTCGGTGGTCATCAGGGTGCCTGGCATGGTGGGGAAGCTCTGGTCACTTTGGCGGGCGCGGTGTTTATCGCGCCCTTTTTTCTGCTGTCCGGTCTGGCGGGAGAGCTGGCGGATGGGCATGACAAGGCCCGCGTCGCCACATGGCTGAAGGCGGCAGAAATTCCGGCGGCAATTCTGGCCGTGACAGGATTTCTGCTGCACTCTTTGCCATTGCTGTTTCTGGCGCTGTTCTGTTTCGGCACTTTGTCTGCCCTGTTCGGGCCGGTGAAATACGCCATCCTGCCGGATCATTTGCCCCAGACCCGTCTGGGGGCTGCGAATGCGCTGATCGAGGCGGCGACTTTCGTTTCTATCCTGCTGGGAACTGTTGCGGGCGGACTGGCGGCAAGGGGGGCGCCCCCTGCGGTGTTCGCCGTGGTGGTGACGCTGTTTGCCGTGCTTTCCTTCCTGTTTGCGCGGCGTATTCCGGCGACCGGTGTTGCTGTACCGGGCCTTCGGGTCCGCGCTAATATTCTGGCCTCCACCGGTTCCCTGCTGTGTCAGTTGTGGGAAGAAAAGCGGCTGTGGCGGACTGCATTGATTGCTGCATGGTTCTGGGTATCGGGGGCTGTGGCCCTGTCGTTGCTGGGGCCGCTGGTGAAATCCGTGCTGCATGGCAATGAACTGGCGGTGACGCTGGCGCTGACGGTGTTCTCCATTGGTGTGGCGCTCGGCTCCTTTCTGGCGGCGGCATTGGGTGGGGGACGGATCGCGCTGCTGCCTTCGGTGCTGGGGGCGGTTTTGCAAGGGCTGGCCGGTCTCGATCTGTGGCGGGTGATTGCGCATGTCCCGGCGGGTACCGGGTATGATCTGCCGCTCGGAATGTTCCTGCACCAGCCCGGCGTGCCGCATGTGATGGTTGATCTGGTCCTGCTGGCGGTGTCGGCTGGTCTGATTGCCGTGCCGTCTTTTTCCGCCTTGCAGGCATGGGCTGCTGAATCCGAGCGCGCCCGGGTGGTGGCGGCCGCGAATATCATCTCGGCGGGTGGTATGGTCGCTGGCGGTCTGCTGGTGGCGGTGCTGCAACTGATGGGTTTGGGCAGTGGTATGCTGTTCGGACTGCTCGGCATGGCCAGTCTGGGGGTGGCTGGTCTGGCTCTGGCATTTCTGCCCACCAATGCGCTGCGGGATGCCATCTGGCTGTTGTTTCGCATCGTCTACCGGGTCGAGTTGCAGGGGGCCGAATATCTGTCCCGCACCGGTCCGCGTACTGTGATCGCGCTGAACCATGTCAGCTGGCTGGACGCCGTGCTGTCTCTGGCCTTGCTGGAACAGGAGCCGGTTTTCGCGATTGATCGCTCCGTGTCTGAAAAATTTTGGGTGCGGCCTTTCCTGCGTTTCGTGCGCGCGCTGCCGATCGAGCCAGCGAAGCCGTTTGCCACCCGCACGCTGATCAACGCCGTAAAAGCGGGCGATCCGCTGATTATCTTCCCGGAGGGCCGTATCACCGTCACCGGCAGCCTGATGAAGGTCTATGACGGCGCGGCGATGATCGCGGAACGGAGCGAGGCGGACGTTATTCCGGTCCGTCTCAGCGGTCTGGAATACACACCGTTCAGTCGCCTCAACCGGAAACAGGCACCGCGTCGCCTCTTCCCCAAGGTACGGGTCACGGCGCTGGCGCCGCAACGTCTGGAAGTCCCCGCCGGTCTGATCGGTCGTCGTCGCAGGGAGGTTGCGGGCCGTGCGCTGAATGATGTGATGACCGATCTCATCTGGCGCACGACCCCGGTCGATCACACGCTGTTCGATGCGGTGCGACAGGCGGCCCGCCTGCATGGCTGGCGGCGCGTGGCGATTGAGGATCCGGTCACCGGTCCGCTGACCTACAGCCGCCTGATGACAGGTGCGGCGGTGCTGGGCCGTGCGCTGAGTGTGTATGCCGGACCGGATGAGGCGCTGGGTGTTCTGTTGCCAAACGCCAATGCCACCGCGGTGACGTTTTTCGCGCTGCAATCGGCCCGCCGGATTCCGGCGATGCTGAATTTCACGGCGGGCGCGGCCAATCTGCTGGCGGCTTGTCAGGCTGCGCAGGTGAAAACAGTGATTACTTCTCGCGCTTTCATCAGCAAGGCGGCGCTGGAGCCGGTGATCGAGGCCCTTTCTGCCAGTCAGCGCATCGTCTATCTGGAAGATGTGCGGGCCGGTCTGAGCAAAGGGGAAAAGATCCGCGGGCTTCTGACCAAATCCCGGGCGTTGGTGCCGGGTCGGAACCCTGATGCGCCGGCGGCCATTCTGTTTACCTCCGGTTCGGAGGGGACACCGAAGGGCGTTGTGATCAGCCACCGGAATATTCTGGCGAATTCCGCACAGACGGCTGCGGTGATTGATTTCGGTCGGCAGGACAAGGTGTTCAATGTGCTGCCCGTATTTCACTCTTTCGGGTTGATGGCGGGACTGGTCCTGCCGTTGTCTTTCGGGGTGCCGAGCTATCTGTATCCCTCGCCCCTGCACTACCGCATCGTGCCGGAGCTGATTTACGCCACCAATGCGACCATCCTGCTGGGCACGGACACGTTTCTGATGGGCTATGCGCGTATGGCGCATCCCTATGATATGCGCGCCCTGCGTTATGTCGTGGCAGGGGCGGAGCCAGTGAAAGCGGTGACCCGCCATGTCTATGAGGAAAAATTCGGCGTGCGTGTGCTGGAGGGGTATGGCGTGACGGAGACCTCACCGGTGCTGGCCCTGAACACGCCGATGCATAATCGTTACGGCACGGTCGGGCGTCTGCTGCCGGGGATCGTGCCGCGTCTGGAGCCGGTGCCAGGGGTTGAAACGGGGGGGCGTCTGTGGGTGCGGGGACCGAATGTGATGCTGGGTTATCTGCGCACCGATGCACCGGGCGTCATTGAGCCCCCACCGGATGGCTGGCACGATACGGGTGATATCGTCACCATCGGCGCGGACGGTTTCGTCACCATTCAGGGGCGCGCCAAACGTTTTGCGAAGCTGGGCGGAGAAATGATCTCACTGGCGGCGGTGGAGGCTCTTGCCTCCGATCTCTGGCCGGATGCAATGTCGGCCGCGACGTCTTTGCCGGATGGCCGCAAGGGGGAGAGGATTGTGATGCTGACCACGCAGGCTGATGCGTCCAAACAGGCGTTTCTGGCCCATGCCAGGGCCGCCGGTGCCTCTGAAATGATGGTCCCGGCGGTGATCATGACGGTGGATGCGCTGCCCCTGATGGGCAGCGGCAAAATCGACCATCCCGCCGTGCGGCGTCAGGCGGAAACTCTGCTATGATAGGGATGCGTTTATGCCGTGATGGTGTCGTCCGTCGTTCTTTTCTGCTGCTGGCCTTCGGTCTGATGTTGGCCGGATGTGCGCAGAATGAAGGATATGAAGGAGCCGGCTATAAGCCGGGCAATGCCAGCGGTCCTTACGGGATTGATCCATATGCCCCTGGAGTCAGGAACTTGACGGGGGCACCGGCTCTTCCGCCGGGAAGACCGGCTGATCCTCCTCCCTGATTGCTCTCATACATTTTTGTGCATGCAGAAAAGGGGTATCTCAGCCTGGAAACTTTACGATCGGTAAACGTTGGAATCCTCACGCCCCGCCGCCATGATCTGGCCACTTTATAGGTGTCTAAAGGTGTCATGATTCATCGTATCGCTCTTCGCTGGATGACACGTTGCCTGCTCCTCTCCTCTGTGCTGGTGGTGGGAGCTTGCTCGGATGTAGGGGGCTTTGGTGGCTACGGGGGTGGGTACGGCGGCCCTTACTGGGGCGGCGGGTATCCCGGTTATTACGGCAACCCCTACTGGAGTGGGCCTTATTGGGGAGGCGGCCGCCGCTGGGGCGGCCCGCCTCCTCCCCCTCCTCCGGGTCCACCACCGCCGAGACCACGGCCCGGTCCGCCGCCCGGACCTCCCCCGGGGCCACCGCCTGGTCCTCCGCGTGCGAGCGGGCCTGCGGCAGTATTCTTTAAATAAGCAGATCATTCTGATCAGAACCGGCGCCGTGAAAATGGCGCCGGTTTCAGTATTGGCCCATTGATTCCGTAAGGATGGATAATTCGCGGTCCAATTTCAGATCGAAAACACAATGTTGCGTCTTGAATTTTGTATTGTGATCCTTCTTGCTGCTTTCTGATTGAAAGCACCGGAGGATGAAAAAATGTCTGCCAGGGCTGCAACACGATTCTGGACTGCGGCTCTGTTGGCGGGATTGGCCGCAAACCCTGCCCTTGGGCAGGAGGCGTTGCAGTTTCGGGGTGTGGCCCCCGAGCAGACAGCCGACCGCTCCGGTCTGTGCCTGAGATTCGATGACAAGCTCTCGACCGAGGCAGGCGCCAATGAAGCCGGCTTTCTGAAAGTATCTCCGGCCGCCCGGATCGTCACCCGCGTGACTGCAAACCGTCTTTGTGTGGATGGCCTGTCCCCGGGCCGGGATTATACCATCACCGTTCTGCCCGGTGTGACGGGCAGCAAAGGTCAGAAGACCAGCCGTGCCTTTACCGTCAAGGCGACAATGCCCGATCGCGATCCGATGATTGCAGTTGGTGGCAAAGGCTGGATCCTGTCGCGCGCCACCTCCTCCGGCCTGACGATCCAGACGGTGAATACGCGACGGGTGCGGGTCCGGGTGTTCCGTATGGGCGAACGTCTGCTGTCCAGCAAACTGACGAATACGGGGCAGTACGGACGTGATATCGATCTCGGCAAACAGAGTTTCTCGGTATGGGACCTCCGCCGTCTGTTACAGAGCGATGCGACACAAATCTGGTCCGGCACGATGGAGACCGGAACCGGTGCGGCGTCGGAGAAGAACGCGACCGTTGAAACGGCCTTCCCGATCCCTTCCATCATCAAGCCGGAAGAGGCTGGCGCGTATCTGGTCATCGCGGAAAATGCGGATCGTCCGGCTGCTTCCCTGTTGCCCGGCAGTGATGAGGGAAGCAGCGATAATGGTGATGTGTATGAAAGCAGCATTGCGGGGCACTGGCTGATCGCCACCCGTACCGGCCTGTCCACATGGCAGGGTGAGGATGGGCTGACTGTGGTGGCACGCGCGCTGTCTGATGCGATGCCGCAGGCCGGGCTGACCCTTCATCTACTCTCGCGCGGGCAGGATGTGCTGGCCACTGCGAAAACCGATTCCTCCGGCAAAGCGCATTTTGCGGCCCCATTGCTGGCCGGAGTCGGAGCGGCTGGGCCAGCACTGCTGATTGCACATGGGGAGAAAGGGGATATCGCGGTCCAGAGTCTGGAAGGTCAACCTTTCGATCTGTCTGACCGCGGTGTGTCCGGGCGGCAGCCTCCCGGCCCGATCGAAGCCTATCTTTACGCGGATCGCGGCATTTACCGCCCCGGCGAGACGATCCATGTCATGGCGTTGTTGCGTCAGCGTTCGCTGGATGCAGCCGCCGCCATGCCGTTGAGTCTGGTGTTGCGCCGTCCGAACGGGATGGAGGCAAAGCGCATCACGCTGGATGCCAAATCCAGCCCGTCTGGCGGTTTCCGGCATGATTTTACGCTGCCTGACCCATCCTCTCACGGCAACTGGACCATCGAGGCGCTGACCGATCCCACCAGACCGCCGATTGGTGCGCTGCAGGTGCAGGTGAGGGATTTCGTGCCGCAGACGCTTGCGGTGACGCTGGATGGATTGCCGAAAGAAGTTGGTCCGACCCAGCATATCACCGGCACGCTGACGGGCCGGTTCCTGTATGGTGCTCCGGCTGTCGGGCTGCATGCGGAAGCGCGGCTGGAATTTGCCCCTGACCCCGAACCGGTACCCGGTCTGAAAGGCTGGCATTTCGGTGTGGTGGATGAGACCGTGGCCCAAAATGCCACGCCGGTCGAACTGCCTGATGCCGATGCGGCGGGAAAGGTGGCAATCGACGTCACCCCCAAACTGCCCGATTCTGTTGCCTCCCCCCTGATCGCGACATTCGTCGCCGGTATGGCGGAGCCGAGCGGGCGGGTGGTGGAGGCCAGCCAGCAGATCAGGCTGCGGACAAAACCCCTTCTGATCGGCTTGCTGCCGGAATTTTCCGGCGATCAGGTAAAGGAGGATACGCCCGCCCGTTTCCGGGTTGGCACGTTCTCCACCGATGGCAAACCGGTGGCGCATCCCGGCCTGCACTGGGCTCTGGTGGAGGAGGAGCGGCACTGGGACTGGCTGCGTGAAAACGGCAGCCACTGGACGTATCATTATCATGTCGTGGATCGCACGGTGGCGTCCGGCACGGTGGACAGCACTGCGGACGGCAAGACTGGAATCGCGCGTTCCCTGCCATGGGGCACCTACCGGCTGATCGTCTCGGATGAGGCCAGCGGGGCTGTCACCAGCATGAGATTTTCTTCCGGCTGGCAATCCTCCACCGATATGAATGCAGATAGTCCCGATAAGCTGGCTGTCTCCGCTGATAAAAACACTCTGAAAGCAGGAGAGACAGCCCGGCTGCATATCGACGCGCCTTTTGCCGGTCGTGCGGAGATCGTCATTGCCAACAGTCGGGTGCTGGAAACCCGTGATATTGCGGTTCCTGCGGGCGGCCTGACAGTCGATGTGAAAGCTGCGGAGGATTGGGGGGCAGGGGCGTATGTTCTGGTGACGCTCTACAGGCCGCTGGATCAGAAGCGTCGGGCGCATGATCCGGTGCGGGCGGTGGGGCTTGCCTGGATCGCCACGGATACCTCCGCGCATCGCCTGACCGTGGAGATGAAAGCCCCGCAGCAGACCCTGCCGCGTCAGTCCATTCAGGTGCCGGTGCATGTCGCTCGGTCGAATGGCGACACACCGCAATCCGCGTATGTCACGCTGGCCGCAGTGGATGAGGGTATCCTCCAGATTACGAAATTTCACGCGCCGGATCCGCTGGGTGCGCTGGCCGCAAAACAGCGTCTGGGCGTGTCCATGCGCGATGATTACGGTCGCTTGCTGGATGATGATGCCCGTGTCGGCGCGGTGCATGAAGGCGGTGGCGGCGGGGATGATGATCTGGGCGGGGCTGCCCTGCCGGTGCGCAGCAGCCGGACCGTGGCGCTGTTCCGGGGACCGGTGGCGCTGGATGCGAAGGGCAATGCCACCATTGAACTGAACATACCGGATTTTCAGGGTGAATTGCGCCTGATGGCGGTGGCCTATGATCCGCAGGCGCTGGGTCATGCGGATGCACCGCTGACGGTGCGTGATCCGGTGGTGGTCACTCTGGCACTGCCGCGTTTTCTGGCACCGGGCGATGTCGCGCAGCCAGTGTTGCAACTGCATGATGTTGACGGAGCGGCAGGCCGCTACACCGTGAAAATCACGACTCAGGGGCCCGGCCAGGTCAGTGCACAACATGCGCTGGACTATGATCTGAAGCCGGGGGATCGCGTGGCTGATCCGCTCACTCTGACTGCCAGTGGTGACGGCATCCTGACCATGGAGACCGAGGTCACGGGCCCGAACGGGTTCCATGTCACCCATCATGACGAGATTGCGGTACGGGAGCCTCATTTCCCCTTCAGCATTGCGCAGACCGCCATTCAGACACCGGGAGAGTTATGGAGCTACGATCCGCTTGCACAGAAAAGCTTCGCCCCCGGCAGTGTGTCGGTTTCCGTCGGCTATAACCGTTTCGGCGGAATCGATGTCGTCGGTCTGCTGCGGTCGCTGTACCAGTATCCGTATGGCTGCACGGAGCAGTTAGCCTCTGCGGCCCTGCCCCTGCTCTATTTCAATGATCCGACCCTGATTGGGAGGGACGGAAAGGAAAGCCGCGCCGTCATTCAGCGTGTGCAGGGAGCGATCGACACGATTCTCGATCGTCAGGGCGCAACCGGCCGGTTCGGTTTATGGCGTCTGGGCGATAACGGGGCTTCGGATTGGCTGAACATCTATACCGTTGATTTTCTGGTGCATGCACGGCAGGCCGGTTTTGATATTCCCGATGCGGCGCTCGGTCGCGGGCTGGCCAATGTTCAGGCCATCGTATCCGGCTCCGGCAACGAGGAAAGCGGTTATTATCACGCCAGCCGGGATGTGACGGTCGTGTATGGCCTTTATCTGCTGGCCCGCTCGGGTGGTCAGGTGGATGCGGCCCTGCTGCACCGTATCAGTGACAGTCTCGGCTGGATGGGTGGCGACAAGCCGGAGTCGGGCAGTGTGACGTTCGAGAACGGCAAACCGGCCCCGGCGATTGCGCTCGCTCAACTCGCGGGGGCTGCTTCCCTCACCGGCGATACGGAGCGGGCGAAAAAGCTGTTCCGGCTGGCATCCGCCAATCTCAAACTGTCCTCTGTACCCGGCGAGTGGATGGGTGGTTTCTACTACACACCGCTGCGTGATATGGCGGCGCTGATCGCGATTGCGGCGGAAACGCGCAATGACGATCTTGCGACCTCCCTGCTGGCGAGCGTGCAGAATCAGAACCTTCAGCCGGAGAGCCTGAATACGCAGGAAAAGGCATGGCTGCTGATGGCGGCGCATGAATTACAGAACGGAGCGCCGATCAAAAGCGGATCGTTGCTGACAGTGAACGGCGTATCCCGGCCAGGTGCGCTGCCGATGGCGCTGTCACCCACGCCGGGGCAACTGGCCAGCGGATATGCGGTCCGCAATGACACGCAGGCGCGGCTTTTCCGTACAGTGACTGTGACGGGAACGCCGAAAGCGTCACCGAAGCCGATCGAGGCTGGCTACACCCTGACCCGCACGTTGCTGAACATGGATGGATCGCCGGTTGATCCGCAACGTCTGCGGCAGAATGACCGGCTGATCGTCGCGTTGTCCGGTCAGGTCAGGGATGATGGCAATCATCAGACGGTGCTGGTGGATATGCTACCGGCGGGCTGGGAAATCGAGGCGCCGATGAGCAGCGTGAAAGGGTATGAATTCCTTCAGGATCTGTCTTCGCTGCAAAGCTGGCAGGCCCGCGATGACCGTTTCGTGGCTGCTTTTGTGCTGGGGCAGGAGGGAAGTCGGCGCTACGAGGATCACGATGACGACCATCACGGCCTGTCAGGCCGGGAATTCCGGGTGGCCTATATTGTGCGCCTGGTAACCCCCGGACAGTTTACCCGTCCCGAAGCGATTGTCGAGGATATGTATCGCCCGTCCGTCATGGCCCGCACGGAAGCCGGTGTCACGCGGGTCGGTGTGCGTTGATCCATGCTGGGTAAAGGGCGGCTGGCTGTGCTGGCGGTCGTGCTGCTGCCGTCAGGTTTGCTGGCGCTGGACGTGGCCTGTCCGCCCGATCTGTCCCGTGCGGCGCGGCTTTCGACGGAGCTGCGTGACTCCTCGGACGGGATTCTGAACGTTGCCGTGACGTCCGACGGGTTCTGGCGGCTGCGCCCACGCATGGAAGGGGTGGCGCCGCTCTACCGCTCTCTGTTGCTGGAGCGCGAGGACCGGTGGTTTGCATGGCATCCGGGCGTGAATCCTCTTTCCGTCTTGCGGGCGAGCTGGCAGGTGCTGCGGCATGGCAGGGTGGTGTCGGGCGGCTCGACCATTGCCATGCAGACCGTGCGTTTGCTGCATCCGGAGTATCGCCATGCCCGCAACTGGCGGGGTATTCCCGCCAAACTGCTGGAAATGGCGCGGGCGGTGCAGTTGCAGGCGCATCTCGGGCGGGAGGGGGTGCTGGCCCTGTATGAGACGCTGGTTCCCATGGGTGGCAATGTCGAAGGGGTGCGCAGTGCATCCCTGATCTGGTTCGGCCATGAACCGGATCACCTGAGCAGGGAGGAAGCTTCCCTGCTGGTCGCCATTCCGCAAAGCCCGACCAGTCGCCGCCCCGACCGGCATCAGGAGGCTGCCCGTCGCGGGGCCGCGCATGTCCTGGACATCGTGGAGCATGGAAAACCGAATGGCTCTGCTGCCATCTGGCCCGCTATGCGCTGGCACAGATTTCCGGTTTTTGCGCGGCACCTCATCGCTCGCTTCGGGCGCGATGCCGGACCGGTGGAGACGCTGCTGGATCGCCATCTTCAGTCCGGCACCGAGCAGATTATCATCAGCCAGCTGGAGCAATGGAACGGATCAGGTGCCGATATGGCGGCGCTGGTCATCCGCAACAGGGATCGCGCCGTGCTGGCCTATGTCGGAGGCGGCCATTATTTCGGCCCGGCCGGGATGGTGGATATGGTGCGGGCGATCCGTTCCCCCGGCTCCACGCTGAAGCCGTTTCTGTATGCCATGGCGTTCGACCATGCGCTTGCGGCTCCTGATACGCTGATTGCTGATGCGCCTTTGCAGGTCAGCACCTATGCCCCGCATAATTTTGATCATCGCTGGCATGGCGATGTCACGGCCCGTCGAGCCCTGCAAGGATCGCTCAATATTCCGGCGGTGGCCTTGCTGGCGCGGCTCGGCCCTGATCGTTTTCTGGCGGCTCTGCGGGCTGCGGGTATGACAGTGCGGCTGCCAAGGGGGGCTTCCTCCGCCGGTCTGTCGCTGGCGCTGGGCGGGGCAGGGGTGCGAATGGAGGATCTGGCCGCACTCTATGCCGGGCTGGCGTCCGGGGGGATCATGTCTTCCCTCACACTGCGCCGGGATGGTCCGGCGGTGGAGAATGGGCGGCTGTGCTCTGCTGCTTCTGCTGCGGCGGTGCTGGATAGTCTGCGTGATACTTCCCTGCCGGATGGCGTGGCGAAGCCGGAGCGCCCCATCGCCTATAAAACCGGGACATCCTATGGATTCCGGGATGCATGGTCGGTGGGCGTATCCCCCCTCTACACGATCGTGGTCTGGAGCGGGCGAAAAGACGGCGCCCCTCGACCCGGTGCGTACGGTCTGACCGCCTCAGGCCCCGTGCTGTTCCGGTTGTTCGATCTTCTGCCGCCGGAGGCACCTCTGACGGTGGCGGCCCCGGAACGAAAAGGGCGACTGGGGCCAGGGCTGGCCCGTCTTGGGCAGTCCGTGACAGCGCCGGGGCCGCGCATCCTGTTTCCTCCCAGGGGAGCAGTCATCGACAGCAGCGATGGGCAGCCGGTCGATCTGCGGGCCGCGGAGGGCAAGCCTCCCTACCGGTGGATGGTGGATGGCCGGACTCTGCCGCCCTTGCTTCCCGGGCGGAGTCCGGTCTGGACGCCATCAAAGGGACAGGATGGGCCGGGCTTTCATCACCTGACTGTGCAGGACAGCGCAGGACGATCGGATTCGATAGACGTCAGGTTGATGGTGGAGGCGCAGGACGTTGCGGCTCCGTAAGCCCTGATAATGAAAAACCCCCGCCTGAAAGCGGGGGTCTTCATCCTCGCAATCCGAACAGGATTACTTCTTGTCGTTGATTTTCTGATCAACCCACTGGCCGGCATTGTTCAGGGCCTTGCCGGTCTTGTCGGCGGCGGTGCCGACGGCCTCACCGGTTTTGGTCCCGGCCCGGTCCAGCGCGGCCCCGGCGCGTTCCATGGGGGCTTCGCGTTCACAGCCCGTCAGGCCAAGCAGGCCGGATGTCGCAATCAGGGCGGGAATGGTCAGAAAAATCGCGCGGGAAAGGCGCATCGAATAATCTCCTTTAATGAAATCCGTCAGCTCCGGATGGCCATGAAGCCGGGTCTGACGGGATGTATGCAGGTCAGCGAGCCAGCCTGGCACGATGCCGGGCCAGATCTGCCTCCACCATCTCACTAGCCATATCTTCCAGAGAGGTCTCGGGTTCCCAACCAAGTTGGGTTCGCGCCTTGGTGCTGTCTCCGAGCAACACATCGACCTCGGCCGGGCGCATGAAGGCGGCGCTGGTGACCACGTGCTCTTCCCAATCCAGTCCTGCATAGCCAAAGGCGATCTTGCAGAAATCACGGATTGAGGTCGTGCGTCCGGTGGCGACGACATAATCGTCCGGCGTGTCCTGTTGCAGCATCAGATACATGGCGCGAACGTAATCGCGGGCGTGTCCCCAGTCGCGGGTTGCGTCCAGATTGCCCAGTTCGAGCGTTTTCGCCAGCCCGAGTTTGATGCGGGCCACGCCATCGGTGATCTTGCGCGTGACGAATTCGATGCCGCGCAGCGGGCTTTCATGGTTGAACAGGATGCCGGATGAGGCATGCAGCCCGAAGCTCTCACGGTAATTCACCGTCATCCAATGCGCATACAGCTTGGCTACCGCATAGGGGGAGCGCGGATAGAACGGGGTTTTCTCGCTTTGTTTCGGTTCCTGGATCAGGCCGTACATCTCGGAGGAGGAGGCCTGATAGAACCGTGCTTTCGGCGCGGCGATTCGCACGGCTTCCAGCACGTTACCGGCGCCCAGCGCTGTGACACTGCCGGTCAGCAAAGGCTGCTGCCAGCTTGCCGCGACGAAGCTCTGGGCGGCGAGATTGTAGACCTCGTCCGGGGTGTGATCGCTCATGATGCGGATCAGGCTGGACAGATCGGTCAGGTTGCCGTCAATCAGCTCCACGCGGTCCAGGACGCCGAGCCAGCGCAGGCGCTCCCCGATCACATCCGAGGAGGCCGAGCGGCGCATCATCCCCAGAACGCGGTAGCCCTTGCTGAGTAGAAGCTGGGCCAGATAGGCGCCATCCTGGCCGGTAATGCCGGTAATCAGAGCGGTGGGCATATGTGATAGCGATCCCGTGCAATGGTGTTACTCTTTTGAGCCATAGCATGAGGAGACTGGCAAGTCTGCCTCCGGTCCATGGTCATCTCATGCTGTGGCGGATGCACATGCCGGATATGGGAAAGCGGGGCATATCCGATCTGGTCATCCCATGTTACAGGCCCGCGGCCGGGCTGCCGGGAGGTGGCCCTTTGGGTGGGCCGGGATAGTTTTTGAGCATGAACAGACGCAGAAAAGGCCGGCCTCTGGATGGCTGGCTGATCATTGACAAGCCGCAGGGCATGACCAGCACCGATGTGGTGAACAGGGTCAAGCGCGGTTTCGACGCCCAGAAAGCGGGGCATGGCGGCACGCTGGACCCTCTCGCGACCGGTCTGTTGCCGATTGCGTTCGGGGCGGCGACCAAGACCGTTCCATACGTCATGGATGGCACGAAACTGTACCATTTCACCCTGAAAATGGGCGAGTCGCGCGACACGGACGATGCCGAGGGCGCAGTAACGGCCACCAGCACGGTGCGCCCCACCGATGATGCGCTGCGTGCGGCGCTGGAGGGGTTTCGCGGTACGATCATGCAGATTCCTCCCGCCTATTCGGCCATCAAGGTGGCGGGGGAGCGCGCTTATGACATGGCGCGGGATGGGCGTCCGCCCGATCTGCCGCCCCGTCCCGCACGGGTGGACCGGTTCGAACTGATCGAGCGTCTGAATGATGATCTGGCGGTGTTCGAGGTCCAGTCCGGCAAGGGCGTCTATATGCGCAGCCTTGCCCGCGATATCGCCCGCGCCTGCGGAACAGTGGGCCATATCGCTGCCCTGCGTCGGCTGCGGGTCGGCCCCTTTACGGAGGCGACGGCTATTTCACTGGACAAGGCGCTTGCTTCCGGCGATACCCCCCACGCTTCCCCGGACCTTTTGCTTCCGGTCGCGACCGCGCTGGCCGACATCCCGGCGCTGGCCCTGACCGAGCAGGAGGCCACCGGCCTTTCCCATGGGCAGGCGCTCAGCCTGATCCCGTTGATGGGCCGTATTCCAGACCGGATCGATCCCGATGGTGGATTGGTGCGTGCCATGGCGGGGAGCCGCGTCGTTGGTCTGTGTCGCTTGCAGGATGGTCTGCTGCGGCCTGAGCGCATGATGTGACGCGTCCACTGCAACCCTGAATCATGGAGTGACCGATGTCGATTACCGCAGAGCGCCGTACGGCGCTGATCAGCGAATATGCCCGCGCCGCCAACGATACCGGCAGCCCGGAAGTGCAGATTGCCCTGCTCTCCGAGCGTATCGCCAATCTGACCGAACATCTGAAGACCCACGCGAAGGACTTCCATTCCCGTCGTGGCCTGCTGATGCTGGTTGGCCAGCGTCGTGGTCTGCTGGACTATCTGAAGCGTAAGGAAGTTGCCCGTTATGACGCGCTGATCAAGCGTCTGGGCCTGCGCCGCTAATTTTGGCGTTGCCAACCGGAATAAAGGGGGTCAGCCCAGGCTGGCCTCCGCCGGACTTCTTCAACCCTATGCTCCGGCAGGGCCGGATGCCAAAAGGGATGGAGCATGGGAGAAGCATTTTTCTCCCCCGCGCACTCTGGACCCCGCACCCTGGACAGGGTGCGACGATTAGGATTTGGGCTATCGCGCCTGTTCCTGTAAGAGAGTGACCGAACCGCGCCGGGTGGCGGAATTTGATCGGCGTCTCCGGCTACACGGCAAGCGGCTGCATCCATGCAGGCCGCGATCCCTGTAGCCCGAGCCGCCGGACTCCGCCTCGCAGCGCACTCAAAACACCGCAAGAGACGGAGACTGCATGTTCAATTATTTCCGCAAGGAACTCGATCTGGGTGGACGCACGCTGGTACTGGAAACGGGCAAGATCGCCCGTCAGGCCGACGGTGCCGTTCTGGCCCGGCTGGGTGACACCATCGTTCTGTGTACAGCGGTCGGTGCGAAATCCGCCAAGGCCGGTCAGGATTTCTTCCCGCTGACCGTCAACTATCAGGAAAAAGCCTTCGCCGCGGGCAAGATCCCCGGTGGCTTCTTCAAGCGTGAGGGCCGTCCCAGCGAGCATGAGACACTGGTCTCCCGCCTGATCGACCGTCCGATCCGCCCGCTGTTTCCGGAAGGGTTCTATAACGAGGTTCAGGTCATCGCCACCGTGCTGTCGCACGATATGGAGAATGACCCGGATATCGTCGCCCTGATCGGTTGCTCCGCGGCGCTGACCCTGTCCGGCATTCCGTTCTTCGGCCCGGTCGCGGCGTCCCGCGTCGGTCTGGTGAATGGCGAATTCGTACTGAACCCTACCCTTGAGCAGCGCGCCGAAAGCAAGCTGGATCTGGTGGTCGCCGGCACCGCGGAAGGTGTGCTGATGGTTGAGAGTGAGGCTGAAGAGCTGAGCGAAGATCAGATGCTGGCCGCTGTTGAATTCGGCCATAAAGGCTTCCAGCCGGTGATCGATGCGATCATCGCCCTGGCTGAACACGCCGCCCGCGATCCCTGGAGCCTGCCCGAGCAGAATCCGGAGCATGTCGCGCTGAAGCAGCGCCTGAACGAGGCTGGCCGCACCCTGCTGAGCAATGCCTATCAGGAAAAGGTGAAGCAGCTTCGTCAGGAGAAGATTTCCGCCGCCAAGAAGCAGATCATCGAAACGCTGGGTATCGGCGGTACGCCGGAGGAATCCATTGCGAAGTCGATGCTGAAGGATCTGGAAGCGGATATCGTCCGTAACGCGATCCTCGACACCGGTATCCGCATTGATGGCCGTGATACCCGCACTGTGCGCCCGATCATCGGCGAGGTCGGCATTCTGCCGCGCGCCCATGGCTCCGCGCTGTTCACCCGTGGTGAAACGCAGGCGCTCTGCGTGGCCACGCTGGGCACCGGGCAGGATGAGCAGGTGGTGGACGCCCTGACCGGCGAATATCGCAGCCACTTCATGCTGCACTACAACTTCCCTCCCTACTCCGTGGGTGAGGCCGGTCGTATGGGCAGCCCGGGCCGTCGTGAAATCGGCCATGGCAAGCTGGCCTGGCGTGCCGTTCATCCGGTGCTGCCGGCCAAGGACGCCTTCCCCTACACCCTGCGCGTGGTCAGTGAGATCACGGAGAGCAACGGCTCGTCCTCCATGGCGACCGTGTGCGGTTCCTCTCTGGCGCTGATGGATGCGGGCGTGCCGCTGAAGCGTCCGGTGGCGGGTATCGCCATGGGCCTGATCAAGGAAGATCGCGCCTTTGCCGTGTTGTCCGACATTCTCGGCGATGAAGATCACCTTGGTGACATGGACTTCAAGGTGGCCGGAACCGAGCAGGGCGTGACCTCCCTGCAGATGGACATCAAGATCACCTCCATCACCACCGAGATCATGCGCATCGCCCTGCAGCAGGCCCGTGACGGCCGCATGCACATTCTGGGCGAAATGGCGAAGGCGATCACCGGTGCCCGTGGCTCCGTCGCCGCGACTGCGCCGCGCATCACCGTCATCAACGTGCCGAAGGAAAAGATCCGCGAAGTGATCGGCACCGGCGGCAAGGTGATCCGGGAGATCGTTGAATTCTCCGGTGCGAAGATCGATATCGAGGATGATGGAACCATCAAGATCGCCTCGACCAGCGAGGAAAGCACCCAGAAGGCGATTGATCGTATTCAGGGCATCGTGGCCGAACCGGAAGTGGGCAAGATCTACAACGGCAAGGTGGTGAAGACCGCTGATTTCGGCGCCTTTGTCAATTTCCTCGGCTCTCGCGACGGGCTGGTGCATATCAGCGAGCTTCAGCAGGGCCGGGTCAACAAGACCTCCGACGTCATCAATGTCGGTGATGCGGTGAAGGTGAAGGTTCTCGGCTTTGACGATCGCGGCAAGGTGAAACTGTCCATGCGGGTGGTTGATCAGGCCACGGGCGAGGACATCTCTGACAAGGTCGGCCCCAAAGGTGGCAGAAATGGTCGCGGCGAGGGCGATCTGGCTGAGTAAGACGTGATCTGGCGGGCTGTTCCGTTCAGGGGCAGCCTGCCGGAGACGCTGATAAGGACCGGAGACGGTCAGGATCGGTCAGACCTCCTCCCGGGTTCTGGCAGATTGCGGAAGAGAGTGAGTGATGAAGGCCATTAACGCGATCCGTATGGGCGGTGTTGACGTTCTGCCGCTGGTGGAAGGCGGCAAGGGCATTGCTGTTTCCAACGGACGTTCTTCCGGCTGCTGGGCGTCTGCCGGTGGGGTGGGAACCTTCAGCGCGGTGAACGCTGACAGCCATGATTCCAGTGGCCGGCTGATCGAACAGATCTACCGGGGCCGTACCCGTCGGGAACGGCATGACGAACTGGTTGATTACGCCATTCGCGGCGGGATTGAGCAGGCCCGGCAGGCGCATGAGGAATCCAACGGCCGGGGCCGCATCCACGCCAATATCCTGTGGGAGATGGGCGGGGCGGAGCGGGTGATCACAGGCATTCTGGAAGGCGCGAAAGGTCTGGTGCATGGCCTGACCTGCGGTGCCGGCATGCCGTATCGCCTGTCCGAGATCGCTACCCATTTCGGCATTCATTATTACCCGATCGTTTCCTCCGCGCGCGCCTTCAATGCGCTGTGGAAGCGCGCCTACCACAAGGCCGCCAGTCTGCTGGGCGGCGTGGTGTATGAAGATCCCTGGCTTGCGGGCGGCCATAACGGGCTTTCCAATACGGAAGATCCGAACCGGCCGGAAGATCCCTATCCCCGCGTGCTGGCGCTGCGCAACCAGATGCGTCAGTTCGGCCTTGGCGAGACCCCCATCATCATGGCGGGTGGCGTCTGGTGGCTGGAGGAGTGGGAAGACTGGATCGATAATCCCGAACTCGGCCCCGTCGCCTTCCAGTTTGGCACCCGTCCCCTGCTCACCCGCGAAAGCCCGGTATCGGAGCAATGGAAGGCCAAGTTGCTTTCCCTGAAACCGGGGGATGTGTTCCTGAACCCGTTCAGTCCGACCGGGTTTTACTCGTCGGCCGTGAACAATCGTTTTATGCAGGAACTCCGCGCCCGCAGCGACCGTCAGGTTGCCTACACGGGTGAGGCGATCGGCGAGCATACGGCGGTGTATGGGGTGGGGCCACGCAAGCGTCCCGTCTATCTGACCCCAGCCGATCTCCGGCGGGTGCAGGAATGGGAACAGGCCGGATTTATCGAGGCTCTGCGCACACCCGATTCCACGCTGATTTTCGTCACCCCCGATCAGGCTGCCACAATCCAGGCCGATCAGGTCGCGTGCATGGGGTGCCTGACGGAATGTCGTTTCTCCAACTGGAGCCAGCGTTCCGAGAACCATACCAATGGCCGCAAGGCTGATCCGCGCAGTTTCTGCATTCAGAAGACCTTGCAGACGATCGGGCATCACAAGAATGACCCGGACGTGATCGAGGACAATCTGATGTTCAGCGGTCACAATGCCTATCGGTTCGGCACTGACCCGTTTTATGCGAACGGCTTCATCCCCACCGTCAAGCAGCTTGTTGACCGGATCATGACCGGGCGCTGAGCTGGATTTCTGGCGGTTGTTAATCCCTCGCTTGGGCGAGGGATTTTTTTGCGCAGGGTAAATTTGCAGAGCGCATACTGCGCCTGTTTCGTGCATGCTCAGTACCCTGCAGCAAAGGGACAGAGCTTCTGATGGCCGAATCAACAGTCGCGGAAATACTGGCTGAGACACTGCACGTGATCGGTGTCCGGCGCGTCTATGGTGTTGTGGGCGACAGCCTGAACGCTATCACGGAGGCATTGCGACGACGGCCGGACATGGACTGGATCCATGTGCGCCATGAAGAATCCGCGGCCTTTGCGGCCGGCGCGGACTCTCAATTGACTGGCCAGATCGCAGTCTGCGCCGGTTCCTGCGGGCCGGGCAACCTGCATCTGATCAACGGCTTGTATGATGCGCAGCGCTCTCGCACCCCGATGCTGGCGATTGCCGCCCATATTCCGACGGCGGAAATCGGTTCGAACTACTTTCAGGAGACCAGACCGGAAGCATTGTTCCGGGAATGCAGTGTCTATTGCGAAACAGTCTCTGACCCCGATCAGATGCCCCGTACCTTGAACACCGCGATTCGGGCCGCTATCGGCCATCGTGGTGTGGCGGTGATTGTGATCCCCGGTGACGTCGCGATGAAGAAGGTTCCAGCGCCGGTGGTCGCGACGAAAACGGCGCTCTGTCCGGAGCCCCCGGTGACGTCTCCCTCTGAAGAATCGCTGAATGCCCTGACAGCACTGCTGGAGGCAGCTGGTAAGGTCACACTGATGTGTGGACGCGGCTGCCGCGGTGCGCATGATGAGGTGGTGGCGCTGGCGGAGCATTTGAAAGCTCCTGTCGTGCATGCGCTTGGTGGTAAGGAATGGATCGAATACGACAATCCCTATGATGTCGGCATGACGGGATTAATCGGATTTTCGTCCGGTTACTACGCCATGGAATCATGTGACATGCTGCTGATGCTCGGGACCGATTTTCCGTATCGGCAGTTTTTCCCGGAAGAGGCAAAAATCGCGCAGGTCGATCTGCGTCCGGAAAATCTGGGCCGTCGCACCCGGATTGATCTCGGTGTTGTGGGTGATGTCAGTGCCACGATCAGTGCCCTGCTGCCGCGTCTGAAAGCCAAACAGGATACGGCGCATCTGGATACCTGCCGTAAGCATTACCTGAAGGCCCGGAAAGGTCTGGATGATCTGGCTGATGGAAAGGCGGGCCGTCCCCCGATACATCCGCAGCACGTGGCCCGGCTTCTCAGCGAGCACGCCAGTGAGGATGCTGTCTTTGCCTGTGATGTCGGCACGCCGACCATCTGGGCCGCACGCTATCTGAAGATGAATGGCCGCCGCCGCCTGCTCGGTTCTTTTGCGCATGGATCGATGGCCAATGCGCTGCCTCAGGCGATCGGAGCGCAGGTGGCTGAACCTGGACGGCAGATCGTTTCCATGTCGGGCGATGGCGGTTTCGCCATGTTGATGGGCGATTTCCTGACGCTGGTTCAGCATCGCCTGCCTGTGAAAATCGTGGTGTTCAACAATGGCACGCTCGGCTTTGTCGAAATGGAGATGAAGGCGGCAGGTCTGCTGGAAAGCGGCGTGGCGCTGGACAACCCCGATTTCGCAGCCATGGCCCGTGCCTGCGGCGTGTATGCGCGCAGGGTCGAGGATCCGGGCAAGCTGGATGAGGCCGTGCGGGATATTCTGAACCATCCCGGGCCGGCTTTGCTGGATGCGGTGGTCAATCGTCAGGAACTGTCCATGCCGCCGAAAGTCAGCCCGGAGCAGATCAAGGGCTTCAGCCTTTACATGCTGCGCGCGGTGATGAGTGGCCGTGGCGATTCCGTGCTGGAGATGGCGCGCACCAACCTGTTCCGCTGAGGGGACGCCCTGATACATGAGGGGGAGGATACGTCATATGACGTATCCTCTGTCCTGTCTGATCCACTCATCATCACGACAGAAGAACGAATGCGCTTTTCAGAACGCATCGAATCAATCTGATCGGGAAGAAAAGTCAGTCGTCCTGCTTCTTTACTGGGGGGAGACGAGTGATGGCGATGGGTAGGCAGACAGGGCGGCGGGCCGCTGTGACGGCCATGGTGATGATCAATATGGTGCTGGCCGGCGGCAGTATTGCCCATGCCCAGACATCGGGCGTTTTACGCAAGCCGGATGCAGAGGGTAATTTCAATCCCCGCGTGGTGGAGGGGCTGACGAAGCCGAGGCTGACACCGGAGGAGAAAAAAGAGGAAATCCTGGCCCCGTTCTCGCGCAGGCTTCGCGCATCAGGGCTGAAGCTGCACGGGACGTTTCTCGATTTCATGGAAGCCAATCCGAGCGCGGGTACCTATACCGGCAATACTGCGAATTCAGGTTATCTGATTGTCGGAGCCGATGCTGATCTGGAAAAAATTCTTGGCATCAAGGGTGGAACGTTCCATTTCGAGGAAACGATTTTCACCCTGCGCTCCAACGTTCTGATCTCGGGTGAGATCGGCGATAACAGTATCGGTTATCCGCCTCCCTATAATCTTCGTCCCAATCAGTTGTCTCTGTTAACCTATGAACAGCATCTTCTGGATGACAAGCTGGTCATCGAAGCGGGCCGCACACATCCGAACCGGTATTTCGCGGCTCCGAACTGTCAGGTGATCAACAGCTGTTATCAGGACGTTCTTTATATCAACGCGGGCTATATTTCTCCGCAGTATTCAATGTGGGGCGGCAGGGTCAGCTACGCTTTCAGCCCGGGCTGGTATGTTGAGGCGGGATCTTTCGCCACCAATCCGAATGCGAACAGCCGCAGCGGGTGGGATTGGGGTCTGGAAACGCCGAAGGGCGCGTTGACCATGGTTGAAATCGGCGAGAAAACCGATTTCAGTAATTCAGCCTATCCTGGCAGCTATTCTTTGACCGCATTTTACAACAATGCGGATCATAATTCCTTCAAGACCGCCTCCGGTCAGCCTAAAGCCTATTTTCCGGGTGATCCGCTCCGCCAGACCCATGGTACGCAGGGGCTGGTGCTGAATACTCAGCAGACAGTGTGGCGTGCGGATGGCGGCAAAGTTAAAACTATGACCCCGACTGCGCTGGTGCTTTACAGCGGACTTGGGCTGGGTCTGGATGCAACGGCTCCTATTCAATCTGATCTCTATGTCGGGGCGACCTTGCAGGCACCTTTCCAGAGCCGTCCCAATGATCGTTTCGGCGTCAAGATCAAGTGGGAGCGGATGACGGGCGCGCTGGCCAACTATCTGGCGCAGGCCAATGCCGTGGCCGGAGGCACCGGCGGTGACTTCTCCCGCGACAAGGCGATTTTCGAGCTGAACGCGCATATCCAGCTTTACTCCGCCGTCGCGTTCGAGCCGGTGTTCGATTACATCGTCAACCCGAACTCCTACTATACGCCGACCGCCGCCAAGCGTCCGCAGGATGGCGTCTTCGTGGGTGGCACGTTCATTCTGCCGTTCGGGGCTATGCTGGGCCTGTAAGAGCAGTCAGATTCCTCATGGTTTGCGGAGCAGGCGGTAAAAAACCGCTTGTTGCCGTGTAGAGTATGCAGAGCTCTGACCATGAGGAGACGCGGAATGGAAATCGGATTTCTGGGGCTTGGCACGATGGGCAAGCCCATGGCTGCCAATCTGGTGAAGGCTGGCTATCGGGTCCGGGTCTGGAACCGCTCCCCGGACTCTGTCTCAGCGTTGGTGGGCGAAGGCGCTGTGGCCGGGGTGACGCCTCGCGATACCTGCGCGGGGGCAGATGTGGTCATCTCCATGCTGTCGGATGATGTGGCCACCCGTGCTGTTATGATTGATGCTGGCGGGCTGGAGGCGATGAAGCCGGGGGCCATCCATATCAATATGGCCACAGTATCAGTGGCCTGTGCTGTCGATCTGGAGCAGTGCCATCGTGAAAAGGGCGTGCGCTATGTCTCGGCGCCGGTGCTTGGGCGTGTGAATGTTGCCGAGGCTGGTCAGCTCAACATCCTGACCGCCGGCGAGGCCGGGACTCTGCGTGATGTCCAGCCTCTTTTTGATATTCTTGGCCAAAGAAAATGGACATTCGGGGATCGTCCCGAGCAGGCCAATGCCGTCAAGCTGGCTGTCAACACCATGATTGCAAGCGCTATCAGTGCGATGGGGGAAGGTATTGCCTTGTCCCAGGGATATGGAATCGCGAAAGCCGATTTCATTGACCTGATTACATCCACGCTTTTTGCGGCTCCGGTTTACAAGGGATATGGGGCCGCCATTGCTGAAAACCGGTATGAGCCGGCGGGGTTCAAACTCTCTCTTGGCCTCAAGGATGTACGCCTCACGATGGAGGCGGCGGAAAATGTCCGTGTGCCGCTGCCGATCGCCAGCGTGCTGAGGGACAATCATCTCGACAGCCTCGCCCATGGTGAAGGGCATTGGGATTGGGCGGCGCTGGCCCGGGTCTCAACCCGTAGGGCCGCGCAGGCGTGATGGAGAAGCAGCAATCGCGTAGCTGTTCTGCAATCGAATCAATATAAGAATACCTGTTTGAATATAACCTGCCTTAGCGTTAGGGTGTTGCCACCAAAGATGGGAACAGGAACGCCCTATGCTGACATGTACGGGTTTCAGCGCCGAAGCTGCTGACAGGCCTTTGGCCAGAACGGTTTTTCAACGTCGCGATACCGGACCACGCGATGTCAGGATCGACATTCGGTATTGCGGCGTTTGTCACTCTGATCTCCATACGGCGCGTAATGAGTGGCACAACACGGTCTATCCCTGCATTCCCGGCCATGAAATCGTCGGAGTCGTGGTGGAGGCCGGGGCCGAAGTCACAAAATTCCGGGTCGGTGACATGGTGGGTGTCGGCTGTATGGTCGGGTCCTGCGGCAGTTGCGTATCCTGCCGCGACGGTCTGGAGCAGTATTGCGAGACAGGCTTCAACCCGACCTATAACGGCCAGGATCCCGTGATCGGTGGCCCTACTTTCGGGGGCTATGCCGACAGTATCGTCGTGGACGAGTCCTTTGTGCTGCGTATTCCGGAGGGGCTGGATCCGGCTGCGGCTGCGCCTTTGCTCTGTGCCGGGATCACGACCTATTCCCCACTGCGCCATTGGAAGGTCGGACCCGGTCAGGTCGTAGGAGTCGTGGGACTTGGTGGCCTCGGCCATATGGGCGTGAAGCTGGCAAGAGCTATGGGTGCACATGTGGTGCTGTTCACCACCAGCCCCGGCAAGAAGGAAGATGCACTCCGTCTCGGCGCCCATGAGGTTGTGGTGTCCCGCAATGCGGAGGAGATGGGGCAGCAGGCCAATCGCTTTGATCTGATTCTCGACTGCGTGGCGGCACAGCATCCAATCGACGACTATCTCGCGTTGCTGAAGCGCGATGGCACGCTGGTTCAGGTTGGTGCGCCGGAGCATCCATTGCCGGTGGCCGTGTTCAGCCTGATCTTCAAGCGCCGCAACTTTGCCGGCTCCCTGATTGGTGGAATCCCGGAAACCCAGGAGATGCTCGATTTCTGCGCCAGCCGAGGTATTGCGGCGGATATCGAGGTGATCCGGATACAGGACATCAACACAGCCTATGAGCGGATGCTGCGGAGCGACGTGAAATACCGCTTTGTCATCGACATGGCCTCGCTACGAGAGGAGTGAGGCAACTTTTTAAGCCATGCGTTTTACGCATAGGCTTTAATTGGGTGGAAATTTTGATTTTTTAGGTTGGATTGTGATGTGTCTGGGGTTGTTTTGGCAGGTATGAGTTATTGTTTATCAGTGGCTTAGGGTTAGTTTTGGGTATTT
>NZ_CP018194.1:2357500-2627500 GCF_001889545.1 Granulibacter bethesdensis | reverse complement strand
TCAGAGGCGTTTAAGATGTGCTGAGTAAAATCACGCAGAAGCGTTGCGCCGCGAGGTGTGGATGTCTTCTGTGCATGATGAGCACAGATTGGTTGACCGATCTGTGTTAGCTCTTGAGCGCGATAAGGGCATTCGGTGGATGCCTTGGCACTAGGAGGCGATGAAGGACGTGGCACGCTGCGAAAAGCCATGGGGAGCCGCGAGCAGGCTTTGATCCGTGGATATCCGAATGGGGCAACCCCTCCGCAAGGAGATCACGATCTGAATACATAGGGTCGTGAGGCGAACCCGGGGAACTGAAACATCTCAGTACCTGGAGGAAAAGACATCAACAGAGATTCCGTCAGTAGTGGCGAGCGAAAGCGGAAGAGGCCAGTGCCTTAGTATTGTGTAGCGGAACGGTCTGGAAAGTCCGGCGACAAAGGGTGATAGCCCCGTATGCGATAGCGATATTAGGGACATGAGTAAGGCGGGACACGTGAAATCCTGTCTGAACATGGGGGGACCACCCTCCAAGCCTAAATACTCCCTAGTGACCGATAGTGAACAAGTACCGTGAGGGAAAGGTGAAAAGCACCCCGACGAGGGGAGTGAAATAGACCTGAAACCGAATGCCTACAAGCAGTCGGAGCCGCATCTGCGGTGACGGCGTACCTTTTGTATAATGGGTCAGCGAGTTTCTGTTTGCAGCAAGCTTAAGCCGATAGGTGTAGGCGCAGCGAAAGCGAGTCTGAATAGGGCGTCAAGTTGCAGGTAGAAGACCCGAAACCGAGTGATCTAGCCATGGCCAGGCTGAAGGTGCGGTAACACGCACTGGAGGGCCGAACCCACGCCTGTTGAAAAAGTCGGGGATGAGCTGTGGCTAGGGGTGAAAGGCCAATCAAACTCGGAGATAGCTGGTTCTCCGCGAAATCTATTGAGGTAGATCGTCGCGTGTTTACCCCCGGGGGTAGAGCACTGGATGGGCTAGGGGGCTCCAAAGGCTTACCAAACCTAACCAAACTCCGAATACCGGGAAGTATAGCGCGGCAGACAGTCCATGGGTGCTAAGGTCCGTGGACGAGAGGGAAACAGCCCAGACCGCCAGCTAAGGTCCCCAAGTTGTGGCTAAGTGGGAAAGGATGTGGGAATTCCAAAACAACCAGGAGGTTGGCTTAGAAGCAGCCATCCTTTAAAGAAAGCGTAATAGCTCACTGGTCTAATAGAAATCCTGCGCCGAAAATGTAACGGGGCTCAAGCCACACACCGAAGCTGCGGGTGTAGAGTGATCTACGCGGTAGCGGAGCGTTCCGTAGGCCTGTGAAGGGAGATGGGGTGACCCCTCCTGGAGGTATCGGAAGTGCGAATGCTGACATGAGTAGCGACAAACAGTGCGAGAAACACTGTCGCCGAAAGTCCAAGGGTTCCTGCGCAAGGTTAATCCACGCAGGGTGAGCCGGCCCCTAAGGCGAGGGCGAAAGCCGTAGTCGATGGGAATCAGGTGAATATTCCTGAGCCTGCTGGAAGTGACGAATGTGAAGCGTTGTGGGGACTTACTGGATTGCCCCTGCAGCCGGATCGTTCCAGGAAATAGCTCCAGCGAATAGACCGTACCCGAAACCGACACAGGTGGACTGGTAGAGCATACCAAGGCGCTTGAGAGAACGATGTCGAAGGAACTAGGCAAATTGCTTGCGTAACTTCGGGATAAGCAAGACCCATGTCCGGGCAACCGGGTGTGGGTGGCACAGACCAGGGGGTAGCGACTGTTTAGTAAAAACACAGGGCTCTGCGAAGTCGAGAGACGACGTATAGGGTCTGACGCCTGCCCGGTGCCGGAAGGTTAAGAGGAGGTGTGCAAGCACCGAATTGAAGCCCCGGTAAACGGCGGCCGTAACTATAACGGTCCTAAGGTAGCGAAATTCCTTGTCGGGTAAGTTCCGACCTGCACGAATGGCGTAACGACTTCCCCACTGTCTCCGGCATCGGCTCAGCGAAATTGAATTCCCCGTGAAGATGCGGGGTACCCGCGGTCAGACGGAAAGACCCTATGAACCTTTACTGCAGCTTTGCAGTGGCACCAGGAAAATGCTGTGTAGGATAGGTGGGAGGCTTTGAAGCATGGGCGCTAGCTTGTGTGGAGCCAACCTTGAAATACCACCCTGCGTTTTTCTGGTGTCTAACCGAGACCGGTAAGCCCGGTCCGGGACCCTGCATGGCGGGCAGTTTGACTGGGGCGGTCGCCTCCCAAATGGTAACGGAGGCGCGCGATGGTGGGCTCAAGCCGGTCGGACATCGGCTGTTGAGTGCAATGGCATAAGCCCGCCTGACTGCGAGAGCGACAGTTCGAGCAGAGACGAAAGTCGGCCATAGTGATCCGGTGGTCCCGCGTGGAAGGGCCATCGCTCAACGGATAAAAGGTACTCTAGGGATAACAGGCTGATCTCCCCCAAGAGTCCACATCGACGGGGAGGTTTGGCACCTCGATGTCGGCTCATCACATCCTGGGGCTGGAGCAGGTCCCAAGGGTTCGGCTGTTCGCCGATTAAAGTGGTACGTGAGCTGGGTTTAGAACGTCGTGAGACAGTTCGGTCCCTATCTGCCGTGGGTGTTGGAGACTTGAGAGGATCTGTCCCTAGTACGAGAGGACCGGGATGGACGCACCTCTGGTGCACCGGTTGTCGCGCCAGCGGCACAGCCGGGTAGCTATGTGCGGACGGGATAACCGCTGAAAGCATCTAAGCGGGAAACCCACCTCAAAACCAGGTCTCCCTGAGGGCCGTGAAAGACCATCACGTCGATAGGCCAGGTGTATACGTGCGGTAACGCACTCAGCTAACTGGTCCTAATAGCCCGATAGGCTCAAGAACTTCCATCATGCACAGAAGTCATCCACACATGACACACAGCACATCATAAAAAAAACACCAGAACATCCCATCACAACACACCCCAAAAGGTGGGTTGGACGACCTGGTGGCTATGGCGGGGAAACTACACCCGATCCCATCCCGAACTCGGACGTGAAATGCCCCAGCGCCCATGGTACTGCATCTCAAGATGCGGGAGAGTAGGTCGCCGCCAGGTCTTCCAACCCACCTTTTGCTATTACCACCGCGGGGTGGAGCAGCCCGGTAGCTCGTCAGGCTCATAACCTGAAGGCCGCAGGTTCAAATCCTGCCCCCGCAACCATATACCAATGTATAAAGCCGCCTCAATCAGGCGGCTTTTTTGCGTTGAAAATAGACGAAGGAAGGGGGGGGATGCAGCCCATAGGGCTGCCCCGGAATAAAAGGGAAAAGCCGCTTTACTGCTGCTGAAAACCGGCCGCTCGTAGAGAGCGGGCGCGCATCAAAATCTTGTTTTCGATTTCGGTAACGGTTTCCTTGTCGACGGGGGCTTCTTCCCATTGCCCCCCTTTCTGCACCTGCCGGAACAGGGAGACGCGCACACCATCGCTGCGCATCACCGGGCTGAGGATATAGGCCGTCACCTTGAAACGCTCGCCGGGAGAAGAGGGGGGCTGATACCAGTTGGTGATGATCACTCCACCATAGGGATCAGCGGATTTCAGGGACATAAAGGACAGTGTGTCGAGCGTGGCGCGCCACAGAAAAACATTCACTTCCTGCCCGGGCTTGGCCCCATTGCTTACGCTTTGTGCGGCAGCCTGATTTTGTGGATCGGTAAAATCCTTGCTTTCGTTTTCCTGGCTGCTGCAAGCGGCCAGCAGCAGAAGAACGGAAACGGCGATGGCTGAACGATGGGATAAAGACATGTCGTATTCCGGAACGGTAAGGACCGATAATGAGCAGGCACCAAGATGCGGTCCATGCCCTATTACCGTCAGAGCAGACGCAGGCCAAGCCATCCCTGCTTCATGATTCCTCACACGTATTGTTGCGCCAGATTACGTAAGCAGAAATGCGATATCGTCAGTGCCTGGCATGCAGGGCACCAATAGCCCCCACATTCAGGATGCCACTCATGCGGAGTAAAGCGGCATATCGCCCTTCTATGCCACCCAGAGCGGCAATGTACGACTGATGATGAGCACGGCCAGCCATACGGACAAGCCGGTTCCAGCGTGCGGCTCCCAGAGCGACTGTCCCGGGATGGCTTTCCGTCGGCAGAAACGGGGAGAAAAAAATCAGGCCAGCGCCCAGACGGTGTGCACGCCGTATCTCAGGGATTGTATGGGCAGAGGCGGTGATTATCGTTCGGCCTCGCAAGACAGGTGGAAGACAGGTGGAAGCCTTGTCGGCGCTGCTGGACAATCTGCCGCCGCGTCGATGAGGTTGCGTCCGCATCGGCAGGCCCGCAGAGATGCAGCCGGAGACGCTCAGCATCAGCCTCCGGGCACGGCAGAGCCGGATAACCTGATGGAGCAGAGTTGCCCGTACGGTGTCAGGCAGGGCATCATGGCGAAAGACGACGCCGCATAATCCGCGCGGCAACCGGGCAATGTCAGGGCGTGGATCGGATACACGGCGATGATCTGTGAACAGCCAGAGGGGCGGTGGTGCGTTGCGGGGGGCTTTGGCCTTGACGGCGCGCGCCCAGGCAATGAGCTTTTGGTCCATGTCCTTGCAATCTTACGCTGATACTTCTCGCTCAGACCAGCAGCCTGACCATATGAGCGCTGTTCTGGCCAATATTCGGGCGCGGATCGACGCGGCGGCGCGCCGGGCCGGACGTGATCCGCAGACGGTGACGCTTGTCGCGGTTTCCAAGACGCATGGCCCTGACGCAGTGGCGGCGGCGCGCCGGGCCGGGCAGAGCGTATTCGGGGAAAACAAGGTGCAGGAGGCTCTGTCGAAGTTCCTGCCGCTGCGTGACGAAGCCGATCCTCCCACCCTTCACCTGATTGGCGGCCTTCAGACCAACAAGGCACGGGATGCGGTGCGTGTTGCTGATGTGATTGAAAGTCTGGACCGCCCGCGTCTGGCCGATGCACTGGCATTGGCTGCGGAGAAGGAAAAACGTCTGCCGCGCCTTCTGGTGCAGGTGAATGTGGGGGATGAGCCGCAAAAATCCGGTATTCCCACGCGGGAGGCTGATTCGTTTATCGAGATGTGCCGGCATCGTTTCGGAGATGCCCTATGTGGCGTGATGGGGATTCCGCCGGCGGATGTCGATCCGCAACCCTATTTTTCATGGCTGGCAGCAGCAGCAGCGCGCCATGGATTGCCGGTTATTTCCATGGGCATGTCGGGTGATTTTGAGCAGGCCATTGCCAATGGGGCAACGCATGTGCGAATCGGCACAGCCATTTTCGGTGCCCGGCCCCGTCCATCTGCGGCGGAACACTCTTCTCCGTCCGCGCCGGATGGCGGACATCTTTAAACGCACATTCTTCATGAAAATCGGGCATATTGACCGGCACGTCCTGTGCCATCGACTGAACTCTTCACTGGATGACGGCTTGAACGGGGAAGTGATATAATGTCGGCGGCGGAAAAATTGGCGGCTGACGAAAAAAAGCCCACTGGCCTTGTCATGTTGCTGGGTGCGCTGGGGGTGGTGTTCGGCGATATCGGGACCAGCCCGCTTTACGCCTTCAAGGCGGCTCTGCTGCATTTTCAGGATGATGGGTCAGTTATTAACAGGCTGGAAGTCTATGGCGTGCTGTCCATGATCTTCTGGTCCCTGGTGTTGATTGTCACGGTGAAATACGTGCTGCTGGTGATGCGGGCCGATAATCAGGGGGAGGGCGGTATCCTGTCTCTGATGGCACTGGCCCAGCGTGTCGCCAATCCGGGACGGATGCGGCGCTGGCTCGGTATGACAGGAATCATTGGCGCCTGTCTGTTCTTCGGGGATGGCGTCATTACCCCTGCGATTTCAGTGTTGTCGGCAGTGGAGGGGTTGGAGATTACCTATCCTGCCATGCAGGATTACGTATTGCCGATTGCGTCCGTCGTGATCGTGGCGCTGTTCATGGTGCAATGGCGCGGGACCAGCATTATGGGCCGCGTGTTCGGTCCGATCATGGCGGTCTGGTTTCTTCTGATCGGATTGCTGGGGCTGCTGGCGATCCTGCATCACCCAAAGGTGTTATTGGCGCTGTCCCCCGGTTATGCAGGGCTGCTGCTGATCCAGCACAGGCTGCTGGCCTTTATTGTGCTCGGTTCTGTGGTTCTGGCCGTAACCGGCGCGGAGGCATTGTATGCCGATATGGGACATTTCGGTGGGCGGCCCATCAAGCTGGCCTGGCTATGGGTCGTTTTGCCGGCCCTGACGCTGAATTACTTTGGACAGGGTGCCCTGATCCTGCATGATATCAAGGCACTGGATAACCCTTTTTTCCTGCTGACACCGCATTGGTTGCGCCTGCCGATGGTGTTGCTGGCCACGGCTGCGACGGTGATTGCCAGTCAGGCGATGATTTCAGGTGCGTTCTCCATGGCGCGGCAATGCGTCCAGCTGGGCTTTCTGCCGCGTATGACGGTGCGCCATACCAGCGAGACGGAGCAGGGACAGATCTATGTGCCGCAAGTGAACAGCGCCTTGCTCGTCGGAGTTCTGGCGCTGGTTCTGACCTTCCGCACCAGTGACAATCTTGCGGCGGCCTATGGTATCGCCGTGACTGGAACGTTTCTGTGCACGGGTATTCTGGCTGTGGTCGTGTTCCGCCGTCAGTTCGGCTGGAGCCGCCGCAGTGTTATTGTTGTGTTCGGCTTTTTCTTCCTGTTGGACAGTCTGTTTTTTGCCTCCAACATGCTGAAGATTCCTCAGGGTGGTTATGTGCCGCTGGTGTTGGGCGGGTTGCTGATGGCGATGATGACCAGCTGGAGCGCGGGCCGTCATCTTCTGATGACCAGATGGAGGCAGGACAGCCTGCCGCTGGCTTCCTTTCTGGCGCGCCTGCCTCAATCGCGGATTCTGCGTGTGCCGGGAACGGCTGTATTCCTGACTGGCAATCCGGATTATGTACCGGGCGCGCTGCTGCATAACCTGAAGCACAACAAGGTGCTGCATGAGCGTGTCCTGTTCCTGACCGTCAAGACGCTTGATCAGCCCGAAGCCGGGCCGGATCAGCATCTGGAAGTCGAGGAACTGGCGAAGAATGTCTATCGCGTGATCATACGCTATGGCTTCAAGGAAAGCCCGAATATTCCCCGTGATCTTGATGCGCTGCGGGCGAGGGGTGTGCCGGTGGAAGCGATGCAGGTTTCGTATTTCTTCGGTCGGGAAACCATTGTGGCCGGCAAAGCGCCGAAAATGCCGCTTTGGCGTCTATGGCTGTTTCTGGTGATGGCGCGCAATGCGGTGCCGGCGACCGAATTCTTCCGTATCCCCAGCGACCGCGTTGTGGAACTGGGAGTGCGGGTTCCGATCTGATGAGCGGTCAAGGGATTTTTAACGGGGGGAGAGCATCTGATTGTACAGCGCGACATAGGCTGCGCTCCGTAAGGTCCAACTGCTGTCTGTTTCCATGCCGCGATGCTGAAGCCGTACCCATATTTCGGGCTGATGGAACAGCCTGATGGTGCGGGAGAGCGGTTCGATCAGACTGTCTGCTCCCTCCGGCTGGAACATGATTCCGGTGGCAACGCCTGCCTCACAGGCGGCGGTATTGGCATCAATGATTGTGTCTGCCAGACCGCCCACGCGTGAAACGACCGGTACTGCACCGTAACGCATTGCGTAAAGCTGGGTCAGGCCGCATGGCTCAAAACGCGAGGGAATCAGCATGGCATCGGCCCCGCTGAAAATCTGGCGGGACAGGGTCTCGTCATAGCCTGAAAAGACGGCAATCTGCCTTGGATAGGCCTGCGCGGCTTGTAGCAGCCCCTGTTCCAGCACTTTGTCTCCGCTGCCCAGCACGACAAGCTGAGCCTGCTGCGAGACCAGGAAAGGGAGGGCATTCAGAACCAGATCAATCCCTTTCTGGCCGGTCAGCCGGCTGACAATGCCAAAAAGCGGGCCCGCTGAGGGAGCCAATCCAAACCGTGTGCGCAGGGCCTCCCGATTGATGGTCCGGTGTTCGAGGCTGTTACGATCGAAGTGGGCTTTCACATGCGGATCATGGGCCGGATTCCACTCGGTCATGTCGATGCCGTTCAGCACGCCGTTCAGCACGGCGGCGCGGTCACGCAGCAATCCTCCCAGCCCCATGCCCCCGATATCGGTCTGGATTTCGCGGGCATAGCTCGGGCTGACGGTGGTCAGCGCATCGGCATAATGCAGCCCGGCTTTGAGCAGCCCGATCTGGCCGTAATACTCCACCCCATCCACCGAGAAACTGTCGGGCGGCAAAAGAAGGGCGGCCAGACGATCCCGTGGGACAACGCCCTGAAAGGCCAGATTATGGATTGTGAATAAAACGGGTGGCCTCCGCACGGCTTCCGACAGGGCCAGATAGGCGGGCACAAGCCCGGCCTGCCAGTCATGGGCATGCACGATATCCGGGGCCCAGTCCGGCAGGATACCAAGGGCGATATCGGCCGCCGCCCGGCAGAAAGCCGCGAAACGCTCGGCATTATCGGCCCAGTCCTGCCCATTGACATCCGTGTAAGGGCCGCCGGGACGGTCATAGAGATGCGGTGCATCCAGCAGATATAGGGTCAGTCCTTCGGGGAGGCTGGCCTGAAGAATGCTGGCCGGTCCGCCGAACAGATCGGTGTAATGATGAACCGGACGTGTCTCCGGCGCCTGCTTCAATCCGGCATAAGCAGGCAGCAGGGTGCGCATGTCCACATCATGCTCGGCAAGCGCGGCTGGAAGCGCACCGGCAACATCCGCCAGCCCCCCGGTCTTGATCCACGGATAGGCTTCCGAAGCCACATTCAAAACACGCATCTGGACAGGAACCGATCAGAACAGGGAAAAACGGTCAGCCGAGCCGGTCAATCATGGGCTGCGTTATCAGGCAGATGCCTTTTTCCGTGCGGCGGAACCGTTTTGCGTCCAGCTCAGGGTCTTCACCGACGACCAGTCCTTCCGGAATACGCACGCCCCGATCCACGACGGTGTTCCGTAACCGTGCGCTGCGGGCGATATCGGCATAAGGCAGTACAACGGTGCCATGCAGCTGCGCGAAGGAGTGCACACGACAGCCGGTGGAGATCAATGATCTGCTGAGCGAGGCCCCGGAAACGATGCATCCCCCAGCTACGAGACTGTCCACCGCCATGCCGCGCCGTCCCACATCGTCATAGACGAATTTCGCAGGAGGGCTGATCTCGTTATAGGTCCAGATTGGCCAGCCCGAATCATACAGATCGAGCGTAGGCACAACATTGGTCAGATCGATATTGGCCTGCCAATAGGAATCCAGGGTTCCGACATCCCGCCAGTAAGGCTCTGCTGTTTTGCTGCTGAGGACACAGGAATCATTGAAGCGATGTGCGATGGCAGTGCCGTTTTTGACCAGATGCGGAATGATATCACCGCCGAAATCGTGTTTGGAGTCAGGATCAGCGGCATCGCGGCGCAGAACATCGAACAGGAATTTCGTTTTGAAAACATAGATGCCCATGCTGGCCAGGGCTATGTCAGGCTGTCCGGGCATGCCGGGGGGATCGGAGGGTTTTTCCAGAAACGCTGTAATCCGACCAGTTTCATCCACCTGCATGACGCCGAAGCCAGTGGCTTCTTCCCGTGGGACTTCGATGCAGCCGACGGTCACATCGGCCTGACGCTCCACATGCTGATGGAGCATGATTTCGTAATCCATCTTGTAGATATGATCACCCGCCAGAATAATCATGTATTCCGGCTCATATCCCGCGATGATGTCCAGATTCTGATACACCGCATCAGCGGTGCCTTCATACCACTGGGTTTCGCTGACGCGCTGGCTGGCTGGCAGAATATCGAAGCCCTCATTGCGCTCGGGACGGAAGAAATTCCATCCACGCTGCATGTGCCGTATCAGCGAATGGGCTTTGTACTGGGTGGCGACCCCGATGCGGCGGATACCGCTGTTGACCGCGTTGGACAGGGCAAAATCAATGATGCGTGACTTGCCGCCAAAGTAAACAGCCGGTTTTGCCCGTGTATCCGTCAGTTCCAGCAACCGGGAGCCACGCCCCCCCGCCAGGACATAAGCCATTGTGCTGCGGGCGATGCTGCTGGTACCGCTCATGCTGATATTTCCCGGATCTTAATTGCAGGGGCAAGGCGTCAGTCGATTATGAAACTGTAGAAGGTCTGCCACGATCCGCACAGGGTGGATGCATGGAATGATCGAACATTATTCTGTTCGTCATGCTTCATATCTCCCCAGTTGCTCTCTTTATGGGGACGAATACGTCATTCGGCATGGCTGCTGCACTGCCTGAAAGATAACGAACACGTCATGACAGTTTATCGTGATCGCATGGGTGCCGTTGCCATGGTGCTCAGATTTTTATTCCATCATTGGGGTCGGCAATGGCGGATGGTGCTGCTGACGGCGCTGACGATGATGGCCGGAACCATTGCTGATCTGGGGCTGCCGGTTTTGTCCGGCTGGCTGGTGGATGCCGTATCGGCCGCTCCTGATGCGATGCTGCGACCGGGGCTGCGACCTTGGGATCCATGGACGATTCTGGTGATGATGGGATTGCTGGGGGCTCTGGTGGTCGGTGCCCGCCATGTTTCGTTCGTCGCGATCACGGCTCTGACGCTGCGCCTGATGGCGCAGATTGCTGCCGATGCATTTTATCGCGTGCAGCGTTTTTCCACGGACTGGCACGCCAATAATTTCGCAGGCTCGATTGTCCGGAAAGTCACGCGTGGAATCTGGGCGGTCGATCTGCTGGACGATACCTTGCTGACCTCGCTGTTGCCGGCTCTGACGGTTCTGCTCGGCTCCGCGCTGCTGCTGGGCTGGTACTGGCCGGGTATGGGGCTGGCAGTCGGGATCGGCGCCGTTTTCTATATCGGGCTGTCGGTGACGTTGTCCCTGCTCTGTGTGGCCCCTGCAGCCCGCCTGTCCAACCGTCAGGATACAAGGATGGGAGGGGCCATGGCGGATGCTGTGACATGCAATGCTGTCGTCAAGGCCTTCGGTGCGGAAGCGCGGGAGGACAGGGTACTGGGCAGGATCCTCACTAAATGGAGGCAGCGCACCCGGCGCACCTGGATATACGGCACCAATAGCGGCTCGGCCCAGATGCTGGTGCTGCTGGCCTTGCGGACGGTGATTATCGGCTACGCCATTGTGCTGTGGTCACGGGGACAGGCGACACCAGGCGATGTGACCTTCGTGATGACGTCCTATTTCGTGGTTCATGGCTATTTGCGGGATATCGGCCAGCATGTCGCCAATCTCCAGCGCTGCGTGAATGAGATGGAGGAGCTGGTGGAGATGCAATCCCATCCGCTTGGCGTGGAGGACCGCCCCGGCGCTGCACTCTTGCGGGTCAGCCAGGGAGAAATCACGTTCGATCACGTGACGTTCCGCTATGGCAATCACACCACGCCCCTGTTTGAAGATTTTTCCCTGCGCATTGCAGCGGGGGAGCGGGTCGGGCTGGTCGGACATTCCGGTTCCGGCAAAAGCAGCTTCGTCAAGCTGTTGCAGCGTCTGTATGACGTCACCGGTGGCCGCATTCTGGTAGATGGGCAGGATATTGCTGCCGTGACCCAGTCATCCTTGCGCAGTCAGATGGCGCTGGTCCCGCAGGAGGCTGTGCTGTTTCATCGGTCTCTGGCTGAAAATATTGCCTATGCCCGTCCCGGTGCCTCAATGGAGGAGATCGTGCAGGCGGCCCGGCTTGCGAATGCGGATGCGTTCATTCGTGCCCTGCCACAAGGGTATCGCACCATGGTGGGAGAACGCGGTGTCAAGTTGTCAGGAGGCGAGCGCCAGCGTGTGGCGATTGCCCGCGCCTTTCTGGCCGATGCACCGGTGTTGATTCTGGATGAGGCAACGGCCAGCCTCGATTCCGAGTCGGAGGCGCTGATCCAGCAGGCGATGGAGCGGCTGATGGCCGGCCGAACCTCGATCGTGATTGCGCATCGGCTTTCCACCGTTCGGTCAATGGACCGGATTCTGGTGTTCGATCATGGTCAGATTGTCGAGGAAGGCACCCATGACAGCCTGATCCAACGCGAGGACGGGTTGTATCGCAGATTGTTCGAACGGCAGGCGATGGGGCTGGTGCAGGAGATGTCCTGACGGATGCTCATCTGTGCATCTGGTCCATCAGGCTGGCGACCGTATTGCGCAGCCAGCGATGGGCCGGGTCATTGTCATAGGAGCTGTGCCACAGCATCGAGAGGCGGAACGGCGCCAGTTCAAAAGGCAACGCGCTGACGCACAGCCCATGCGCCGAGGCGGCCGAGCGTGCCAGCGTTCCCGGCAGGGTCGTAATGACCGGCGCACCCCGCAATATATAGGGCACGGAGAGAAAATGCGGTGTGGTCATCACGATGGTCCGCGTCCGTCCCAGCAGTGACAGTGCATCATCCGCCACGCCATGAAAAATGCCGCGCAGGCTGACCAGCACATGCGGCAGGGAGGTGTATTGGTCCAGCGTGATCGGCCCCTCCAGCCCGATCTGCTTCGGATCGTACAGGCACAGATAGGAATCCGGCGCGAAGTTGCGCCGTTTATGGACGTTACCTCCATGGCGGAAAACGCCAATGCCCATATCCAGCTCATCCCGGTCGAGCGCTTCCAGCACGCGCAGGCCGTCGGTGAAGATTGCCTGGATACGCATGCCGGGAGCCTCTTTCAGCATCATTTCCAGCAAAGGCGGCATCAGCAGGCTTTCGATATTATCGGCCAGTCCGATCCGCCAGATGCGCTCTGCCGTAGCAGGGTTGAAGCTGCGAGTGGTCAGCAGCTTGTCCTGCACGGTCCAGAGCAGATTACGGACCGTATCGGCAATCGCACGGGCGCGGGGCGTTGGCTCCATGCCGGACGGGGTCCGCACGAACAGCTCATCCTGTAAGGCTTCGCGCAGCCTGGCGAGATTATGACTCATCGCTGATTGCCCGACCCCGATGCATTCGGCAGCCTTCGTCACGCTGCGTTCAGTATAGATCGCATCGAAGGCGGTCAGGAGGTTCAGATCAAGGCGGGACAGATTACGATGAACGATGGACATTATGATAAGGATCGATTGGATTAATACTGTAGGAAAGATCACATTCTCTTTGCAAGGCCGGCACGGGGCCGGCTTCTCGCTGAGAAGGTCCTCGTTCCATGAAAACATCCATTCTGATGCGTTGTCCCACCCCAATCCGGGCCGCTGTCCTGATGCTGTCCGGTCTGGTTCTGGCGGCCCTGATCATGATCGCTTCCGCTAATCATGCGCATGACGCAGCCTGCGGGGTGACAACTGAAGCGGTTGCCTGCACCCTCTGAACATATCCTCTCCTAATAACAAAAAACGGGCCTCGTGAGAGGCCCGTTTCCTGTTCAGCATCATGCAGAAGCCTGTGGGATCAGGCGTTTCCGACCGTCTGCTGCTGCTGGGCACGACGCGCCTGCCACAGTGCGACAAAGTCGATCGGCTGAAGCTGGACCGGCGGGAAACCGCCTTCGCGGGTGACGGTCGCGAGGATCGTGCGGGCAAAGGGGAACAGAAGACGGGGGCATTCAACCAGCAGAACCGGTTCGATGCTTTCATCCGGGATACCGTTCAGCGTGAATACGCCACCATAGGACAGCTCGGCGATGAAGACGGTATTGGCCTTTTCTTCGCCTTCGATCCGCTCGACGGCCTCTGCACGGATGGCCAGGACGACTTCGTAGATGTGAGCCTGTTCTTCCAGCCGACGAACCTGAACGTCCAGATTCAGATCAACCTGCGGCTGCGTGCGCAGGGCTGCGAAAATCTGCGGTGCGCCCGGAACTTCAAAAGAGAGATCTTTTACATACTGGACATTGACCACGAGCGGCGGACCTGCCTGCGGGCCAGTGCTGGCGGTGTTTTCGGTTACACCCTCGTCCTGCACGTCCTCGTCAGTCGTATCGTCAATGTCAGCCATCTAGTATCTCCAAGGCTCTTAAATGATTAAGAGAGCGATATCACATTTAAAAAGCAGGCGCCAGCATAAGACAGCCTTAAACAAAAGACATATTCATGCCGACCAGATAATTGAATCCGGTCCTGCCTGATGTGGATCGCAGCGTATCCATTCACCATTTGTTAATGATTGTCCTGTCATTGACAGAATAAAACCCCAATGGGTGACTACAAGAGTATTTTCCCACCCTTCGATGGCAGCCATTTCTGCGCGAAAACGTGCGGCCCGAGCGAGGATTGACGCCTCGCTTTCCGTTAAGGAGGGCCACCAGATTTCATCAAGCATGGAGAAATCATGTTCGGGCCAGTTTTTCGCCAGATGGCTGGCAGGTGTGCCGATATCACACGCAAAGGCATAGCGTTCCCGGATCAGCGGGGTGATGATCAAAGGCAGGCCAAGCTTCTGCGCAATGGGTCGTGCTGTTTGCAGGGTCCGGGTGTAGGGGGATACAAAGATGCGCTGGATCCCTTCCCCGGCAAGAGTCATGGCGGCGGTTTCGGCCTGTGCCAGACCAGCCTCGGTCAGGACCGGGTCGTGAATGCCCGGATCCTGGCGTGTGGCCGTGAAGTGAAGGTTGAACTCGCTCTGTCCATGGCGCAGCAAAATCATGCATCCTGTATGGCCTGTGCTGCCATCCTCGGCAATCGGGGATCATGCTGACAGGAGGAATTCTTTTTTGCCGGGCCTTTTGTTTCCGGTCAGGCGATGAAATCTCTAAAGACGGTATTTTCTGATTCGGCGAGAAAGCCCGACAGCACAGAGTCACGGGATACAAAGGTTGTGCAGAACAGCCTGGCCCCTTATCTGAATGGGAAGAAACCGTCTTTTGAATTTTAATGGCGCGATTGGATGGCAGGTATGGAGGCTATCAGGAACGGCGATATTCCCGTCGATCTGGTGTTGCTGGGGATGATAGCGGTTTTTCTGATTCTGCGTCTTCGCAGTGTGTTGGGGCGACGTGTCGGTTTTGAACGTCCGGAGGTGCCGGCGAATCAGGCCCAGCCCGGCAACCGGATGCCCGGCCTGCCGGTTCGCCTGCGGCGGCCCGATGCCGCGGCGGCCGAAGCGCGGATTCATGTCCTGCCTGATGTATCCAGCCCGACCGGGCAGGTTCTTGCACGTATGAGGGAGGTTGATCGCAGCTTTGATGCGGTGCGCTTTCTGAATAATGCGGAGCAGGCCTTCCGGGTCATCGTGACGGCCTACGCACAGGGTGAGCGTGAGGCGCTGCGTCCCCTGCTGACTGAGGCGACGTTCACGATTTTCTGTCAGGCCATTGATGCGCGGGAACAGGAAGGCGCCAGGCAGCAGACGGAGATCCAGTCCATCAGGGATATCCGGATCGAAAAGGCCCGACTGGAGCAAACACAGGCCGCTTTGACTGTTCGTTTTGTCAGTGATCAGCATAATGTCACGCTCAGCCGCACAGGGGAGCCGGTCGAAGGCGTCGAGGGGCTGACCGAAATCGTCGATATCTGGACGTTTGAGCGGGATCTTGCCAGCCGTGACCCGACCTGGCGGCTGTCCGGCACGGACAATGCCTGAGACAGGTCAGTAGACGACATAATATGTGACCTTTCAGAAGGTTAAGGGGTTTTTTGCGGCTGCAACATGATGCATGCTATGCACCATGCAGATAAAATCCCTGTATGCGTTGTTTCTGATGGCGGTGCTGGCTGCCTGTGCTCAAAGGGGGCGTGTGGGCCAGCTTCAGCCTGTGGCGCTGAATGATCTGCCCGGCTGGAAAACAGATCATGTGGCCCGTGGCGTTGCTGTTTTCGCCCGGGAATGCGACCGGCTTCTAACGCTGCCGAACGATCAGACATTGGGGGGAGCCGCCGATCAGGCAGCGAGGCTGGGCGGACAGCCCGATCAGTGGCGCCCGGCCTGCAATGCTGTCCGATCCGTGCCCGAAGGGGATGAGGAAGCGGCAAGAGCCTTTGTGCAGCGCTATTTTCAGGCTTATGCCATCTCCTCTGCCCCCACGCTTTTTACGGGATATTATGAGCCGGAGGTAGAAGGCTCCCGTTCTCCGATCGGGCGTTACCGCACGCCGCTGCTGCGCCGGCCTGATGATCTGGTGTCCATGCCGGACCCGGCGGATCCCGGCGGGAAGTATCTGATCGGTCGTATGGTCGGTGGGCACCTGGAACCTTATTATACGCGGGCGGAGATTGATGCCGGTGCCCTGAAAAAGCAGCGTCTGGGTATTTTATGGCTGGCTGATCCGATTGACGCTTTCTTCCTGCAGATTCAGGGATCAGGCAGGGTGCGCCTGCCTGATGGGCATGTGGTACGTGTGACCTATGCCGGTAAAAACGGCCGTCCCTATGTGCCAATCGGGAAAGTTCTGATCGAACGGGGCGAGATGACGGAGGATCAGGTCTCGGAAGCCTCCATCCGTGACTGGTTGCATGCCCATCCTGATCAGGCGAAGGAGATCATGAACGCCAATCCGTCCTTTGTGTTCTTCCGTGAACTGACTGGAATGCCTGGCAATGAAGGGGCGCCGGGAACGCTGGGGGTGCCGCTCAGCGCAGGACGTTCGGTGGCGGTGGATCGCCGTATCATTCCGCTGGGCGCACCGGTCTGGGTGGATACCACCGATCCGGGCGGGCAGACGGCCCTTCAGCGCCTGATGGTGGCGCAGGATACCGGCTCAGCCATCAGCGGGATGACACGGGCGGATATTTATTTTGGTTATGGTCCGCAGGCAAAGGCTGTGGCAGGGCAGATGAACCAGCAGGGGCGGCTTTATGTGCTGCTGCCAAAGTCGATCGAATAGAGTGGCTCGGTCATCCGTGGTCAGCCGCCTGTGTGGTGGGTGGTTTTATCGTGGGCGGTTTTCCCAGGCCTGCAGCAGTGTTTTGATCAGCTCATGGGAGGTGAAGGGCTTTCCCAACAGGCAGCTGTTTTGCCTCATCTCCGTCGGCAGGCCGGGAATATCCGCGTAGCCGCTGGAAAAAATGACCCCGATAGAAGGGTATTGTTCACGTGCCCGACAGGCCAGCTCAATGCCGGACAGGCCCGGCAGGCTGATATCTGTGAACAAAATGTCGGGAGCATGGGTTTTCAGATAATCCAGCGCCTGCTCCGCGTCCTCCGCCTCGATCGGGCTATGCCCTGCTTCCTCCAGCAGGTCGATCAGATTCATGCGGATCAGCGGATCATCCTCCGTCACCAGAATAGTCCATTGTTGCTTCGGCAATGGTGAGGAAAGAGAAAGGTTGGAGGACAAGACATCACCGACTGTCTGGAGGGAGGCTGTATGCGGAAGAGGCGGCGTGGAGCGTGCGGTTATCAGTGCGGCACGGATGCTCTGCGCCAACCTGTCGCGTGAATAGGGCTTGTTCAGCAGATGAATCGGGTTCTCATCATCACTATAAACCGAGGTATCGGTATATCCTGAGGTGAACAGGATGGCGGTTTCGGGTCGCAGTTGTCGGATTCTGACGGCAAGATCGGTGCCTCGCATCCTTCCCGGCATGATGATGTCCGTGAACACCAGATCAATCCGGATCGTGCTGTCAAGAATTGAAAGGGCTTCGTCGGCATCGCAGGCGGTGAGAACGTTGTAGCCCAGCTGACTGAGGGTTTCCTGCACGCTTTGCCGCACGGCGTCCTCATCTTCGACCACCAGGATCGTTTCGTGTCCCTCCAGCATGGTATTATCCAGCGCCAGAAGGGGCGTATCCGGCAGGCTGTCTTCTTCATGGGCTCGTGGCAGGATAAGGCTGATGGATGTACCGCGACCGGGGGTGGAATCGATCCTGATATCGCCCCCGCTCTGTTTGACGAAGCCATATACCATCGACATGCCAAGCCCGGTGCCCTGCCCTTCGGATTTGGTGGTGAAGAATGGCTCGAACACGTGGGTGATGACATCGGGCGCCATGCCGCACCCCGTATCGGTGACGGTCAGCGTGACATAATCCCCCGGCTGTATTTCCAGAATCGAGCCGTTCTGGCTGGGCTTTACCACCGTGTTGGCAGTGGTGATGGTCAGGCTGCCATGGCCTTTCATCGCATCCCGTGCATTCAGGGTCAGGTTCAGGATGGCTGCCTCGATCTGTCCCCGATCAACGCGAATATTCCATGACTCGGGAGGCGTATGGATTTTCAGTGTAATTCCGGCCCCCAAAGTGCGGAGCAGAATATCCTGCACTGTCTGCAACAGTCGCGACGGGCTGACCGCTTTGGGAGACAGGGGCTGCCGCCGCCCGAAGGCCAGCATCTGGGAGGCCAGACGGGAGCCGCGCTGCATCGCCTCCAACGCTGAGGTCAGGCGTCTGCGTTCCGCTGATGTTTCGGGCAATTGCAGGATCGTCAGTTCCAGATTGCTGCCGATCACCTGAAGCAGATTGTTGAAATCATGGGCAACGCCACCCGCCAGACGACCGATCATTTCCATTTTCTGGGCCTGACGCAGTCTGGTTTCGGAAATTTCCCGCTCGGCAATGGCAGCGGCGACTTTCTGTTCCAGAACCTTGGCCCGGTGTCGCTGCTCGCGCAGGGCAATGGCGGTGGTCAGTCCGGTGGAGACCAGATTGGTTACGAGCTGGAAAAAGCGATAATACTCCGCATCCGGTGGATAGAGCCTGCTTTTGCCTGCAATCAGCACACCGGCGATATGGTGCGTCACCTGAAGCGGAAGAATGGCCATCCGCTCCGCACTCAAAGCCGGCAAAGTGGGAAACAGCGCCCGTGACGGGCCATAGACGGCATTACCGCTGTCCAGAGCCGTCCTGATCAGGTTTTTCCAGGACTGTGAAGTTGCATCATCTTCTACTGCCGGAAGGGTATGCTGGACGAGGGGGATACTCAGCGTTGCAGGCTGGGCACCGTACCAGCCGATGCATTCCAGCCGCTCCGGGTCTTCCCTGCGGATATAGAGCGCGGCATGCGGTATATCCTGTGTGCTTTCACGGGCCAGAATATCCAGTGCCGAGGTCGCACAGCTTTCAACCGTGTTGCTGAGAATATTCAGGCTGATCGCCTGCAGGGTGCGCAGGCGGCGATCATCAATGACCCGCTGGGTGCGGTCGGCGACAATGCAGAAAACGGCTTCCACCTTCCCATCCGGACCATGCACGGGGCTGTAGGAAATATCGAAGAATACTTCTTCCATATACCCGTGCCGGTTGACCCTGAACGGATAGTTCTGGCCAGACACCGTCTGGCCGGTCTCCAGCACCGAGCGGAGCAGTGGTTCCAGTACATCCCACACTTCCTGCCAGTTTTCCTGTGCCGGCCGACCGAGCGCACCCGGATGGTGACTGCCGATGGCGGGGGCGTAGGCATCGTTGTACAGCGCGATGAGGTCCGATCCGCAGAACATGGCAATCTGCGCTTTGGCATTGAGCATGAGCGCAACCGCATGACGAAACGGTTCAGACCAGCTTTCAGGTGGACCGATGAGGGATGCATCCCAGTCCATGGCGCGCAGATACGTGATGATTTCTCCGGGGGCCGCATCGGGAAAAAGGATCGGGGCTGAATCGTCGCGGCCGGAGAAAGATTCAGGCGGGCACATGGGCATCCACTCTTTTCAAATACGAGTACTGGACCTGAATGACGCTCAGGCCTGGCCGGCAGAAAAAGCAAAACCACACGCGCACTTATGCCCAGGATCAGCGCTGTCCATGGCTGGATAATGCATTCACCCAGGTATCATGAAGGCGGTAAATTTAAAATGTCTTGATCGGGGCAGCACAATCAGTCGGTTGATCATTTCTGCTTACGAAGCAGGATGCGCACTGATCCGGTATTGGCGGCGTGGGGATAGGTTATGCCCAGCACCAGAGGACGCAGATGCGGAAGATTGATCCAGAGGGGAAGCTCCCTTCGGATCGCACCGACGGTTTCACCTGATCCGGTCCGGCCACGTCCGGTAATGACCTCAATGCAGCGCAGCCCGTCCGCATGGGCGCGCAGCAGCATCGCCTCGAACGTATGATAGGCGCGCTGCAGGGTATGCCCGTGCAGATCCAGCGTCCGTGTTGCGCCCAGTCGCCCATTGCGGAACCGGTTCCATGTGCCGGTGTCCACCCCGGGAGGCTGCGCCCCGGCCGGCAGAGGAAAAAGCTGGGCGAAGGTGGGTGTCCCGGCCCCGGATTCAGTCTGGCGGAATGAGGGCGCGACAACGGGGCTTTGCCTGGCGCTGTGTATCGGAGAGTCTGCGGTTGCTGCCGCAGGAGCAGGAGGAATCGTATTCTCCACATGTCCGGCTTTGCCGTGCAGCGGAATCACTGCCACGGTATAGCGTGTCCATTCCGTGCGCTCGGCCTCGCTCAGTTTCCGTGCGGAGCGACGGGAGGGAGGTCCGGGCCGGGTCAGCGCCTTGCCGGGCGTGACCGGAGGAACGTTGTAGGGCCGTTTAGCCATGCGGCGCGGGTGGGGTGTGTTGGCTGAACAGAATGATATGGGTGTTACGGGGACCGTGCGCGCCCAGCTCCAGTTGCTGTTCTATATCGCCGGAGCGGGATGGGCCTGTGATCAGCATGACGGAGCGTGGCATGGCTCCGATCTCCGTGCGCAGCAGATCCCACGCATCCTCGTAAGCGCCCACAATGCGTTCCACCGGCAGGACGGCAATGGCGGTTTCCGTCAGCACGTTGAGCGTCACCGGACGCTCCGGCGCGGAGGGCATCATCAGGGTGCCGGTTTCGGATATCCCGGCAAACGCATACTGGACCGAGACGCTTTCCGTTCCATGAACGCGGCCCCATTCCGTCTCAATCCCTGAAGCTGACCAGTCAAGGCTGTGCAGGGCAGGATGCGGCGCGACTGTCACGGCACCGGGCAGGCCGCGTGAGGCCAGATAACGGGCGATGGCAGAAGGAATATCGCTGGAGGATGCGACTTCCTCAGTGGTGCCGAATTCTTTCTGTACCCGCGCGATGAAATCGGTCCTGCGCTCTGCGGCTGGTTTCCGTGCGCGTTCGGGGATGGTATGGCGCGGATGCGTCGCCAGCCGGGAGTCCAGCATGGCAGCCTGATCCGGCGGCAATACCCCGCGCCGCAGACCGCGCCGGAGCGTGGCAAGGATTGTCTCCTTTCCGGAGGGATTTGCTGAGGAGCCTGCGCTCATGACGACACTACCCTTCTCCGGGCCTTTCTTTGGTGGACAGCCCATTGGGTAAAAAAGCTGGTCCCTTCCGGGGCAGGCATGTCACGTCCGTCGGTCCAGCCGGAGGCCAGCGGCAGACGCCGCAACCGTCCGCTTCGTCCTCCGGCCAGAGACAGCAGTCGGGCGGCCAGACCGGTTGCCAGACGATACAGGGCAGGGTTGCGGACCAGAAAAGCCCAGATTGCCAGACCGCGCCGCGCCGCTGAAGGGGTCAGATGGCGCTCGAATTCTCTTTCACGCCAGTGCCGCATCAGGCCCGGCAGAGGGATTTTGACGGGGCAGACGGATTCGCAGGCGCCGCAGAACGTGCTGGCATTCGGCAGCAGGGCGGCCTGTTCGATGCCGATCAGGCCGGGTGTGAGAACGCTGCCCATCGGTCCGGGATAGACCCAGCCATAAGCATGGCCGCCGACTGCCCCGAATACCGGGCAGTGATTCATGCAGGCGGCACAGCGTATGCAGCGCAGCATGTCCTGAAATTCGGTTCCGACCATGGCGCCACGGCCATTATCCAGCAGCACGACATGATATTCCTCCGGCCCGTCCAGATCACCGGGCCGACGCGCGCCGGTAGAGAAACTGGTGTAGGCCGTCAGATCCTGACCGGTGGCGGAACGGCCAAGCAGTCGCAGCAGCGTCATCGTGTCCTCCAGCGTCGGCACGACCTTTTCGATCCCGGTCAGCACGATATGGACACGCGGCAGGGTCTGGCTGAGATCGCCATTGCCTTCATTGGTGACGATGACGGAACTGCCGGTCTCGGCAATCAGAAAATTGGCCCCGGTGATACCGACATCAGCCTCCAGAAACTGATGACGCAGCACGGTGCGGGCTTCGCGCATGATATCCTGTCGCTCTTCGAAGGCCCGGTCGGCGGGAAGATGCTGATGGGCTTCCCGGAACCGCCTTTCCCAGTCATCGCGGTTCAGATGAAAGGCGGGCGCGACGATGTGGCTGGGCGCTTCATGCGCCAGTTGCAGCACATATTCGCCGAGATCGGTCTCCACGACCGATAGCCCGTCCTGCTGAAGAAAATCGTTCAGGGCGATTTCCTCACTGACCATCGACTTGCCCTTGACCACGCGCCGGGCACCCACACGGCGGCAGATATCCAGAATGGTCTGGCGGGCATCCTCGGCGGTGGGGGCCCAATGGACATGGCCGCCCGATGCCTCGACCTGTGCGGCATAGCGTTCCAGATAAAAATCCAGATTCGTCAGCGTATGATTGCGGATATCGCGGGCAGTGTTGCGCAGCGTTTCGAATTCGGGCAACGCTTCCTTGGCCCGGGCGCGGCCGCCGGTAAAGCGCGGGCGTACCTGTTTCAGCGCCTGTTGCAACCTCTGGTCAGCAAGGGCAGAGGCCGCATTATCCTTGAAGATGGCTGACCGGGCCTGCATCTGGCTGTCCTCCTGCGCTGCCTTCGCGTCTCTCCCGGCGGAAGATTGTCACGCGAAACAACCGGAGCAGCCTGGGGATGCTGGCGTTATGCCTGATTATCGTCCGGCTGCAAACGGTCACGCATGCGCAGAAGATAGCGCTGGGAGCCTTCCAGAACCAGTTCCCGGCGCTGGTTATGCACGGTGCTGCGCAAGGCAAGAATCCCGGTAGATGTATTGGGTGTCAGCTCCACGATCTGGAGCACCGGATGCAGCGTATCCCCGGCATAGACGGGACGGATGAAGCGGCTGCTCTGTTCGACCAGACCCAGCAGGCTGTTCTCCACCATGGCATGAAACGGTGATGCGCCTGCCGTGGTGACGGCCAGAACCTGAAATCCATGCACCAGCACGCCGGGATGTCCGTTCTCCCGACACCAGACCGGATCATGATGCAGGGGATGAGTCTCGCCACTGATGAGGCGAAAAGAATCAACCAGGGAATGGGTCAGTGCAATCGGAGGCAGGATAAAACGCTCCCCCAGACGGAAATCGTCAAAGTAACGCGTATGGATGTCCGCTTTCTCATGGCTGAGCCGGAAAGAGGCGGCATGTCCGTCCATGTTGAAGGTCTCCATCCGTGCAGCAGGCATTGGCATAATAAAAATTGCGTATCCAGAGGGTAAGACGAAATTAAAGTGAAGGTCACTCGTTCGCAATAGCTGTCAGCGGTAGCCCTGTCATCGTTTTGTCGCAGGTCATTTGCCGCCTGAAACCGGCTTCGGATTGGCGGTAACGGTTATGTGCCGGTTGTTGGCTGACCGATTGCGGGGCCAGTGGGGCCGGCCAGCACCTCCGCCACGTGGCGGACCTGCACCGTTGATCCTTCGCGCAGCAGCGTGCCGGCCATGTTCAGCAGACAGCCCATATCTCCGGCCAGAACCGTGTCGGCACCCGTGGCCACGATGTCCGCCACCTTGTCACGGGCCATGCGGGTCGAGATCTCCGGATATTTGACGCAGAATGTACCGCCGAAGCCACAGCATGTTTCCGGGGCCTCCATTTCGACGATCTCCGCATCGATGGCGTGCAGCAGGTCGCGGGGTTGTTGCTTGATCCCCAGCTCCCTCAATCCGGCGCAACTGTCGTGATAGGTGACACGGCCCGGTGAAGGGGCCGGGGTCGTCGTCACGCCGCGTATGTCGGTCAGGAAACTGACGAGTTCATGACAGCGGCTGGCAAGATCAGCAGCCCGAGGCGCCAGAGCGGGGTCATCCGCCAGAAGGTCGGGCAATTGATGACGCAGCATCCCTCCGCAGGAGCCGGACGGAATGACGACGTAATCATATCCCTGAAAATGGGCCAGAATGTCGCGTGCCAGTGCTCTGGCCGTCACACGGTCCCCGGTGTTGAAAGCGGGCTGGCCGCAGCAGGTCTGTCCACGTGGAACGGAAACCTTGCATCCGGCCTGCTCCAGCAGCCTGATCGCGGAGAAGGCGACGCTGGGCCGATAGAGGTCGACCAGACAGGTGACGAACAGGGCGACGCGCGGTTCTGTCTTCAGGCGGGCGGTCGAGGGTTGGGGCATGGTCTCGCTTCCTGCCTTGGGGAGGGGCGGATAATGAGAAAACGGTGGCTGTCAGCCGCCTTCTGCTTCCATCATGCGGTTTGCGGCAATGCTAATATAGCCTTGGTCAAGCTCAATGCCGATGCTGCGCGCCCCTTCAGCCTGTGCGGCAACGCCGGTGGTGCCGGTGCCCATGAACGGGTCCAGCACCAGTGCATCGGCCACGCCATGCAGCCGTATGCACCAGCGCGGCAATGTCACCGGAAACGTGCCGGGATGCAGGAATTTCTGGGTTTTGCTGCGTACGGTCTCATAAGGAATGAACCAGGTATTGCCGCGGCATCGCAGATCCTGGGCATGCCCGCGGCGGACAATATTCGACTTGTCCTTATAAGGCACCCCGATGGCAAGCCGGTCCAGCTTTACATCTCCTTTATGGGTGAGATGAAAGATGTGCTCCTGGGCATGATTGAGAAAACGCTTACCGTTCACCGGCTTGTAATGCCCGACCGAGACGGTGGGGGTGGCCACGGATTTGATCCAGACAATATGGTTCTGCAACACGAACAATGTGCGCAGTCGCACGATCAGCTCGAACGGCAGCCACGGGCGGGAAGGCGAGCCGGAAACATTGAGGAAAAACGAACCGCCTGGTGCCATTACCCTTTTGAGCGCGGCGGCAACCTGCGTCATCCAGTCAAGATACTCTTCTTCCCCCCGGCTATCCAGATAGCTGGCATAGCCGAGATCGAGATTATAGGGCGGTGACGTGACAATCACATCCACACTGCCCTCTGCCAGGAAAGGCAGAACGGTCAGGCAGTCCCCACAATACAGCCGATGCCGATCCTTGGCAGAAGCAGGACTGGGCCAGACCGGCCGGAGAGAGGGTGAAGAGGTTTTTTTTTTCGATGGCCTGTCCGCTTTGGCACGGGCACGTCCGCCAGAAGGTGTAGGGTTGGCAGAGTCATCCGTACAAGGCGCGGGCGGCGTGATCGCCTGCTGTTTCATGATATCAGATGAATCAGACCACGGCGGCTGGTGCAAGGGTAAACAACGGAAAAATTGCCTGTTGCATGGCAGGGCACACAGGTCTAAAGAAAATTCGGCAGCGCCAATAGGGCAACCCTATGACACTGCCAAGTTTGGGGAAGAAACATCCAATAGACAGCCACCTAATGGCTGCTGCACTGCAACATAAAAGCTGCGAAGCGGGCGCGCAAGTCCTTATTCAGGACAATAGGCGCCCGTTTTGCTGTCTGGCATGGACAAATTGTCCTACCCCGATGCCTGCCGGATCATTTGGCTGCCGGGCGGGCAGTGCCAACAGCGGGTAGCCTGTCTGTGGTTCAGATCAGGCTCAACGCCTGCAATTCCCGCCGCAAGGGCTCAGGCAGACGGGCAATATCATCATGGTTGCCGGCATGGGTAAGATCAGGTGGGGCATCTTCAGGCTTGAGGTAGCGCCAGCCCTGAAAGGGCTTGATCACACGAGCCGACACAGGAATCAGGTCGGGTGCCAGATGAATGGCACAGCACGGCGTGCCATCCGGCTTATGCTGCTCACTCAGTCCGGTAACAGGCTGGCGCACAGACAGTAATCGGCCAATCACCCAGTAGAGCGAGCCACCCGCCAGCAGGGCTGCTCCCTGACGCGGCGTTTGGCGGGTCAGATGCCATAATTCCCCGCTTTGTGATCCCGTCCGCTCTCTGGCGCGTTCAGCCTGTAGAGCGGCAAGATGCGCAGGAGACTCCACACCGACCGCCAGCTTCATGAGATGCAGCATGGCGTGTCATGTGCGGTCTGACTGGGCATGATGCAAGCCGGGCCATGAGGCAGGGAGGAAAAGAGATGAAAAAATATCGGGCTTCATGGTGGCGATGCGGGTTAGTGCTGATGGGCGCCGCGTCGTGGCTTCCCCTCGCGGTGCCGACGGGCGCGCAGGCTCAGATGATGGCCACGAGGAATCCGGCTCAGGTGCCGGCTGCGCGTTATATGCTGGAACCATCCCATACGCAGATTGAGTTCGCACTCTCGCATATGGGGTTCAGCACCTATTATGGCCGGTTCGGCGAGGCATCCGGCTGGCTGGATTTCGTGCCCGCTCACCCGGAGGCCAGTCATCTGGAGATAACGGTGCCAGTCTCCAGCCTGTCCACGACCAGCCCGGTTCTGAACCAGCATCTGGTCGGTGCGGAATGGTTCGATGTGCAGCGCTGGCCGGTGGCAACGTTCCGCTCCACCTCCGCCCGTGCAACGGGACCGGATAGCGGGGAAATAACCGGCGATCTGACCCTGCACGGGATAACCCGCCCCGTCACTCTGGCAGTGCGCTTCAATGGTGGCGGGATCAATCCGCTGTCAGGCCGCTATACGATCGGCTTCGAGGCACGGGGCAATATCCGCCGTTCTGCATTCGGGATATCACGCTATCTGGATATGGTAGGCGATGACGTGCAGTTGATCATCAGCGCCCCCTTTGAGAAACCGTAATACGGGACGGGGGGAGATCAGTCCCGGTCGTAATTGGCGTTGCCCGGCAGAGGCGCGTTGACGATTTTGTCGAGATTCTCACTGGCCTGCCATGAGCGCAGCAGCCAGCCCAGCTTCTCCCGCCGGACCAGATCGAAACGGAAGAAGATACGCTCGGTACCGTTGCACACTGCGAAATCATAGCGGCGGAAAAAACTGCCGATGCGACGGGTATCGAACAATTCGGCGCAGTTTGGCCCCTCCTTGCCGAAGCTTTCAACCATCATGCGGATATTATCAGCGATGATCTGGTGGGCTCGTTTGGCCTCTCCCGGATCATGGTCATCGACGGCCTGATCCATCAGTTTGCCGATGGTCATCAGCTTGCCGTTGCGAAAAGCCGTTTCGATATTTTTGGCCCACTCATCCGGGTTCTGTGGCACCGCATGGGCAGGACAGGATGCAAGACTGAGAGCGAAGGCGCATATCAAGGCCGTCATGAAGCGTGGCATTGTGAGCGTCATTCTGTTGCCTTGAGCAGTCTTGCGGTTTCATTCTCTGCCCATGCTGATGGCTCTGGTTTCGAGCATGCAGATCAGGCTGGAATGTTCCGGTGATGTATTCTGACCGACTATAATCTGTCTGTGGACATGCGGGATGAATGAAAATCTCTTTTCAGGGTGATGTGGCATCATGACAACAAGAACCTTATTTCACTGTGGCTTTCGGGTTGCAGTTTTGATGGCTGTGGCCTGTGTTCTGCGTCCTGTGTCCGCTTCAGCTACGGATAACAGCCCCGATCCGGTGGCAAAGCCGGTTTGTTTCGATACGAATCGGCACAGAGTCATTGCACGGGACCGGACGGCGGAGGTCGGACAGGATATCGTGGTGCGCGGTCGGGTAACGGGACCTTGCCGGTTTGATCAAAAAACGGGGGACTGGATTGTCAGCGGGCGGGATGATGCGGATTACGTTCAGAAAGTGATCGAACCCTATCTGTTCATCGACAGCGGAACTTCGGCGATGCGCGGCTTCAGCATCTATGACATGGCCAGTCGAAAGCGTCTGTATAACGGGGCGACGCAGGATCAGCCGCGATACGGCAAAACGGATGTGACGTTATGGGTGGTCACGGACCGTCCCGTCACGCAGGCCAACTGCCCCGATCTGAAGAAGTTCAAGGCTCAGGGGGGCGGAGCCGTGATCGAGGCGGAAACCAGCTTTCGCTATGCGGATGCTACCGTTCATCAGACTGGTGCTGTCCGTTGTGCCTACACGGAATAAGAACGATGTTCCCCCGTCAACAATCGGGTGTGGCGAGGCCAGCTTGACGCGATCCACCCTTTATCCAAATACTGGAGTGCCTAAAAAGACAGCGATGCAGGTATGGTGACAACCTGCGGTCTCTCAGGAGACAGTCACGCTTGAGCGGGTGATACTCGCTCTTGGCCTTGGCCGGACACAGCAGGGAGCCACGCTCCATGCAGGTGATCGGTCATGGCCGCTCAAGGGCTTTGGTTGATCCGTGTCCGTTTTTCAAACGGAAAGGCACAACCATGAAGCTGAATCATATCAATCTCTACAGCCACGACACTGAAGCCGATCGGGCGATGTTCGAGCGTTATTTCGGGCTGCGCACGCTTGTTGTGCGTGGCAACAAGATGGCGATCATGCAGGACGATGGCGGGCTGGTGCTGATCGTCAATCATTTCGAGACGAAGCGCGAAGGGTTCGATTATCCCGGGCAACTGGATATCCTGCATATCGGCTTCATCCAGGAAACGCGTGAGGCCGTGGATGCGATGTATGTGCGCCTGCGTGAGGATGGCTGGGAAACCCAGATGCCGCACGATGCACATGGCGCCTGGTGTTTCTACTTCCGGGCCAAGGGGGGATACTTCATCGAGGTTACGACATTGACCCCGGTCCACCCCAGGGAAGCCTGTTAAGGCGATCCCCTATAGTCGGCGGAACGCTCCGCCGACCAGCCTTCCCATGTCAGCATCGTTTGCAAGGCAGAAAGACCGGAACGTAGCAGGGCCGTCTTTCAACAGCCCCGTCATTAACCGCGGGGTTTGGCCTCCGGTTTCGCAACCGGTGCCGGGCCGGGTGCGACAACGGGAAAGGTCTTTTCCCAATGTTCATCCTGATTGTCGAGGACGCTGACGGTCAGGGAGTGATCGTTGCCTGGGGCGGTGCGCAGGAAGAAGCCCAGCACGGGGTCAGACGCCATGGAGATATCCGTATCAAGGCTGAAAACCAGCTTGCCGTCATAGGTGGCCTTGATTTTCTGGACGTAATGCGCAGGCGTGTAGGCCTGCGTGAGGGGGTCCATCTGCATGCCGTTGAAATTCGGATGCCGGATCATCAGCGTGGCGGCCAGAGGGGAGTCCGTTCCGGCCAGTTTCAGCTTCATCTTGCCGATATTCTGCAACGCTTCCTCGGCGTCGCTGCCGGCCGGCGCAGAGCATCCGCCGGAGGCTTTGACGAAGCGTGCGGTTTCGATCAGGGAGCCGTCAGCCCTCTCCAGCACGGCATGCATGAAGGTGTAGGTGTTCACCCGCACCCGGAAACTCATGCTGCGTGGATCGATGGCCGGGCCGAACACCACATGCGCGGCCAGAGGAGAGGGATTGTCATCGATCAGCAGATAAATCCCCTTTGCCGAGGGATCGGACACTGTGACCGTTACGGGAACCAGTGCCGCATCCAGGGCGCGGGCTGGCGCTTCCAGCGCGATCAGATGCGCGGAGGCAGGCTCGACTTCTACCGGGCGTTGAGCAAACACCGCGTGTTTCAGATCGGCCCAGCGATGCTGCCGGGCCGGATCGTCCTCATCTTCCGCTGCCTGTGCGATAGAGGGGAGATGGGCAACTGTCAGCAGCAGCATGCCCATCAGCAGATATCTGGCGCGCATTGAATCGTTTCCCGGCCATCATTGTTATCATTATCCGGGAAGGATATGGCGACGGCCCGTATTTTCCCAAGTGGAAATCCACTGGCGCGCATACAGGTCGTTATCAGGACAGGATCAGATGGTTTCGCTCACACGTTGAAGCGGAACAGAATGACGTCGCCATCCTTCACGACATATTCCTTGCCTTCGACGCGGGCTTTGCCTGCTTCCTTGGCACCGGCCTCGCCGCCCAGAGTGATGTAATCATCGTAGCCGATCACTTCGGCGGCGATGAATCCGCGCTCGAAATCGCCATGGATAACACCGGCGGCCTGCGGGGCACGGGTGCCCTGCTCGATAGTCCAGGCGCGGGTTTCTTTCGGGCCGCAGGTGAAATAGGTCAGCAGACCCAGCAGGTCGTATCCGGCGCGGATGACGCGATCCAGCCCGCTATCCACCAGACCGAGACCGGCGAGAAATTCGGCGCGGTCCTCATCGCCCAGCTGGCTGACTTCGGCCTCGATCGCGGCGGAGATAACCACGGAGCGTGTTCCCTGCCGGGCGGCGAGGTCTGCGACACGGGCGGAAATCGCATTGCCGGTGGCGGCTGAGGCTTCCTCCACATTGGCGACATACAGCACGGGCTTGGAGGTCATCAGTTGCAGGCGGGATGCGGCGACACGCTGATCCGCCGGGATGGCGGTGCGGGCAGGCTGGCCGGCTTGCAGGGCGGTGATGATCGGCTCGATCAGTTCCAGCTGGGCTGCGGCTTCCTTGTCGTTGCCGCGTGCTTTTTTCTGAAGCAGCGGCACGCGCTTCTCCAGGCTTTCCAGATCGGCGAGCATCAGTTCGGTCTCGACCGTTTCTGCATCGCGCACCGGATCAACACTGCCCTCGACATGGGTGATGTCGTCATCCTCGAAGCAGCGAAGCACGTGGATGATCGCATCCACTTCACGGATATTGCCCAGGAACTGGTTGCCCAGACCCTCACCGCGCGATGCGCCGCGTACCAGACCGGCAATGTCCACGAATTCCAGACTGGTCGGCACGATTTTCTGGGATTTCGCTGCTGCTGCCAGCTTTTCCATGCGTGGATCGGGCACGGCGACCCGCCCTACATTCGGCTCGATGGTGCAGAACGGGTAGTTTGCCGCCTGCGCCGCAACCGTGGCGGTCAGCGCATTGAACAGAGTGGATTTACCGACATTGGGCAGGCCAACGATGCCGCAATTAAATCCCATGGGGTCTTAACCTTCGGATAAGGCGCCTGCATGCAGGCGGGAAACTCACTGACGATGGGTCAGCAGGGCAATGCGTGTCATGAAATCCTCCGCGCGGCCTTCTGCCAGAATCGGGGCGGCATCGGCGACGGCATCCAGCAGGGGACCGAGCCATTCCTGATCGCTTTTGGCGAAATTGCCCAGCACATGGCCGTGCACCCGCTCCTTGCTGCCCGGATGGCCGATCCCGAGGCGAATCCGCCAGTATTCCGGTGTCCCAAGCATCCGGTCCAGGCTGCGCAGGCCGTTATGCCCGGCGGCACCCCCGCCCCGTTTGACCCGCACCTTGCCGGGGGCAAGATCAAGCTCATCGTGAAAGGCGCTGACAGCGTCAGCAGGCAGTTTGAAAAACGCGGTGGCAGGCTGAACGCTTTCGCCGGAGGCGTTCATGTAGGTCATCGGTTTCAGCAGGATGATCTTGCGCCCGGCAAGGGTTCCTTCCGCCGTCAGACCCTTGAATCGGTTGCGCCATGGGGTGAACCCATGGCGCTGCGCGATGGCATCGACGGCCATGAAGCCGATATTGTGCCGCTGAAGCGCCATACCGGGTTCGGGATTCCCTAATCCGGTCCAGAGCAGCAGGGACGGCACGATACGGCCTCGTTACTTCTTCGCGCCTTTGGCCGGAGCCTTGGCGGGCGCTGCTGCTTCGGCGACCGGGGCGGCTGCTTCGGCGATGGTGGTCGGCGGTGCGACGGTGGCAACGACGAAGTCGCGGTCCAGAATGGTCGGCTTTGCTTCGCCGGTGCCCTTCAGATCGGACCAGCGGATGTTGTCGCCGATATCCAGCGTGCCGAGATCAGCTTCGAAATGCTCCGGCACGTGATCCGGGTCGCACAGCACTTCCACGGTGTGACGAACGATGTTCAGCACGCCGCCGCGCTTCAGGCCCGGGCTGGTGGCTTCGTTCTGGAACTGCACAGCCACGGCCACGCGTACCTGCTCACCGGCGGCAAGGCGCTGGAAGTCCACATGCTCCGGCGCATCGGTCACCGGGTGGAACTGCACGTCGCGGATCAGGGCGCGGGTGGAGGCGCCATCGACGTTGATTTCGTAGAGGCGGGACCGCCAGCCACCGCGATTGAGCTCGCGATGAATGATACGGGGGTCCAGCTTGATCAGCTCCGGGGTCTGTCGCGCACCGTAGATGACGGCCGGAACCTTACCCTCACGCCGAGTCGCCCGCGCCGCCCCCTTACCGGCTCGCGAGCGTGCCTCGGCCTCGATCTGTGTGAAAGTGGCCATGGAATGCTCCTAAGCAAAAACGTTAAACGCCGGCCTCCAGGGGTGCCGGCGTGGGGCGCGGTTTAGCGAATCGTATCCGTTCCGGCAACACGCTTCTGTTTCCTGCCTGTTCTGCAAGAAACGGGTCCACCGTTGCTCAGGTGGCGGGCATCAGGGTCCAGGGCCGGTCGCTGCCGGTGGGGGGACGGCACAGATAAGGCACGGCATTGGGGGTACGGACATTGGGCGGCATGCCCATCAGCGCCCGCACCGCACGAAACAGGGCGCCATGGGCGATGATCAGCACGGGTCCCGGCAGTTGCAGCGCATTGCCCACCGCTACAGCGGCGCGGCGCTTCAGATCACTGAAGCTTTCCGCGCCGGGCGGGGTCGATTCGCCGCGCACCCAGGCGTCGAACCATTCGCTCATCGGCTGGCCTTCGCGTTCTCCGAAGGCGCATTCACGCAGCTTGGGATCAATCTGCACCGGCACCCCGATATGCTGACTGACCAGTTCCGCCGTATCCCGCGCCCGGGACAGCGGGGAGCTGACCAGCGTCCGAATGCCGCGTCCGCGCAGACGCTCCGCCGCGAGACGCGCCTGAGCCAGCCCGGCGGCGTTGAGTTTCACGTCTGTGGCACCCTGCGCCAGATTGAGCGTGTTCCAGTCCGTTTCGCCATGGCGCAGGAACCAGAACGGCACAGGGGCCAGTTCAGGACCCTGCGCGGGCGGCATGCGGCTGGTGGAGGCAGGGGGAAGGCCCATGATACCCCTGGCCTCAATCGAAGAGAGAGCTGACTGAGCTTTCGTCGCTGATGCGGCGCATCGCCTCGGCCAGAAGCGGGGCAATGGTCAGCTGACGGACATTCTGGGCCAGCCTGACGGCTTCGGTGGCCAGAATGCTGTCAGTGATGGTCATCATGCTGATCGGGCTGGAGGCGATCCGGGCGACCGCACCGCCGGACAGCACGCCATGCGTGGTATAGACGCTGGCGGAGGCTGCGCCATTGGCGATCAGGGCCGCGGCGGCATTGCAGAGCGTTCCGCCGGAGTCGCAGATATCGTCGATCAGGATGCAGTCTCGTCCCTCCACATCCCCGATCACGTTCATCACCTCGGAGACGCCCGCCCGTTCACGGCGCTTGTCGATAATGGCAAGGTCGGTGTTCAGGCGCGTGGCGATGGCGCGGGCGCGCAGCACGCCGCCGACATCGGGGGAGACGATCATGATGTCACGCCCGTGGAAACGCTCCGCGATGTCGCGGGCGAAAAGCGGGGCGGCATAGAGATTATCCACCGGAATATCAAAGAAACCCTGAATCTGGCCGGCATGCAGATCCATGGTCAGCACGCGGTTGGCGCCGGCCTCGGTAATCAGGTTGGCCACCAGCTTGGCGCTGATCGGGGTGCGGGGGCCGGACTTACGATCCTGCCGGGCATAGCCGAAATACGGGATCACCGCCGTGACACGCCGTGCGGAACCGCGCCGCAGCGCATCCAGCGTGATCAGCAGCTCCATCAGATTGTCATTGGCGGGATAGGAGGTCGACTGAATGACGAACACATCCTCACCGCGGACGTTTTCGTGGATTTCCACGAACACTTCCATATCCGCGAAGCGCCTGACGGAGGCTTTCGTCAGGGGCAGGTTGAGGGCTGCCGCGACCGCCTCTGCCAGTGGACGGTTGCTGTTGCAAGCCACAATCTTCATGATTTTCAGATCCCGCGTCTTAACCGCCTTTGCGGCCCGGATGCCCGGCGGCGCGCGCCTTCTACCAATGTGTCGGAACCGTGTCCAACCATCCTGTGCAGCAAATCCGCCATGCGTGTTGTTTCAGTGATGTTTCCGCCATCACGGCAAGGGGGATTGTGGGGAAACAGGGGCTTTATGCAAGGCGTCCTCCGGCGGGACGGACAAAGCGGTGGAGGATGCGGTCTCGGCCGGTTTTTCCGCGGTTTTTCCGGCAGCAGCCTTGGCCTTGGCCCGGTTGAGGCCAGTGGCATTCTGGATCACCTGCTTGATACCGCCCGCGGCCTCGGTGGAGGCGACATAGGCGACGTCCCCCCAGTGCAGGTCCAGCGTGCCGGGGGGAATTTCGTTGATCTGGATGGTGCGACCGCTTTCCTGGCCACTGCTATCGGTGACGATCCACTGAATTTCGATCCGCTCCGATCCATTGGCCCCCGGTGCGGTTCTGACGCGTGGTTGCACCGTAAAATCGGCGGGTGCGGTCTGGGCCGATTCGTCACTGGCGATGGTGATCCCGATTTTGGGCAGCGCCATTTTCATCTGCATAGACAGCGTCGTATTGCCATCGCCCGGTGCGCCGATTCCGTCCAGCACGGCGATCCGGGCCGGACGGTTGAACAGGCTGTTCGGATCGCTCTGTTTCATCGCCGCATCGACGTCGTTCAGCAGGTCGGAGATTTTGTCGGCGGAGGTCAGCGCCTCCTGCCTGAGCATCGTACGGTCTCCGGCGGCCCAGCCTGAAACGGGCATGGACAGACCGTCGGCCTTGCCGTGAGATTTTCCGGTCGGGTCAAAGACTTCGTAATGAGGCACGACGGTGTTGCCCTGTGTAGTGGCCGTGATTCCCAGCCACCAGTCACCTTTTTTCACCGGCCCGGCCACGGCAGGCACGGTGTGGTCATCCAGAGCATGGGCAATGGAGGTCGCGAGCAGCTTGCTGGAATTGTCATCCAGCAATGCATTGCCGGGCGTGGGTACTGCCAGACGCGCAGGTGGCGGCGCGGCGAGCTTCATGGCGGTCTGACCGGGATGCCCCATGAAAGGACGTGGCAGATCGCCGCAGCCGGACAGGCCGAGCAGACCGCTCAGGCAGACAAGCATAATAGGGAAGCGGTTCAGGCAGAAGGGCAGGCGGATCATGAAAGCTTTCCCGATTGTCCCTGGTGGGCGTTTCTGGTGGGCGTTTCTGGTGGGCGTTTCTGGCTGGTCAGGCTGCGCCGGGTTGCGGGCAAAGAATGGCGGAGACCTGATGGCCGATGGCACCCCCACCGGCGAGGGTGCGGCGGCGATGACTGTAGAAGCGTTCGGTATCCGTCAGAGTATCGATCAACAGAGCCTCGGCCTCGATTCCGTTCCGGGTCAGACGATGCAGGCAGTAACCCGCCAGATCGAATTGCCAGTGTTCCGAATCCCGTCCGTCATGCAGATAGAGGCTGCCACACGGGTCGGCTTCCAGCAGGGCGGCCCGCAGATCGGCCCCGACCTCATAGCTGTTCCGGGCGATGCAGGGGCCGATACAGGCGCGCAAAGAGACTGCTCCCCATGACCGCATGGAGTCTGCTGTGGCTTCCAGAATCCCCGCCACCGCTCCGCGCCATCCGGCATGGGCTGCGCCGACGATCAGGGAGCCATCCTCGCGTCTGCCCTCGAACAGTACCGGGCCGCAATCGGCCGTGATGACGCCCAGAGCGATACCGGGCCGGTCGGTGATCATCGCATCCGCATCCGGGCCGGAACCGGCAGCCCAGGGCGTTTCGACCCTGATAACCGTGGTGCCATGCACCTGCCGCAGCCCCAGCAGCGTGTCAGCCCCCAGACAATGCGCGATCCGGGCGCGGTTTTCGTGCACGGCCACAGGATCATCTCCGCCGGACAGCGATCCGTTCAGACTGGCATAAGGCCCGGATGAAACGCCGCCGCGCCGGGTGAAAAAACCATGCGGGGCTGCAAGTGGCCCTATGATCCGCTCGGGCCCCATGATCCGCTCGGGCCCCATGATCCGCTCGGGCAGTGTGGGCGCAGCAGCAGCTTGGGCCAGATCGGTCATCAGACAATATCCCGCGTCGGGAGAGGTTCGAAACCTGCCGGAACCGGCAGGCCGGGCGAAGTCAGGGCCATCGCCTTGAACAGGGTGCCCATATATTCCGCCTGTGTCAGCCTCTGCCCTGCATTCATGATCCGGCGGGCCGTAGCGGCGGGCTGGCCGGATGCCAGACGCTGGCAACGCTGCATCAGACCGAGCGACAGCAGAAACCGCCCCTGCGCCACCGGTCCGTATCCGTTGGCACCTGCGGTGCGGGCGGTGTCCATCAGCGCGGAGAAATCGACATGGGCGGTCAGATCGGCTGCTCCGGCGGGCAGGCTGAACGGATCGACCGGAACACCCTGCGCCAGAGCCTGCAAACTATCGCCGAAACCGCTTTGAGCCGGACCGTAATCCAGAAACAGAGCCATTCCACTCTGGCGTATCAGCCGTCCGGCGAGGCGGGTGATGATGTCATGCGACGCTTCCGACCATTCCCGGAGGCTGCCTTCCGCTGCCATTTCCGGCAGGCAGGGGGAGGGAGGCTCCATGGCGCCTGTTGTAAGGGTGGAACTCCCATCGGGCTGCACGTCTACAAACTGCTCCCGCCATTCTGTTTTCTGTCGGACGAAGCGGCGGATCGGCAGGGCATCCAGAAACTCATTGCCCAGCAGGATCAGGGGCGTATCCGGAATCTCATCGAGATCGGCGGCAAAGCGGGCCTCCGGCACGCGCTCCGCCTGAATGGCGCGCAGCCTTGGAGAGGTTTCGATGAAAATGATCGTGGCTGCATCAGCAAAAGCGGGCATGGCCCGGCGGATCGCGGACAGAGCATCAGCCATCAGCGTCCCGCGCCCCGGTCCGGCTTCAGCCAGCACGATCTGAGCAGGCGCGCCCATCTGCTGCCACCCCATGGCGGCCCACAGACCCAGCACTTCGCCGAACGCCTGACTGATTTCCGGTGCGGTGGTGAAATCCGCAAACGGGTCATGTGTGGCGTAATAGGCCGCGTTCGCCCGGGCCATGAAACGGTCCAGCCGCTCCGGGCATGCGGTCATGGGGCGGACCGGATATCCGTCTGCCCTGTGGAAGGAGCATTGGCAGGGGCATTGGTGCGGGCACGCAGGACCAGCCAGAGCCCCGCCATGGCCATGGGCAGGCAGAGAATTTGTCCCATCGTCAGGCCAAATGTCAGAAAGCCGAGGAACGAATCCGGCTCTCTGAAATGCTCGGAAAGGATGCGGGCAATGCTGTATCCGATCAGAAACGAGCCGCCGAGCTGTCCGAACCGCGCCCGTACCGCAGGGCGACGCACCAGCAGCAGCATGACGATGAACAGCAACGCGCCTTCCAGCCCCGCCTCGTAAAGCTGGCTGGGATGACGCGGCACAGGACCGCCGGAGGGAAAAATCATCGCCCAGGGCAGCCAGTCCGGTGCAGCGCGGCCCCACAGCTCGCCATTGATGAAATTGGCGATGCGCCCCAGCATCAGGCCGAGCGGCACACAGACGACCAGCCGGTCGGCAAAACCCAGAAAAGAAATGCGATTGCGGTGGCAGAACAGGATGGTGGCCACGACCACCCCCAGCATGCCGCCATGGAAGCTCATTCCCCCATGCCAGACCTGAATGATGGCTCCGGGATGCGTCAGAAAAAATGATGGCTGGTAGAACAGCACGTATCCAAGCCGCCCCCCCAGCACCACGCCCAGCGTGGCCCAGGTCAGGAAATCGTCCACCTGTTCGACTGATGCGACGGCGGGGTCAAGCCGAACCAGCCGCCGCATCAGTCGCCAACCCAGCACCAGCCCGACAATATAGGCCAGGGCATACCAGCGGATCGCAAAGGGGCCGACCTGCACCAGAACGGGATCGAAGCCGGGAAACATCATCACGGGCAGCATGTTACTCCTCGCGGCGTCACGCCTGATGGGGCTGTCCTGAGGGTGAATAGGCAGTGCTTCGCGGGCGGTCAAATGGACCACCTCTGCTATGGTGGATGCTCTCTTTACGTGGCTGCCCGTTCAATGCTGTATCGACCCCAGATGGGGGGTGATTTTTAAAAAGGGATCCCTGCCCATCCCGACGTGCAAGGAGCGTTCGCAATGACATCCCGCCCCCGTTTTTTGGACGATCTGGCCGGTCTGGCCGGTGGTGCCCTCTCCGCAGTTTCCGGACTGAGGGAGGAGGTGGAGGCACTGGTGCGGGCGCGGGTCGAGGAAACGCTGCGCCGTCTGGATGTCGCCCGGCGTGAGGATCTGGATGTTGCGCTGGAGCTGGCCGCCACCGCCCGTGATGCGCAGGAAGCCCTTCAGGCCAGGGTCGATGCGCTGGAGCAGCGTGTGGCCGCACTGGAGGCCAATTCTGTCTCTGTTGCGCAACAGGACAAGCCTTCCGGCGCCTGAACGGGCCGGGAACGCCATTCTGTGCCGCCTGATGATTCAGCAGCCCTTGCGGCACGGCCTGACACATCGTTAGGCTGCCGGAGTGGTATCCAGGGTACGACCGGAACCGCGCCGGTGCCGTTGCGTCCCCCTGGCCACATTTGGCCTTCCTCCAGGTGGGAGACCCATCATGACTGCCCTGTCCTTCTCCGTGCAGGAGCGTTCCTCCAATCCGCTGGATATGCTGGAGCAGATCGTCACCGCAAATGACTGGATTTTCGATCGCCGCAGCGATCACGAAATGGCCGCTGAGGCCCCCGGAAAATGGTGTGATTACGGGCTGTATTTCAGTTGGTCGTCTGAAATCAGCGCTATGCATTTCACCTGTACATTCGATCTGAAAGTACCGGAAAAGCGGCGCGCCGCCCTTTATGAGCTGTTGGCGCTGGCCAATGACAAGCTCTGGATCGGCCATTTCGGAATGGATAGTGAGGATGGCATGCCGCTGTTCCGGCATTCCGTTCTGTTGCGTGGCGCGCCGGGTGCGTCGGCGGAAAGTCTGGAGGACATGATGGATATCGCCATTACGGAATGCGAACGGTTTTTCCCGGCCTTCCAGTTCGTGCTGTGGGGTGGCAAGGCCCCGACCGAGGCCATGGCTGCGGCAATGCTCGAATGTGTGGGGGAGGCATGAGCCTTCCCCCGATCCCGCCCATCCTGCTGGTCGGTTGCGGCAAGATGGGCGGCGCCATGTTACGTTCATGGCAGGAGCGGGGATTGTCCCGCTCCTTTGTCGTTTCACCCTCCCCGCGTGCTTTGGGGGAGAACGTGAGCGTTGTGCCGGATGCGACGCATATTCCCGCTGATTTTCGTCCGGCTGCCGTAATTCTGGCGGTGAAGCCGCAGGTCGCGCCGTCCATTTTGCCCGCTTACGCCCGCTTTGCCGGGCATGCGGTGTTTCTGTCCGTCATGGCCGGGCTGACGCAGGCCGCTCTGGCCGGGATACTGGGTGAGGAAGCGGCGATTATCCGTTCCATGCCGAATACCCCTTCAGCGATTGGTAAAGGGTTCACCATGGCGCATGCCGGTCCGCATGTGGATGGCGCACAGTGTAGTCTGTGCCACACCCTGCTGGAGGCCGTCGGTACCGTGGCATGGGCGGAGCAGGAAACCGAGCTTCTGGCAGCCACGGCGATTTCCGGTGGTGGCCCGGCCTATGTGTTTCTGATCGCGGAATTGCTGGAGCGTTGTGCCCTGGAACAGGGGCTGGAGCCTGCTCTGGCGCGCAGCATGGCCCGTCAGACAGTGATTGGGGCGGCCTCGCTGCTGGAGCGGGAGGACGCCGATGCGGCGGTATTGCGCCGCGCTGTGACCAGCCCCGGGGGGACCACGGAACAGGCGTTGAAAGTACTGATGGCCGACGACGCCCTGCCTTCTGCTTTTTCACGCGCCGTCAAGGCGGCGATCAGACGGGCAGGCGAATTGTCTGGTGCGCCGGTTATGGAACCGGTGCGGTAGGAGTGCGATGAATCCCTCGAACCGGTCTGTCAGGGAGCAGGGCCAATGACGCAGGAACGCGATGATACCGCTTTCGATCATGCCCTGACCGCCGCGGCATTTTCCGTGATTGCTGAGCGTGGCTGGCGTGGGTTGACTGTGGCGGAGGCGGCACGGCGGGCCGGTCTGCCGCTCGATCAGGCGCGTCGGCGCTTTCCTGACCGGTTTGCGATCCTGTCGGCGTTCGGACGGCAGGCAGATGAAGCCGCCTTGGCCAGACCTCTGCCGGGGGGGGAGATCAGGGATCGCCTGCTGGATATTCTCATGCGTCGTATCGACGTATTGCAGCTTCATCGTCAGGGCGTGCTGGCGCTGTTGAGAGCGGTGCCGTTCGATCCGGTGCTGGCGCTGTTTCTGGCCCGACGTGATCGCGCCAGTATGGGCTGGCTGCTGGAAGGGGCCGGCATTCCCTCCGGCGGGATTCTGGGCGGCCTGCGGATCAAGGGATTGCTGGCCGTCTGGGCGTGGACCATCCGGGCATGGAGCCGCGACGAGACCGAAGAACTCGGCCCTACCCTGGCGGCGCTGGATGTGTCTCTGGAACGGGCGGAACAGTTTGCCTCCCTGCTGCCTTCTGTTCAGCCGGTCGGATCGGAGGCTGATGAGGAGGATGCCGGGGTGCATGCCGCCCCGGAGCAACGTGTCGCCGTTCCACCGGATGAGCCATCGCCGGCTTAAACTGTCTCCCTATGGGGTGTCGTCCCCCCGCCCCTGCATGGGGCGAAGCGGAGCCATGGCTATCCGGCGCATGACATAAGGTCACGGACCCCCTATGTGCGGCGCTGTCATGACGCAGCCCGCCCGTACTTACACCGTGAAGGAAATTTTCCTGACCTTGCAGGGGGAGGGCATCCATGCCGGCCGTCCGGCGGTGTTCTGCCGTTTTGCGGGCTGCAATCTCTGGAGCGGTCGGGAAGAAGATCGGCAGACGGCACGCTGTACCTTCTGCGACACTGATTTTATCGGCATGGATGGCGAAAACGGTGGTCGCTATCCCGATGCCGCCAGTCTGGCGCGGGCCATTGCTGCGTGCTGGCAGGGCGGGGCAGAGCATCGCTTCGTCGTGCTGACCGGGGGGGAGCCGCTGTTACAGGTGGATGCCGCCCTGATCGACGCGCTGCATGAGGCCGGTTTTCAGATTGCGGTGGAGACCAACGGGACGCAACCGGCTCCGGAGGGGCTGGACTGGATCTGTGTCAGCCCCAAGGCGGATAATTCTCTGGCCCTGACACGGGGGGACGAACTGAAACTGGTGTTTCCCCAGCCGGATGCGCCGCCGGAGCGGTTTGAGGCTCTGGATTTCCGGCATTTCCTGCTACAGCCGCTGGACGATTCGCGGCGCGCGGATCACACAAGGGCTGCGATTGAATACTGCCTCCATCATCCGCGCTGGCGCCTGTCGGTGCAGACCCATAAGACGCTGGGCATACCCTGATGACGATCGTTTCTTCCTCTACCCCCCGTGTGCTTGAAATTGGCAAGCAGTTCACCTTTGAGGCCGCCCATACGCTGCATCGGGAGATCGAGACCGATTCCAGCCTGCGTGTTCACGGCCATTCCTACCGTGTGGAGGTGGTGCTGCGTGGCGGGGTTGATCCGGCTAGCGGCATGCTGATGGATCTCGGCCTGTTGCAACGGAAGATGGATGCGGTCCGCAACGCGCTGGATCATCGTCTGCTGGACGAGGTGCCGGGTCTTGCTCCCGCGACGATGGAGAACATCGCTCTGTTCATATGGCGGCATCTCGCCCCTGATCTTCCCGCGCTGGCGGAAGTCAGCGTGTTCCGTGACACGCTGGGCGAACGTTGCACCTGCCGGGGGGCATAAAAGAACGGGCTTGTCGGCTGGTTGGCCGGCTGCTTCGTCACGATCGTACATTTTTTCCGCTGTGATTGCTGACTGATCCGGCCTCCCGCTTCTCCGGTTTGAGACGGGGGATTTCAGTCGCATCATGACAGGCTGATTCATAAAATCATCTTTTTGAAACGTAAAATTACCATGCATAATGGTAATTTTCTATGTGATTTTCCAAGCGTGCATCATGGATCTACAAAATTTATTTTATTATTATAAATCAATGATTTATATAAAATAATCACTTTTTTGAAGGATATTTTGAGCCAGTTTTTAAAAACGTATGATTGAAGTTTAAACGAATAAGCACTAAGGATTCACGTATAACATGTGAGCCGAAGTGATGTCTCGTTTCCCTCTTCGTACCCTGGAAAATGCGCCGACCGAGGCGCAACCCGCTTTGGTGGCGGCAGAGAAAAATAACGGTTTCCTGCCCAATCTGCTCCGCGTGCTGGCCAATGCTCCGGTCGCGCTGGAGACCTATCTGACCGTTTCCGGAATCAACGCACGCGCCAGCCTGACCTTGCAGGAAAGGGAGGTTGTGCAGATCACCGCCGCAGCCACCCACGGATGCGGTTTCTGTGTGGCGGGCCATACCGCACTGGCAACCAAAAAAGCCGGGCTGGATGTCGCCACTGTGGAGGCTCTGCGTCAGCTTGACCGGGTGGCCGATGCCAGACTGGCGGCGCTGGCCGATTTTACGCGGGCCGTCATCTCATCGCGCGGGGCCGTATCGGATGAAGCGCTGGCCACTTTCAAGGCAGCCGGTTTCACGGATCAACAGGCGCTGGAAGTGGTGCTGGGCGTCAGCCTGGCGACCTTGTGCAATTTCGCCAACAATCTGGGTCAGCCCCCGTTGAATGAACAGCTGGAGCCGTTCCGCTGGAATGGTCTCACCACCGGCTCCGTCGGGTAAGCGCTGATGTCTGCTCTTCCCGCTGCCCTGTCCGAATGGCTGGAGCAAAACGCTCTGGCGCTGGATGAAGGCCATATCGATCCGGCCCTGCTGCTGCCCGGACTGGCACAGGCAGGCCTGTTCGCCGTGGGTCTTTCCGGCGCGGAGGGCAGCGCAGGCAGCACTCTTCCGGAGGCTGTGGAGGCCATCGCCTCGGTTTCATCGCATTCTCTGGCGGCCGGCTTCGTGTTCTGGAGCCATCGCTCCTTCATCGAATATCTGCTGCAAAGCCCGAATGAAGGGCTCCGCAACCGTCTGTTGCCCGCTTTGCTGCGGGGGGAGGAAGCAGGGGCGACCGGCCTGTCCAATGCGATGAAGTTCCTGTCGGGGCTGGAGCCGCTTCAGATTACCGCGCAGCCGGAAGGACAGGGATACAGGCTGTCCGGTCGGATGCCATGGGTGACCAATCTGCGGGTGGAAGGATTTCAGGTGGCCGCTGCGATCGGCCATGCGGATGGAAGCGGGGCGTTCATCGCTGCCCTGCCGCATGATGCGCCGGGGCTGACGCGCAGTGACGATCTCAACCTGCTCGGCCTGCGCGCGGCGAATACGGCGGCGATCACCCTGCACGAGACATGGATCGACGCGGATCAGATCATTCATCCTGACGCTTCTGTCTGGCTGCCGCAGGTGCGGCCAGCTTTTCTGGGTCTGCAATGCGGCCTGTCGATCGGCCTGGCCCGTCGCTCTCTGGCTGAAGCGCTGCGGCACGAAGGGGCGGCCCGCGATGTCCTGCATGAACCGCTGGACAATCTGACCGCGCGTCTTCGGGATGAGGAGCGCGCCCTGTATGCCGGGCTGAGGACGGAACGGTTTCTGGCCGTGCCGGAGGCGCTGTTTGAAATCCGCATCCGTCTGGCCGCCATTGTGGCCGAGGCAGTGGGGCTGGAATTACAGGCATCGGGCGGCAAGGCGTATCTTCAGCCGCATGGCTCCGCCTTCGCCCGGCGGTGGCGGGAGGCTGCTTTCATTCCGGTGATTACCCCCAGCCTGGTGCAGTTGCAGGATGCTCTGGCCAGACACACACGCAACCGGGAGTGCGCGGCATGAATGCTGCCCTGTCGGCGCGTGACATAGCCCTGCATTATCCCGGCTCGCCTCAGCCTGTGCTGTCGGGGTTGGATCTCGATCTTCATCCGGGCCGGATCGTGGCTCTGCTGGGGCCGAGCGGTATCGGCAAATCCAGCCTGTTACGAACTTTGGCCGGGCTGGAAACAGCCAGCTTTGGCCGGATTATGGTGGGGGGAAGCGCCATTGAGGGGGCTCATCCCGCTGTGGCGCTGGCTTTCCAGAACCCGGCTTTGCTGCCCTGGCTGACGCTGGAGAAGAATGTCGGGTTCGGCCTTGATTTTAAACATCAGCCCGCCCTGACGGCATCGCAGCGTAAGGCGCGGGTGCAGGATGCGATTGCTGCCGTCGGCTTGCAGGCGGCTCGGCATCTTCATCCTTCGCAGCTCTCCGGTGGCATGGCCAGCCGTGCGGCGCTGGCGCGCTGTCTCGCCCGTCATCCTGCCGTGCTGTTGCTGGATGAGCCGTTCGGTGCGCTCGATGAGGTGACGCGGGCCGAAATGCAGCAGCTTCTGCTGCGCATCGTGGCAGAGCGCCGCCCGGCTACGCTGCTGATTACCCACGATATCGATGAGGCTCTGCTGTTGGCCGATCGTGTTCTTCTGCTGGGGGGCACTCCGGCCGGTGTGGTGGGAGATTGGGACATAGACCTTCCTCAACCGCGTGCGGCGATGCTGGCTGAACTGGGCAGGCTGCGTATCGATATTCTCCAAACCTTGCGCACGGCCCTGCGGAGCCATTGATGGAATGAGCGCCATGGACAATGAATTTTTTTCGCGACGGGATGCCCTGCGACTGGCCGGGCTTTTCACGGCGGCGGGGGCATTGCCGTTGTTGCAGGCCAGAAAGGCCAAGGCGCAGGCGGGACCAGATGCGCCATTGCGGATCGGGTATCTGCCGATCACGGATTCGACTCCGCTTCTGGTCGCGCATGGGCAGGGTTTTTTCGAAGCCGAAGGGATCCGCGCGGAAAAGCCGGTGATGCTGCGTTCCTGGTCACAGGTGATCGAGGCGTTTCTCTCGGGCCAGGTCGATATGGTTCATCTGCTGTCCCCCATGACCATCTGGGCCCGTTTCGGCAGCCAGGCACCGTTGAAGGTGGTGGCATGGAATCATCTCGATGGCTCCGGCCTGACGGTGCAGCCCGGCATCAACAGTGTGAAAGAGCTGGGGGGTCAGACGGTCGCTGTGCCGTTCTGGTATTCCATCCATAATGTCGTGCTGGGTACGCTGCTGAAGGCCAATGGATTGAAGCCCGTCATTGCCCGCAACGGCAAAGCCCCTGCTGCGGATGAGGTGGCGCTGGTGGTGATGGCTCCCTCCGACATGCTTCCGGCGCTCGCGGCCCGGCGTATTGCCGGGTATATCGTGGCAGAGCCTTTCAACGCGGCGGCAGAGGCACAGAATATAGGAAAAGTGCTGCGTTTCACGGGGGATGTCTGGCGTGATCACGCCTGCTGCGTCGTGGCGATGCATGAGGAAGACCTGACAAGGCGACCGGAATGGTCCCAGAAGGCCGTGACGGCAGTCGTCAAGGCGCAGGCATGGATCCGCGATCATCGCGCAGAGACGGCTCAATTGATCTCACGCGAGAATCCCAATCGCTATACACCGCATCCCGCTGCGGTGCTGGCGAAGGTGCTGGCGCCATCGGAAACGGCGCACGCGGATTATGTGGCCTCCGGCGCGATCCACCATGCCGACTGGACCAATCGACGGATCGATTTTCAGCCTTATCCCTTTCCTTCCTATACCGAGGAACTGGTGCGGAGGTTGCAAGATACCCTTGTCGAGGGTGATCGCGGCTTCCTGACGGCACTGGACCCGGCTGCTGCCACGCGTGAACTGGTGGATGACCGTTTCGTGCGTCACGCCATTGCGGCGGCAGGTGGTCCGGGCGTGTTCGGAATCTCCGACAGCTTCACCCGCACGGAGACGATTGCGGCGTGAGCGATCTGTCTGTGTCCCTGCCGGTTTCTTTTCCCGGTATCCGTCCGCGTGATGGCCGCCTGCGTCTCAGCCTGTCTGGTCGTGTGGGGCGCTTCCTGCTGGGCGTGGGAGGCTTGGGGATATTGCTGGCTGTCTGGTGGCTGTTCACCGGACCATTGGCCGCGGAAGGCAGTTTCAGCCGTCGCTTCGCACCCGGGCTGGCTCTGACCAGCCTGATCGAGATGGGGTGGCATGGTGATTTACTGACCCATGTCTGGCTCAGCCTGAAGCGCGTGCTGGTAGGATTGGTGGTGGCGTTGGCGGTGGGTGTACCGCTGGGGCTGGCGGTCGGCAGCTTGCGAGTGGTGGAAGCCGCCACATCGCCGGTGTTCCAGTTTTTGCGTATGATCTCCCCGCTTTCCTGGATGCCGGTGGCCGTCATGGTGCTGGGGGTGGGGGATGCGCCGATCTATTTCCTGCTGTCTTTTGCCGCGGTCTGGCCCATCCTGCTCAGTACCGCTGATGGTGTGAAGCAGCTTGACCGGCGCTGGCTGCTGCTGGCGCAGAGCCTTGCGGCAACACGGTGGGAAACCCTGACACGTATCGTCCTGCCGGGGGTTCTGGCACCTGTCCTGACGGGTGTCCGGCTGGCGATCGGTGTTTTGTGGATCGTGCTGGTGCCGGCGGAAATGCTCGGTGTGGCCGGCGGACTTGGTTATCTCGTGCTCGATACCAGAGACCGCATGGCGTATGGCGAGTTGACGGCGGTCGTGCTCGTGATCGGTCTGCTCGGGTTTTTACTCGATGCGATCGCACGTTTTCTCTACCGGATGCGTACCCACGGCTGACGTGGGATTTACAGCAGCAGATCCCCCTGCTTCTGCTGGCCTGACTTTTTTCGGGCCGTGCGTCTGACAGAGACATCGCCGTTTCCAGCCGGTGGCGTGCTCCCTGCCGGATGGCCTGTTTCCTGTACGGTTTTCTCGCCATCGCTGAAGCGCAAGGTGAGCGTCTGCCCGCTGGCGATCCGGGCCGCCCGGGTGACGGCATGGCCATCATGATCCAGCACCAGCGCATAGCCGCGCGCCAGCACCGCCTGATAGGAAACGCTCTCCAGCCTTGCGCCAAGCCCGTCCAGCCGCGCCTGTGCCTCCCGCAGCCGTCCGGGCAGGGGGGCTGCCTTCATGCGGGCAAACAGGGGCCGGGCGTCACGCAGATGCAGATGAAGACTGTGCCGCAGACCAGCCCCCAGTTGCAGCGCATGCAGCCGCAGGGCACTGCTTTTATGGGCCAGCAGCATGGGCATCGCCACATGCAGACGGTTTTCGGCCCCTCGCAGGTGCTGGCGGGTTTCGGCAATAATATGGGCGGGACGAGGCAGCCGTAATGCTGTATTCCGTAACGCGGCCCGTCTTGCCGCCAGCAGGCCAGGCAGCGCCATGCCCAGTCGCAGCGAGCGGTCATCCAGCCTCTGTCGCGCATGACCAAGCAGGGAGGGCAGATCAGGCAGAAGACGCTCGGCCTGAGCCAGCACCAGCCGCGCGCCCTGCGTCATCCGGCTCAGCGCCCCGCCGAGCCGCGCAGTCTTGTGAGCCAGATCAGCCGCGAGTTCGGCCCGCATCGGCACCGCCAGTTCGGCCGCGGCCGTCGGGGTGGGCGCACGCCGGTCGGAGGCATAGTCGATCAGGGTTGTATCGGTTTCATGGCCGACCGCGGAAATCAGGGGGATCGGGCAGGCGGCGGCGGCGCGGATGACGACTTCCTCATTGAACGCCATCAGATCTTCCAGACTACCGCCTCCTCGCGCCACGATCAGCACATCGGGACGGGGGACCGGTCCATCCGGTGGCAGCCTGCCGAATCCGTCGATCGCGGCGGCGATTTTCGCGGCGGCCCCTTCGCCTTGCACCGGCACCGGCCAGAGCAGGACCGTGCGGGGAAAGCGCCGGGCGATGGTGGTGCGGATGTCCTGAAGAACGGCCCCTTTTTCAGAGCTGACCACTCCCACGACGTGCGGCAGCAGCGGCAGGGCGCGTTTGCGGGCGGCATCGAACAGCCCTTCCTCCGCCAGACGCTGACGCAGCATCTCGATTCGCGCCAGCAGCGCTCCAGCTCCCGCATACTCCATCCGGTCGATGATGAGCTGGTAGGAGGAACGATCCGCATAGGAGGAGATTTTGCCGGTCGCGACCACCTCAACTCCGTTTTCAGGCAGCATACCGAGGCGGGGAACGGCGAATTTCCATACGACGCCTGCAATTTTGCCGCCCTCATCCTTCAGCGACAGATAGATATGGCCGGATGGGTAGCGCTTGACCTCGGTCAGCTCGCCGCGCACGCGCACACGTCCGAATGCGCCTTCCAGCGTGCGTTTGATTGTGCCGGACAGGTCGGAGACCGAATATTCGGGAATATTGTCCAGCCCCCGGTTGCCGGATACCACGGCAGGGGTTTCTGGGGTCGGATGTGGATTGGATGAATCGTCCATGGCCGCAGCCTATGCTACATGCGGCCAGCTTTGAAGAACGCAGGCAGAAGGCGGGATCGTAATGCGGGTTCTGGTGATCGGATCGGGCGGCCGGGAACATGCTTTGTGCTGGGCGCTTGCCGCCAGCCCGATGCTGGAAAAATTGTGGTGCGCCCCCGGTAATCCGGGCATCGCCGCCCATGCGGAGCTTGTCCCCCTTGCTGTGACGGATATCGCGGCTCTGGTTGCTTTCGCACGGGATCATGCGGTTGATCTGGTGGTCCCCGGCCCTGAAGCGCCGCTGGTGGCGGGACTGGCCGATGCGCTGAAAGAAGCGGGAATCCGCTGCTTCGGTCCGAGCGCGGCGGCAGCGCAGCTGGAGGGCAGCAAGACTTTCACCAAGGAAGTGGCCGATGCTGCCGGTATTCCCACCGCCCGCTGGGAACGGTTTGAGGATGCGGAAGAAGCCCGCGCCTTCGTGCGCCGCCGCGGTGCGCCGATCGTTGTGAAAGCGGATGGACTGGCGGCTGGCAAGGGCGTTGTGGTGGCGGCCACGGTGGAGGAAGCGGAGGCCGCGATTACCGCCATGCTGGAGGATGGCAGCCTCGGTGCGGCGGGGGCTTCCGTGGTGATCGAGGAATGCCTGATCGGTGAGGAAGCCTCGCTGTTCGCCCTGTGTGATGGGGAGCACGCGCTGCTGCTGGGCGGGGCTCAGGATCACAAGCGGGTGGGCGAAGGCGATACCGGCCCGAATACTGGCGGCATGGGGGCCTACACCCCGACCCCGTTTCTGACGCCGGAAGCGGCGGATGCAGCGATGAAACGCATCGTTACCCCCGCTCTGGCGGAAATGGCGCGTCGGGGCACACCGTTCAGGGGTGTGTTGTTTGCCGGTCTGATGCTGACGGCGGATGGTCCTCAACTGATTGAATTCAATGTCCGTTTTGGTGACCCGGAATGTCAGGCCCTGCTGCCGCGTCTGAAATCTGACCTGCTGGCGGCCTTGCGGGCGGCCTGTGACGGAGAGCTGGGCGCGTTCGATCTGCGCTGGAGCGAGGATGCGACGGTCGCTGTCGTGGTGGCAGCGAAAGGCTATCCCGGCACGCCGGAGCCATCTGGACCGATCGGAGGGCTGGAGGATGCGGCTGCCGTGCCGGGCGCGCTGGTGTTCCATGCCGGAACCGTCCGACGGGGGGATGAAATCCATCCTGCCGGTGGCCGTGTGCTGACGGTGGTAGGGCGCGGTCCTGATATTCAGACGGCCCGTGACGTGGCCTATCGTGCCGTGGCGGCGCTGCGCTGGCCGGAAGGATTTTTCCGTCGTGATATTGGCTGGCGCGCCTTGCGCTCAGCCTGATCGGGGTAAGGAGCCCGGAACCGTGCCGGTCTCACCGTCCGCAATGCTGACGCACATAGGCGATGGAAGCCGGTGTGGTGGGATGTGCGCGGTCGCACCAGGACGGGCGGGGATGGCGTGGGCGTTTTGGCCGTGACGATGATTTCGGCACCTGGGTTGAATCCGGTGGGTCTGGCCAGACCGAGGGCATCAGCAATATCACCCCGGCCGGCAGACGAGCATTGCGGGTCAGGCCGGGATTGACTTCCAGCAAGGCCTCCACCGCCGCATCATCATCACGGTCGATTGTGCCCAGCAGAATCTCGCCGATCGTGCCGGAACGCGTCAGCCGATAGGGATGCGGCGGCTGGGGCAGATCGTCAGACTCGTCAGCGGGGCCGGAGGATGAAGGCTGAGGCTCGGGCTGGGTGATGAGAGAGGGCGCTTCGGCCGCGGCCTTCGTTTCAGGCCGGCTGTCCGGAGGCGGCGGAGGCGCTTCCGGCGTTGCGGCCATACCGGTTTGTTGCACTTCCTCCGGCTGCGCCGGAACGGGCCCGGCTGATACGGCGGATGGGGTGCCTGATCTGATAAGGTCGGGCAGGTAGCGTGCGGCTGCCCACCAGCTCAGCAGCGCAAGAACCGCTACAACGATGGACAGGATCATGGGGGGCGAGATCAGGCCGGGTTCGCGTGTTTTGCCATTGGCCTTTTCCGCCGTCAGGCTTCTGCCTGCCACCATGGCGACGATGGAAGCATCCACCGGCCTGATGCCTCGCTCCTGTGCCAGTACCAGCGCCTGACGGGTCAGTCCTGCCAGCCGTGCCGGGCTGAACCGGGCCTGAGCCAGCAACAGTTCCACAGCATCCGGCGTTATGACGGAGGACAGGGTCTGTCCGGCCTGTTCGATGGCAAGGCGCAGAATATCCCGCATTTCCGAAGCAGTCGGCGCAGGCAGCGTGACATGCAGCCGTTCCGTTTCGGCAAGTGAGCCGAGCGGCCCGTCCAACAGGGCCTTACCAGCCCCCTGTCCCCCGATCAGGATAGCCTGAAACACGCCTTTCCGTTCATGCAGCAGATCGACGAGGGCAGCCTGTGCAGTATTCTGCAACGTATCGGCGGTCTGAAAGATCAGAATGAAAGGGGGTTGCTGTCCGGTCCCGGCAGCGCGTTCCTCTTCCGTATGGGCCTGCTGCCGGAGCTGTTCTCCACTCAGCAGCAAAGTGTTGGCGATCTCGATCACGTCGCCGATGGAGGAAGCGGACAGGGCAGATGTCAGAACTGTCCTGCGGCCGGTGCCGACTTCTCCGTCGATGATGATCAGCGCCCGACCGGATTGTATCGCTGCGGCGATTTCGTTCGCCGCGGCCTGCTGTGATGCGGTCAGGGAGGGACCATGCGCCGGGGCAAACGGGTCTGCCGTCAGGCCGTGAAAATCACGGACACTGTGCTGCTCATTCTGCGGGACGCCGTTCATACTACCCGGTTCATTTATCTGCGTACGGATTTTTGGTGCCACGGAGTTGCAGGCGGATCGGTGTGCCTTTCAGTCCGAACGCTTCACGCAGGCCATTGACCAGATAACGCTGATAATCTTCCGGCAATTGTTCCGCGCGGGTACCAAACAGCACAAAGGTGGGTGGCCGTGCCTTGGCCTGCGTCATATAGCGCAGTTTCAGGCGCCGCCCGTCCACCAGCGGTGGCTGGTGGCGTTCCAGCATCGCCTCGAACCAGCGGTTCAGCTCACCGGTCGCTACGCGCTTGTTCCAGATTGCATGCGCCTCCCGCACGGCAGGCAGCAGACGCTGTACCCCGGATCCGGTCAGGCCGGACAGGGTCACCACCGGAATGCCGCGGCACTGCGTCAGGCTTGTCTCCAGCCGGTCGGAAATGGCGCGGGCGGCCTTGCCGCGATCTTCCACCGCATCCCATTTGGTCAGGGCGAGCACCGCGCCGCGTCCCTCGCGCTCCACCAGACGGGCGATCTGAAGATCCTGTTCGTGCAGCCCTTCCGTGGCATCCACGGCCAGCACCACGATTTCCGCCATTTTGAGCGCTTCGATGGAGGCACTGACAGACATTTTTTCCAGCGATTCGTCGATCCGCGCCCGGCGGCGCAGACCTGCTGTATCCACCAGTTCGATCTCGCCGATCTCATCGGACAGGGTGACGCTGATGGAATCGCGCGTCAGCCCCGGTTCCGGCCCGGTAATGACGCGGTCTTCACCCAGCAGACGATTCAGCAGGGTGGATTTGCCAGCGTTCGGACGACCGACGATCGCCAGTTTCAGGGGCTTGGGTGGCCCCTGCTCAACGGTGTTTTCTTCGTCTTCCCATGCTTCGGCCTCGCCCCGGCGCTTGCGCTTCGGCATGTCGGAGGGCCGGTCCGCTTCTGTGGAGAGCCGGTCGGCGATTTCCCGCATCAGATCGGCAATCCCCAGCCCGTGCTCGGCAGAGACCGCCAGCGGATCACCCAGACCCAGCCGGTAGGCTTCCAGCGCCTCTGCCCCCGCGCCGCGTGCCTCGGCCTTGTTGGTGACCAGCAGCACCGGACGGTTCTGGCGGCGCAGCCAACTGGCGAAATGTGTGTCGGCGGGGGTGATGCCGCTGCGGGCATCGACCACGAACACCACCAGATCGGCCTGCGAGACAGCCGTTTCCGAGGATTGCCGCATCCGCCCGGCAATTGTGTCCTGCGGCGCTTCTTCCAGCCCGGCCGTGTCGATCAATTTGACCAGACGTCCGCGCAGCATTGCTTCCGCCTCTTTGCGGTCACGGGTGACGCCGGGCGTATCGGCAACCAGCGCCATGCGGCGGCCGACCAGACGGTTGAACAGGGTGGATTTGCCGACATTGGGCCGCCCCGCGATCGCCACGACAGGCAGGCGTTCCGCAGGGGCTTCGGCAGCAGTCTCGGAGGGAGGGGGCAAATCGGTCATCTCAACGGTATGCGTGCAACAGGCCGTCGGCGGTGATCACGAAGACCGTGCCCTGCGCGACGATGGGCGGAACGGCGGCCGCATCGGACAGATCACGGACGCTGCTGATCTTGCCGGAAACCGGATTGAGCGTGATCATTTTGCCGTAATTGCTGACCAGCACCAGACGATAGCCCGCCATGATCGGGCCGAACCATTGCGCACGCTCGCCGCGATTATTGGCCTTGCTCCAACGCGGCAGCTGGGTTTCCCATGCCACCACCCCATCATTGCGGGATATGGCGATCACCTGCTGGCTGGTCAGGGTAGTGAACAGCCAGTCTCCGGCCAGCCACGGGGTCTGTCCTCCGCCCGCCGGACGCTCCCACAGACGTCGGCCGGTGCGCAGATCCAGTGAAACGAACTGACCACCCAGCCCGATGACATAGACCTGATTGCCGTCGATCACCGGCAGGCCGGTGACGGCTGACAGATCAGACAGGCTGGTGCGGCCGGAGGCCGAGGCGATGCTGTCGGTCCATACCACTGATCCAGTGGCGGCGCGCAGGCCGATGACATCGCCGGAGCCGAAGCCGGCAATAACCAGACCATCCGCATAGGCAGGGGCGGGGTCACCGAGCAGGCTGGTATCGGCCTCGCTGGCCTGATGCGACCAGAGTTTTTTACCGTTGGAGGCATCAAAGGCCACAATCTGCTGTTCCAGAGTGGTCAGGAACAGCTTGCCTTCGGCATAGGTCGGGCTGGAGCGGGACGGTACACCGATTTTCACGCGCCATTTCTGCCGTCCCTTGGCGGCATCCAGCGCAATCAGATCGCCGCGTCCGGTGACGGCATAGAGCGTGCCGGTATCGTCGGAGGTCAGACCGCCGCCGATATTGGTGCTGCGGTCGTCTTCCTGCTGGGTCACGAATTCCCAGGCCATGGCCCCGGTCTTGACGTCAAAGGCTCGTACCAGCGCATTGCTGTCGATCGTATAGACCAGATTGTATTTGACGATGGGCGTGCTGGTGATCTTCTGGCGATAACCGCTGCCGTCACCGACCTGTGCGGTCCATACTTCCTTCATGCCCTTGATGGCGACATTATCGACATGATGCGTGGGATTGGCACCCGGCTGTGACCAGTTCTGCAGCGGCGCATCCGAGGGAAACGCGATCGCAGGGGGCGAGGAGGCCACAGGCAGCACGTCGCTGAGCGGCAGCACGGTTTCACGCCGACCGGGCAAAGGCGGTTTGTCCGCCGCGAACCAGCTGTCCAGCATGCTGCACCCGCCAAGGCTGACAGCAGACAGGGCCAGCAGCGCCATCGCGGAGCGTTTTCCGGCGGCTGCTTTATTCCGAGCGGATGGACGAGCCGGGCGAATACGGAATGTCATGTCTCAACCACCGAACTTCGCGAGCAGCCCGGTTGCCCGGTTCCGCACGCCTGGAGGAGCGTTTTCATCTTGGGAAAGCCTCTGAAGCCCCCGCTTGGCATCATCCATGCGGCCCTGCCGGATGTCGAGCAGAGCGGTGCCTTCCCGTGCAAATGGCTGCCATGGATTACCATCGGCCAGCAGGGGGGCCAGCTGCCCGCGCAGGGTCGCGGGATCGCCATCATCAAGCTGGTTCAAGACCGATTGCAGTGTGGCCAGATCGCGCAGCGCCGGCAGCGCCGCCCTATCATTGCTGACCGTCGCGTAAATGGCTTCGGCCCCTTTTTTGTCTCCGCCAGCCGTCAGCAGGGCGGCAGCCCGCATCCGCGCCAGCGTTGTATAGCTTTCCGGGCTGTCCTTGGCGAAGGCGATCAGGGCCTGTTCGGTTTTCGCATCGGGCACGATATGAACAGGCGGGGCCAGCGGATCGACAGGATTACGGGTGAGGGCAAGGAAACGCTCTGCCGCGGCTGCATCCTGACGATGCTTGTACCAAAGCCAGCCCTGCCAGCCAGCGGCGCCGAGAATGACCAGCAGCACAAGCCCGACTGCCGGGCCGCCATAGCGGACCAGCAGTTTTTTGGCGCGTTCTGCACGCAGATCTTCCTCGACCTCATCAAAGATGTCGGCCACGCAGTGTCCTCGCAAATCTGGCAACGATTGCCTGAAGAATGGGATTGCCTGAATAATGGCCGCGGACCATAGCCGCGCCAAGCCTCCGGAGCAAACGGTGAGGACGCAGAACAGGGCATCCAGGCCGGAAAATCCGTCTTTTTCCGGAACAATGTTCGAGAAGCGGTGCGATTTTCAGGCGACAGGTCTCTTTTGCAACGGTATGCAGCTTTCATGACTCAGTCGGCATATCCCGCGACAGCATCCGGCAACATCAGTGCGGAGCCAGCGATGGAGGCCGTGCCGCTGCGCCGCATCGTGGTGGCCAGTTTTATCGGTACGGCGGTCGAGTTCTATGATTTCTATATCTACGCCACGGCGACGGCACTGGTGCTGGGACCGTTGATGTTTCCGGCGGCCTCCCCCGCGGCGCAGTTGCTGAATGCCTTTGCGACCTTTGCCATTGCCTTCGTCGCCCGGCCCATAGGGGCTGCTTTGTTCGGGCATTTCGGCGACAGGATCGGGCGTAAATCCACTCTTGTTGCCTCTCTTCTGATCATGGGTATTTCGACGGCTCTGGTCGGATTATTGCCCGGCCATGACAGGATCGGCGCTTTGGCGCCTGCTTTGCTGTGCCTGCTGCGTTTCGGGCAGGGACTCGGGCTGGGAGGGGAGTGGGGCGGGGCGGCTCTGCTGGCCATGGAGAATGCGCCGGAGGGAAAACGCGCCTGGTACGGCATGTTCCCACAACTGGGTGCCCCCATTGGATTTATTGCCGCCAACGGGCTGTTCCTGATTCTGGCCCTGACGCTCAGTGACGAAGCCTTTCGCAGCTGGGGCTGGCGGGTGCCGTTCCTCCTGTCGCTGCTGCTGGTGATCCTCGGGCTGTATGTGCGGCTGAAGCTGACGGAAACGCCGGCTTTTCGCCGCGTGCTGGAACGGAAGGAGCCGGTTGCAGTGCCGTTCCGCGCCGTGCTGGTCGGGCATGGGCGGGCGACGGTGCTCGGCATGCTTTCCATGGTGTGCTGCTACGCCCTGTTTTATCTCTGCACTGTGTTCATCCTTGGATATGGCACCACGGTGCTGCATTATTCCCGCCCGGTATTTCTGGGCCTGCAATGTGCGGCCATTGCTTTCATGGTGGTGGGAGCACCGCTCGCTGCCCTGCTTGCGGACCGTTACGGCAGGCGGCCCGTGCTGATGGCGGTGATGGGTCTGGCAGGGGTGCTGGGCTGCCTGCTCGGCCCTGCGCTCGGCAGCGGCAGTGTGGAGGCGGTTTTCCTGTTTCTCTGCGCCGGCCTGATGACCACCGGCATGCTGCTGGGGCCAATGGGCGCGCTGCTGCCGGAACTGTTTCCGGTGAAGCTCCGCTATACCGGTGCGTCGTTGTCGTTCAGTCTGGGGGGGATCGCCGGGGCGTCGCTGGCGCCCTATATCGCACAGCGCCTGTCCGATCTGGGTGGTCTGCACTGGGTCGGATATTATCTGACCGTGGCGGCCCTGATCAGCATGATCGCCGTCGCACTGATGCCGGAGACGAAGGACGCACCGGAACGCTGATCGGCACGCCCTTCCCCAATCAGGGAGATCACGGCAGGAAGGAGATCAGCCGGCCAGTGGCCTCACCCTGTAACTCTCCATCGCGCATTGCGACATGGCCGCGCAGGACGGTGCCAACCGGCCAGCCTTTGCAGAGCTTGCCTTCGAACGGACTCCAGCCGCAGGGGGAGACAAGCCAGGAAGCTTCAATCCGCTGCTCCCGTCCCATATCCACCAGCGTCAGATCGCCATCATAGCCGACAGCCAGACGGCCCTTGCCAGTCGCGCCATAAACGCGCGCCGGACCGGCCGCCAGCAGATCGACCAGCCTGGCCAGGCTGAGCCGTCCGGCTGAAACATGATCAAGCATGACCGGAAGCAAGGTTTGCACCCCCGTCAGACCGGCAGCGCAGTCTGGCCAGGGACGCTCCTTTGCTTCCCGCGGATGCGGAGCATGGTCGCTGCCGATCGTATCGACCAGACCGTCATTGACCGCCTTCCAGGCCGCTTCGTAATGCCGCCGGTCCCGCAGGGGCGGGTTCATCACCGCATAACCGCCGAGCGTTTCGTAGCATTCGGGAGCAATCTGGGTCAGATGGTTCACCAGCACCTCGCTGGTGGCGACATCGCGGAAATCTTTCAGATACTCGAATTCCTCCGCTGTGGAGGTGTGCAGAATATGCGCCGGGCGCCCGGTCTTGCGTGCCAGCGCCATGATGCGGCGTGTGCCGAGGAAAGCGCATTCCTCATCCCGCCAGATCATATGGTTTACATAGGGCATGCCGCTGGAAAATGACGGGCGGCGCTCCTGCAGCCGGTATTCATCCTCGCTGTGGAAGGCGATGCGACGATGGCCGCTGCGCATCACGGCTTCGATGCTGGCATCATCCTCGACCAGCAGGTCACCGGTGGAGCTGCCTGCGAACACCTTGATGGCGCAGATCCCGGGCTGATGTTCCAGCGTGGCCAGATCCTGAATGTTGGTCTTGGTGGCTCCGACATAGAACCCCATGTCGCACCAGGCGGTACGGCCGATATGCTCCTGTTTCCATCGCACTGTTTCCGCATCGATGATGGAAGGGCTGGTGTTCGGCATGTCATAGACCGCCGTCAGACCACCCAGCACCGCGCCGCGTGTACCGGTTTCGATGGTCTCCACGCTGGCATTGCCGGGGTCACGCAGATGGACATGCGGATCGGTCAGCCCCGGCAGCACATGCAGGCCGGATGCATCCAGCACCTGCCCGGCACTTGCGGAGGCAGGGGCGGAGAGGGTGACGATGACTCCATCCCGGATACCGATATCCGTCTGTACTTCACCCCAGGGCAGAATGCAGCGACCGTTCCGGACCAGCAGATCGAAATAAGGTGCGGCGCTGGACATCGGGACGGAGCTCCTGAGCGTGTGGTGAAGGCTTACAGCCGGGTGACGGTGTAATGCTTCTCCAGCTCTGCCGCTACTGCCGCGCCATGTTCGGGGTCGCGGGCCTCGAACATGATTTCCAGCCTTGCGGCCTTGACGCTGGGGGAGGTGAAGAGGCGATGATGGGACACTTCGATGATATTGCCGCCGGAATCGCCGATATGGGCGGAGATTTCGGCCAGCACGCCGGGACGGTCCGGAATATCCAGCACCAGACGCATCAGGCGCCCGTCCCGCAGCATCACGCGTTGCAGCACATGGGCCAGAATACGGCTGTCGATATTGGCCCCGCAGAGGGGAATACCAACCTTGCGGCCCCTGAACAGATCGGGAAAGGACAGCAGCCCGGCGACTCCTGCCGCACCGGCTCCTTCCGTGACGATCTTGGCATTTTCGGCCAGCAGGGAGATGGCGTTTTCGATTGCGACCTCGGTAACGACCAGAATATCGTCCACATAGGTGCGCACCACGTCGAGCGGAAGCTGCCCGACATCGCGCACGGCAATCCCTTCGGCGATGGTTGAGCCACCGACCTCGACCGTACGGCCCTGCAGGGCCTGCACCATCGCGTCATATCCTTCGGCCTCGACACCATAGATGCGGATGGCCGGATTGATGGCTTTGGCTGCCACGGCACAGCCCGCGATCAGTCCGCCCCCGCCGATGGGGATGATCAGCGTATCGAGATCCGGCGCATCCTCCAGCATCTCAAGCGCATGGGTGCCCTGACCGGCCATCACCCCTTCATCATCATAGGGGTGGATGAAGGTCAGGCTCCGCTCGGCGGCGAGGGTCCATGCATGCTCGGCGGCTTCGGCGAGTGTCTTGCCGTGCAGCACGACATGCGCGCCCCATTGCGCCGTGCGGGTCACCTTGGTGGCCGGGGTGAACTGAGGCATCACGATCGTGGCCTCGATCCCCAGCAACTGGGCATGGCGGGCGACGGCCTGGGCATGGTTGCCGGCTGACATGGCGATCACACCGGCGGCCCGCTCTCCGGCGGAGAGCATGGCCAGACGATTGGCGGCGCCCCGCTCCTTGAACGCACCGGTTGCCTGCAGAACATCCAGCTTCAGCCAGATATCGGCACCGGCAAGCTGGCTGAGCGTACCGTTTCGCAGGGTGGGAGTACGCACCACCTTTCCGGCGATCCGCTCCGCAGCCGCCCGGACATCTTCAAGACCGATCATGGGAATGGCTCAGAAGAAACGGACGCTCAGGATTTCATAGCTCCGGTCGCCACCTGGCGCCGGCACGGAGATGGTGTCACCGGGCTTCTTCCCGATCAGCGCCTTGGCGAGCGGAGAGGAGACGGAGAGCAGTCCCTGCTTGATATCGGCCTCATGCAGCCCGACGATCTGATAGGAGGCTTCCTTGTCGGTTTCCTCATCCACGATCTGGACATGGGCGCCGAATTTCACCTGATCGCCGCTCAGCGTGGAAGGGTCGATCACTTCCGCGGCGGAGACGATGACCTCCAGCTCCTCGATGCGGCCTTCGATGAAGCTCTGGCGCTCCCTTGCGGCATGATATTCGGCGTTTTCGCTGAGATCGCCATGGCTGCGGGCCTCGGCGATGGCGCGGATGACGGCGGGACGCTCCACTGATTTCAGTTGGCGAAGCTCGTCCTCCAGGCGCTGCAAACCGCCGGCGGTCATCGGAAACTTCTGCACTTTGGGTCAGTCCTCGGCAAAAAACGGATCATGTCCAAACATGATCGGCCCGTGCCGCCAGATACCACGGCATTGAGCAGAGGTATCCGGCAGTACCGGGCGATCAGAACGAACGATGAAAGTATGATTGCAGCGGCGCGACTTCAAGTGTTCCTTCACGCAGGGCGGCTATGGCATGGACGGCGGCCCGTGCCCCGGCCATTGTCGTGTAGTTCGGAATACCGTGCGTCAGGGCGCTGCGCCGGATATCGAAACTGTCGCTGACCGACTGCGCACCGGAATTGGTGTTGATGATCAGCTGAATATCGCCGGAGCGGATCGCATCCACGCAATGCGGGCGGCCTTCCAGCACCTTGTTCAGCACATTCACTTTCAGCCCGGCCTCCTGCAACCGTGCGGCGGTGCCGCGCGTGGCGGCCAGACGGAAGCCCAGCTCCACCAGCTTGCGGGCGACCGGCAGCAGCGCAGTCTTGTCGGTATCGCGGACGGACAGGAACACCGTGCCGGAATCCGGCAGCTTGACCCCGGCACCGAGCTGGCTTTTCGCGAAAGCGCGTTCGAAGCTGGTATCCAGCCCCATGACCTCGCCGGTGGATTTCATCTCCGGCCCCAGAATGGTGTCGACATTAGCCAGCCGGGCGAAGGGGAACACCGCTTCCTTGACCGCGACATGCGGCAGACGCGGGGTGGGGCCGAGGTCGAATTCGGTCAGTCTGGCCCCGGCCATGACACGGGCGCCGATTTTCGCCACCGCTACGCCGGTCGCCTTGGCGACGAAGGGCACGGTGCGACTGGCGCGCGGATTGACCTCCAGCACATAGATGCGGTCACTGCCATCGGTTTCCCGCTTGATCGCGAACTGGACGTTCATCAGCCCGACGACCTGAAGGCCGCGTGCAAGCGCCTCCGTCTGTGCTCCCAGCTCATCCACCAGCGCGGGAGAGAGGGAGTAGGGCGGCAGGGAGCAGGCGCTGTCGCCGGAATGGATCCCGGCTTCCTCGATATGCTCCATCACCCCGGCGACATAGACGCGCTCGCCATCGGCGATGCAGTCCACATCCACCTCGATGGCGTCGTTCAGATAGCGGTCGATCAGCACCGGATTGTCGCCGGAGACGCGCACGGCTTCGCGCATGTAGCGGTTCAGCCCGGCATGGTCATAGACGATTTCCATGGCCCGTCCGCCCAGCACATAGCTCGGGCGGATCACCACCGGATAGCCGATGCGGGCGGTGATGGCTTCCGCTTCCTGCGCCGAGCGGGCGATACCGTTTTCCGGCTGAAGCAGGGAGAGGCTGTTGAGCAGAGCCTGGAAGCGCTCCCGGTCCTCCGCCGCGTCGATCGCATCCACGCTGGTGCCGAGAATCGGGATTCCGGCGCGGGACAGGGCATGGGACAGCTTGAGCGGGGTCTGGCCGCCATACTGCACGATGCAGCCCAGCACGGTGCCGCTCTGCTGTTCCCGGCGGATCAGGTTGATGACGTCCTCGGCGGTCAGCGGCTCGAAATACAGCCGGTCGGAGGTGTCGTAATCAGTGCTGACGGTTTCCGGGTTGCAGTTGACCATGATGGTCTCGAACCCGGCCTCACGCAGGGCGTAGGCGGCATGCACGCAGCAGTAATCGAACTCGATTCCCTGCCCGATCCGGTTCGGGCCGCCACCGAGGATGACGATTTTCTGCCGGTCGTTGGGGTTTGATTCGCAGGACGGAACCCCGAACCCGCCCTCATACGTGCCATACATGTAGGAAGTGGCGGAGGCGAACTCGCCCGCGCAGGTGTCGATGCGCTTGTAGACCGGCATGACGCCGAGCTTCTCGCGATGCGCCAGAATGTCCGCTTCGGTCTTGCCGGTCAGGGCGGCGAGGCGGGCATCGGAGAAACCGAGCGCTTTCAGCGCGCGCAGGGAGCGTGTGTCCTCCGGCAGGCCGTGGGCACGAATATGGGCTTCGGTGGTGACGATCTTCTGGATTTCACGCAGGAACCACGGATCGAACTTGCAGGCCGCGTTGACATCCTCGACCGACAGGCCATGGCGCAGCGCCTGTGCGGCGACCAGAATACGGTCGGGGCGCGGCGTGGACAGGGCGGCGCGGAATGCATCCGGGCCTTCGCCATCGAGCGTGATGTCATCCAGCCCGTTCAGGCCGGTTTCCATGCTGCGGAAGGCTTTCTGCAACGCTTCGGAGAAATTGCGACCAATGGCCATTGCCTCGCCCACCGATTTCATGCTGGTGGACAGCAGGGCCGGTGTGCCGGGGAATTTCTCGAAGGTGAAGCGCGGCATCTTCACCACTACATAGTCGATGGTCGGCTCGAAACTGGCCGGCGTGGTGCGAAGCTGGCCGTCGATTTCCATTTTGGTGATGTCGTTTGCCAGCTCGTCCAGCGTATAGCCGACGGCGAGTTTCGCGGCGATCTTGGCGATGGGGAAACCGGTCGCCTTGGAGGCAAGGGCGGAGGAGCGGGACACGCGGGGGTTCATTTCGATGACCACCATGCGTCCGTCAGCCGGGTTTACACCGAACTGGACGTTGGAGCCGCCCGTATCGACGCCGATCTTGCGCAGACAGGCGATGGAGGCATCGCGCATGCGCTGGTATTCGCGGTCGGTCAGGGTCAGGGCCGGGGCTACCGTCACGCTGTCGCCGGTATGCACGCCCATCGGGTCGATATTCTCGATGGAGCAGATGATGATGCAGTTATCCGCGCTGTCGCGGACCACTTCCATCTCATACTCTTTCCAGCCGAGCACGCTTTCCTCGATCAGCACCTCGGTGGTGGGGGAGGCATCGAGGCCGGAGGTGACGATCTGTTCGAACTCCTCCTTGTTATAGGCGATGCCGCCGCCCGTGCCGCCGAGTGTGAAGCTGGGGCGGATCACCGCCGGCAGGCCAACATGGGCCAGCCCCGCACGGGCTTCTTCCAGCGTGTGGGCGATGACACTGCGTGGGCTTTCAATGCCGATTTCATCCATGGCATCGCGGAATTTCAGCCGGTCCTCGGCACGGTCGATCACATCGGCCTTCGCGCCGATCAGTTCCACCCCATGCCGCTCCAGCGCGCCGTTGGCATGCAGCTGCATCGCGGTGTTCAGCGCAGTTTGTCCACCCATGGTGGGCAGAATCGCGTCCGGCTTTTCCTTGGCGATGATGCGCTCGACCACATCCGGGGTGATCGGCTCGATATAGGTGGCATCGGCCAGATCGGGGTCGGTCATGATCGTGGCGGGGTTCGAATTCACCAGAATCACCCGGTAGCCTTCTTCGCGCAGCGCCTTGCAGGCCTGTGCGCCGGAATAGTCGAACTCGCAGGCCTGACCGATCACGATCGGCCCGGCGCCGACGATCAGGATGGAGCGGATATCTGTACGTTTCGGCATGGCCGGAATTCTCCTTTCCGCCCGCTTCGGAGCCGGGCGGCGAACCCGGCAGGCAGGGCCGGGCTATCCTGAAAAAAGGGGCGCAGGCTCGGGTCTTACGACCCCAGCATGTCCACGAAACGATGGAACAGATGATGGCTGTCGCTGGGGCCGGGGCTGGCTTCCGGATGATATTGCACGCTGAAGCAACGCTTCGACGGCGCGGCGATACCCTCGTTCGATCCGTCGAACAGGCTGACATGCGTGACCTCCACCCCCTCAGGCAGGGAGGACGCATCCACGGCGAAACCATGATTCTGGCTGGTGATCTCCACGCGACCGGTTGCCAGTTCCTTGACCGGCTGGTTGGCCCCGCGATGCCCGAGATCGAGCTTGTAGGTTTTGGCCCCCAGCGCCAGAGACAGCAGCTGGTGGCCAAGGCAGATGCCGAAAACCGGCTTGCCAGCGTCCAGCACGCCACGAATGGCAGGCACGGCATAGGCGGCTGTTGCGGCCGGATCGCCAGGGCCGTTGGACAGGAACACGCCATCCGGATTGTGCCGCAGGATATCCTCGGCGGAGGCGGTGGCCGGCACGACCGTCACCCGGCATCCGGCATTGGCGAGGCTGCGCAGGATGTTGCGCTTCGCTCCGTAATCCACCGCCACGACATGATGCTTCGGCGTGGGCGCGGAGAAGGCTCCGGGCCAGGACCAGGTGCCTTCGGACCATTCATAGCTCTGGGTGCAGGAGACGTCCTTCGCCAGATCCAGCCCTTCCAGTCCGGGCCATGCGGCGGCGGCTTCTACCAGGGCGGCAATGTCGAAATGCCCGTCCGCAGGAAAGGAGATGATGCCATGCGGCGCGCCCAGATCACGGATGCGCAATGTCAGCGCGCGCGTATCCACACCTGAAATGCCGGTGATGCCGCGATGCTGAAGCCAGGCGTCAAGGCTGCTTTCCGCCCGCCAGTTCGAGGCGGCGGTAATGTCTTCCTTCACCACCAGCCCGCGTGCGGCGATGGTGGCGGCCTCCATATCATCCTTGTTGGCGCCGACATTGCCGATATGCGGGAAGGTGAAGGTGATGATCTGTCCGGCGAAAGACGGGTCGGTCAGGGTTTCCTGATATCCGGTCAGCCCGGTGCTGAAGCAGATTTCAGCCGGCTGCGTCGCCTGTGTCGGCGCGCCGAAGCCGCGTCCCCAGAACAGCGTGCCATCGCTGAGCGCCAGCACGGCGGTGGCCCCTTCCGGAGGCGCTTCCATCAGCGTGGTGCGGGCCGGGGCGCCGGGAATATCCTCCAGCGTAATGCCGAGCGACTCGATCAGTGCGGGCCAGTGGCGCGCGGGGATCGAGCGGGACTGACGCCACTTGCGAAGGGCTTCCGTGCCCACGCCAAGCCTGCGTGCAGCGCCGTCCGCGCCGCCCAGGCGTTCGATGATATCGTCTACACTGGTTGTCATGCGTGCTAATATAGGGCACCCAAAGGCGCTTGGGAAATAATTTCCCACTTTCGACATAATTTTTCTCACTTCCCGATTTCGGGAAATCAAATACCAGATGGAGGCCCGCCATGGCCCTGCGCGATGACTTCATGGACCAGATGAAAACCGCGATGAAAAGCGGCGATACGGCGCGTGTCGCGGCCATCCGGCTGATCATCGCCAAAATGAAGGAGCAGGATATCGAGGCACGGGCCAAAGGGGAAACAGTAGATGATACCGCGCTTCAGGTGATGATGCGCGGCATGATCAAATCCCGGCGGGAGAGCGTGACCCTCTATCTTCAGGGAAATCGCCCGGAACTGGCGGAAAAGGAAGAGGCAGAGATCGCGGTGATCGAAAGCTTCCTGCCGCAGGCCATGGATGAAGCCGCGACGGCGGCGGCTGTCGATGCGGCGATCGCGGAAAGCGGCGCAAGCGGTGTAAAGGATATGGGGAAAGTCATGGCGGTGCTGCGGGGGAAATATGCGGCGACCATCGACATGGCGTCCGCCGGGGCGCTGGTGAAAGCACGTCTGAACGGCTAAAGCCGGAACCTCCTGCAAGGGGGCGTGCCGGAATGGCTTTGTCGCCTGATTTTCTGGATGAGTTGCGGGCGCGGACGCCGATTGCTTCGGTGATCGGTCGTCGCGTCCGGCTGAGCAAAGCCGGACGCAACTGGAAAGGCTGCTGCCCTTTCCATGGTGAGAAAACGCCCTCTTTTTACGTGTATGACGACCATTTCCACTGCTTTGGCTGTGGTGTGCATGGGGATGTCGTCAGTTTCGTCATGCAGTCGCAGGGGGCCGGTTTTCTGGAGGCGGTGGAGCAGCTTGCCGCCGAGGCCGGGCTGGATATGCCAAAGCCGAGCCGGGAAGAAGCCCGGCAGGCCGAGGCCCGTGCCGGGGTGCATGAGGTTCTGGCGCAGGCCGGTGACTATTATGCGACGTTGTTATTACAGCCGGAGGGTCAGCGTGGCCTGACCTATCTGCTGGAGCGGGGATTGAGCGAGGCGACGATCCGCCGCTTCGGTCTGGGCTGGGCGCCCGCGCGGGGTAGTCTGACGGCGGCGATGGCCGGAAAGGGGATCACCCCGGAGCAACTCGCCGAGGCCGGGTTGCTCCGGCTGGATGAGGATGGTCCGACTCGCCGTCCGTGGGACCAGTTTCATGAGCGGGTCATGTTCCCGATCCGTGACCGGCGCGGCCGGATTATCAGCTTCGGGGGCCGTATTCTGGGCGATGGACAGCCCAAATATGTGAATGGCCCTGAAACGGCGGTCTTTTCCAAGCGGCGGTCACTTTATGCGCTGGATCTGGCGCGGGAGGCAGTGCGTGGCGGCGCGGCATTGCTGGCTGTCGAAGGCTATATGGATGTCATCGCCCTGCATCAGGCCGGGTTCAGCGGCGCCGTGGCCCCGCTCGGCACGGCGCTGACGGAGGAGCAGCTTGATGCGTTGTGGCAGCTTTCCCCGGCGCCGATCCTGTGCTTCGACGGGGATGCGGCTGGTGCGCGGGCCGCGCTGCGGGTGGCGGAACTGGCGCTGCCTTTGCTGACGACCGAACGCACCCTGTCTGTGGCGAGGCTGCCCCCCGGCGAAGATCCTGACAGCCTGATCCGCGCGCGTGGGTCGGATGCATTCTCCGCTGTGCTGGACGATGCACGCAGACGCAGCTTTGCCGATGCGCTGTTCGCCATGCTGCGGGAAGGGCAGGCGCTGGACACGCCGGAGCAGCGGGCCGTGTTTCAGCGCCGCCTGAACGATGCCGCTGCCCGCATTGCAGACAAGACGCTGGCGGCTGAATACCGCTCGGCCCTGCGTGAAAAATTTTACGCGCTGCGCCGCCCTGCCGCAGGTGCTCGCAGAGGGGGAAACTATGGCGGAGGAAGCCGGTGGAGCGGCTGGCAGTTCACTCAGCCCGCGCCGAACCGTCTGGACCCGGCTCTGGCTGCGGAAATGGCCGGGATCGAACGTTTGCGTATTCTGACCGCCATTCTGCTCAGCCATCCGTCGCTGCTGCATGATGTGGAGGAAGCTTTCGCCACGCTCGACCTGCCGGACTGGCTGGACAGGCTGCGCCGGGCGATCCTTGCGATCCCGGATCATACGGACCCGCTTGACTCGGAGGGGCTGATAGACCACCTGCAACGCTCGGGGCTTGGTCGGGAGGTGGAGCGTGTTTTCGCGCCTCATCCTTTTCCGCTTCCAAACTGTGCGGTTTCCGGCGGCGCGGTGATGCCGGCGGAGGCCGAGGCGGCATGGTGGCACATTTTTGGCTTTCTGCATCAGGATCGTCTGGATCAGGAAGTCATGGCGGCGCAGCGTGCGTGGGATGAACATGGGGACGAGCAGAGCCAGCGGCGGCTGACGGCGCTGGTTCAGGCACGTGATAAGATAAGGCGAGGCGAATCGGATGATCCCGAGGCATAAGCCGCGGTTTCCGTGTCGGGCTCGCCTGTGATGTGTTGAGGAGTGGTTTGATCGATGGCAACGAAGCAGGCTGCTACCGCGGAGAGCGCGTCGTCAGAACAGGATGTGGAAACGACCCTGCTCGACACGCAGTCCGCATCGGTGAAACGCCTGATCGCGCGTGGCAAGGAGCGGGGGTACATCACCTTTGACGAGCTGAACGCTGTCCTGCCATCGGAGCAGAACAGCTCCGAACAGATCGAGGACGTGATGGCCAATCTCAGTGAGATGGGCATTCAGGTCGTCGAGGGTGAAGAGACCGAGGAAAGTGGCGAGCCCGCCGCCCGTGCCGAACGGGCGGAAGAAACCGAGGATGAGGAACGCTCCGGCAATGTGGACGAGGAAAGCCTCGGCCGCACGGATGACCCTGTCCGCATGTATCTGCGCGAGATGGGCAGCGTGGAGCTGCTGTCGCGTGAGGGCGAAATCGCCATCGCCAAGCGTATCGAGGCCGGTCGCGACATGATGATCGGCGGGTTGTGCGAAAGCCCGCTGACATTCCGCGCCATCATCACCTGGCATGAACGTCTCAAGGCCGGTGAGATGCTGCTGCGTGACATCATCGATCTGGAAGCCACCCAGGGCGGTCCGCCGCCCGGTGTGGAAGGCGGAGAAGAAGGGGCCGAGGAAGGCGAGGCAGATGCCGAAGCCTTCGCCCCGCCGCCCCCGCCTGAAGAATCCGAGGATGGAGACGATGCCGACGGTATCGGCATGTCCCTCTCTGCGCTTGAGGAAAAGCTGAAGCCGGAGACGCTCCAGCGGTTCGAGGAAATCGAGGCGATCTATAAAAAATTGTCCAAGATGCAGTCAAAGCGTCTCGACAGCTTTACCTCCGGTGAGGAGGTGACCGCCCGCTCGGAAAAAACCTATGAGAAAATGCGTGATGAACTGGTCGCCAAGGTCAGTGAGGTCAGGCTGCATAACGGACGGGTGGAGGAGCTGGTCCTTCAGCTCAAGCAGCTCAACCAGCGTCTGACCGGATTGGAAGGACAGCTGCTGCGTCTGGCGGAAAGCTGCAAAGTGCCGCGTGACTCCTTCCTGGAACAGCACCGTAATCATGAGCTGGAGCCAAACTGGCTGGAGCGTGTCTCCACCCTGCCCGGCAAGGCATGGAAGAATTTTTCGGCCCGTTACCCGCAGGAAGTGGGCCTGATTCGTGGCCGGATCGGTGAGGTGGCGGCAGATGCCGGACTGCCGATCCCCGAATTCCTGCGTGTTTACAAGACCGTCAATCGCGGTGAACGCGATAGCGCCCGCGCCAAGAAGGAGATGATCGAGGCCAATCTGCGTCTGGTGATCTCTATTGCCAAGAAATACACCAATCGCGGCTTGCAGTTCCTTGATCTGATTCAGGAAGGCAATATCGGCCTGATGAAGGCGGTGGACAAATTCGAATATCGCCGTGGCTATAAGTTCAGCACCTATGCGACATGGTGGATCCGTCAGGCGATCACACGTTCCATCGCCGATCAGGCCCGCACCATCCGTATCCCGGTGCATATGATCGAGACGATCAACAAGCTGGTGCGCACCAGCCGCCAGATGCTGCACGAGATCGGGCGTGAGCCGCAGCCGGAGGAACTGGCTGAAAAACTCGGCATGCCGCTGGAGAAAGTGCGGAAAGTTCTGAAGATCGCCAAGGAACCGATCAGCCTGGAAACCCCGATCGGTGACGAGGAAGACAGCCATCTGGGTGATTTCATCGAGGACAAGGCGGCGATCATTCCACTGGATGCTGCGATTCAGGCCAATCTGCGTGAAGCAACCACCCGCGTTCTGTCCAGCCTGACCCCGCGTGAGGAACGTGTGCTGCGCATGCGCTTCGGGATCGGCATGAATACAGATCACACGCTTGAAGAAGTCGGCCAGCAGTTCAACGTGACCCGTGAACGCATCCGTCAGATCGAGGCCAAGGCGCTCCGCAAGCTGAAACACCCCAGCCGGAGCCGCAAGCTGCGCTCCTTCCTGGACGATTGATCGGCTGGAGGGTGTCCTGTGGCGGGGGCATGGCCGGATGAGCGGTTCCGAACCCGTCATCCGCGCGCATGTGACGGTGACGTTTCTGCGGATGGACCGCCCGCCTGCCGTCCCGGCGCCTGCATTGCCTGAGGGGGTGCGCGTCGTTCGGGTCATTTCACCCGACCTTGCATTCTACCGCTTTCTCTATGCGACGGTGGGGGCGCCCTATCTGTGGTGGTTGCGGCGGGTCATGCCGGACCGGGATCTGGCGGCGCTGTTGTCCGATCCGCATGTCGGGGTGTTCGTCCTGGAAGCAGACGGGCAGACAGCCGGCTTTTATGAGCTGGATGCGCGCTATGCGCCTGCTGTCAATCTGAGCTATTTCGGCTTGATGCCGGGCTGGGTGGGGCGTGGGCTGGGCCATGCTTTTCTGCGGCATGCGGTGGATATGGCCTGGGCGAGCGGTTCCACGCGCTATGTCACGGTGAATACCTGTAACGCTGATCATCCACGGGCATTACCGTTGTATCGCCGGGTCGGATTTCACCCCTACCGCCAGATGGTCGAGCGCTGGAACATTCCCGTCCGATTGGGCATGGTGGTCCCGGAGCATCTGCAACAGGGCTGACCGAGAGGGCGTTAGACTTTATCGTCAGGACTGGAAAATAACATCAGGGAGACGCCGACCATGACTCTGACCCGTCATGTCCTGCCCGCTTTTGTCGCAGGACTGTTCAGCATCGGTGTGGCACAGGCCGCTGATGCCCCTTCCGCTGCCCCTGCCGCGCCTGCCCCCGTGGCTGATATGAAAGTCGTGCGTCTGGCTGCGGCCAATCAGCTCGGTGTGTTGGAATATTGCCAGTCACGGGGGGATATCGGTGCGGAGACCCTGGATATTCAACGAAAAATCATCGCCATGCTGCCTCCCCCTGCCGATGCGGGTGAAGCTGCCGCTGAACAGACCGGGAAGGCTGGCACTGTTTCCATGGGTGGTCAGACAATCTCGATAGAGGATGCGGCAAAGCGGCAGCAGACCACGCCAACAGCTTTGTGTAAGCAGATGGAGATAATGCTGAAACAGAATATGGCCCAGATGAACAGTCAGATGAACGGGCTGAAAAAATGAAAATGCAGGCTGGCAGGCGGGGTATCCTGCCCCCAGCCTGCCATAATGCGTGGCATGCGGCGGTTTCTGTGACAGGCGTCGCTTCCACTGGATAACGGGCAGGTTTAGAATGCTGCCGGACAGGTTTGCCTGAAAAATTCCGTGGGTTCGTATATTTCAATGCAAGAGGCTTACTTGGATCAGGATATTTCAATTCCTCTTGTACTTGACCTTGATGGAACACTCATTGCCACTGATTCACTGCATGAATCTCTGCTGCAACATCTGAAAAATACCCCTTCTGATCTTGTCAGGCTTCCGCTGTGGGTGATGGCCGGTCGTGCGCAGTTCAAGCAGCGCTTTGCCGAGGTACTGACCCAGGAGGATATCGATGCGCTTCCTGCGACGCCCGGTATCATTGAGCTGGCGGAGCGGGAGGCGGCGAGGGGACGTAAAATTGTCCTGGCAACGGCTGCCAATCGGGCTATCGCGGAGAAAATAAGCGCCCGGTTTCCTTTTATTTCGGAGATTCTGGCCTCTGATGATCGGGGCAACCTCAAGGGAGCGGCCAAGGCTGCTGCTCTGACAAGCCATTATCCCAATGGTTTCATCTATGCGGGTGATTCCGAAGCGGATCTGCATGTGTGGCGCTCTGCCCGGGCTGCTGTCATCGTTGAACGCGGCAAGCGCCTCAGAAGCAAGGTTCAGCCTGATACGCCCGTGCTAGCCCATATCCGCCCTTCCGGCCAACGCGCGAATGTGCTCCGGCGGGCGGCGCGGCTTCATCAATGGGCCAAAAACGCACTGGTTTTTGTGCCGCTGGTGCTGGGGGGACAAATTTTTTCGGCCCATGCGTGGGGGGCGGCAATACTGGCCTTCATAGCGATGGGGCTGCTTGCTTCAGGCACATATATTGCCAATGACATGTGGGATCTGGCTGAGGACCGTCGCCACTGGTCAAAGAAAAAGCGTCCGCTCGCCAGTGGGCAATTGCCCCTGGATGACGGCCTGTTCCTGCTGATGCTCTGTGGATTGGCCGCTCTGCTGTTTGCCGCTGCCGACGGTGTCGGTGCTATCGTGACTCTTGCCATTTATCTGGCCCTGAGCCTTGCTTATTCCTATAAATTCAAGCGTGAGCCGATCGTCGATGTGCTGCTACTGGCTGGCATGTTTACAATGAGGCTTGTGCTGGGGCAGGTGGTGACCGGTGTTGCATTGGCACCATGGCTGCTGGTGTTTTCCATGTTTATTTTCCTCTCCCTGTCGCTGGTGAAGCGACATACCGAGGTGATGCGCATGGTGCAGCATGGTCACCGGAAAGTGCTCGGACGTGGCTACCTGGCCGGGGATGCGCCGCTGATTCTGGCGCTCGGTGTGGCTTCCAGCATGGGGGCGGTCGCGATCATGGTGCTGTATCTGATCGACGAAGCGTTTCAGGCCAGTTTTTATCGTCACCCCGCCATGTTATGGGGTTTTCCCATGATCATTTTTCTGTTCCTGGGCCGCATCTGGCTGTTGTGCCAACGTCAGGAACTGCAGGATGATCCTGTCGCCTTTGCTTTGAAGGATCGTGTGTCACTATTCTATGGCGCGACCGCAATAGCCCTGTTTGTGGCTGCCATTGTGCCGGTCTGATGATGGCTGCTTCCCCTTTCACGCTTCGGACGGATATCTGCTCCTGGGGGCGTGTGGTTCGTGAGCCGCATTATGTCGCCCGACCGGCCTTTCCTGCCGATTTGTCCGGTCTGACAGGACCGGAAAGTGACAGTTCCAGTCTGCTGGCGATCGGGTTACGCCGCTCCTATGGTGATACGCCGCTGAATGCGGGCGGTCGCCTGATCGATATGACCGGGCTGAACCGGTTTATCCATTTCGATGCACAAAACGGGATTGTGCGGGCTGATGCCGGCATGAGTCTGTCCGATCTGCTACGCTTCATTGTGCCAAAGGGCTGGTTTACCGCGACCAGCCCCGGCACGCGGTTCGTGACGCTCGGTGGCGCGGTTGCCAATGATGTGCATGGCAAAAATCACCATTCTGCCGGTTCTTTCGGTTGCTCTGTGCGTGCGCTCGGTCTTTTGCGAGGCAACGGAGAGCGGCGTGTGCTCGATGCCAGAGGTGATAATGGGCTGTTTGCGGCGACGCTCGGGGGGCTTGGCCTGACAGGGGTGATCGAATGGGTGGAATTGCAGCTCTCCCCGATTGCCAGCGCGTGGCTGGATGTGGAAACCATCCCTTATGAGAATATCGATGCTTTCTGGGATCTGGCGTCCGAGAGCGCAGGCGGTTTCGAACATACTGTGGCCTGGATTGATTGCCTGGCACGTGGCCCGCATGCAGGCCGCGGCATCTTCACGCGCGCCAACTGGCGGCGGGATGGACGGCTTGACCCGCATGATGATCGCAGCTGGAAATCCATTCCGCTGGATGCACCCGGTTTCGCCCTGAATCGCTTCAGCGTGCATGCCTTCAACGCATTGTACTACCGCGCCCATCAACGCAAAGCCGGAAAACAGGTCCAGCATTACAGCCAGCATTTTTATCCGCTTGATGCCATCCGCAACTGGAACCGGCTGTATGGCGCGCGCGGCATGCTGCAATATCAATGCGTCATTCCGTTCGAGACCGCCCGTGCGGCTATGCCCGTGCTGCTGGATGCCATCGCAAGCAGCGGGGAGGCGTCTTTTCTCGCCGTGCTCAAGACGTTCGGTGAGAAAGTCTCACCAGGGCTGTTATCGTTTCCTCGCCCCGGTGCCACTCTGGCGCTGGATTTTCCCTTCCGTGGCGCCGGGACTTTGGCCACTTTGCTGCGGCTGGATGAGATCGTCCGGGAAGCGGGCGGGGCGCTCTACCCGGCGAAAGACGGGCGGATGAGCGCCAGCATGTTCAGACAGTCTTTTCCCCGGCTCGATCAATTTCTTCCTCACAAGGATCCGGTCATGACGTCCAGTTTCTGGCAGCGTGTGTCGCAATGAGAGCGCCCAAGCGGATTCTGATTTTGGGCGCAACCTCTGCCATGGCACAGGAAGCGGCGCGTCTCTGGGCGGCGCAGGGCGCCCGTATCGGGCTGCTTGCCCGTGATGAGGGGCGTCTGGCCGTGATTGCCGATGATCTGGCCACGCGGGGAGCCTCCGAAATCGTGACGGTTTCCTGCGACTGTGCAAAGGCGGAGTCTGTTGCCGCGCTCGATGACATTGCGGCCCGGTTTGGTGGGCTGGATATCGTGCTGCTCGCTTATGGAGTGCTCGGTGATCAGACAATGCTGGAGCGGAACCCGACTGCTTTGGTCGATCTGCTGCAGGTGAATTTTGTCAGTGCTGCCTTGTGGTGTCAGGCAGCGTCCAATCTGCTTGAGAAGCAGACATTCGGTAGCCTGGTTGTCATCGGCTCGGTGGCTGGGGATCGGGGACGGCAGTCGAACTATGTCTATGGCGCTGCGAAAGCAGGGCTTGGGGTGCTGGTGCAGGGTATTGCCCATCGGCTTGCTCGCAGCGGTGCCCGCGCTGTTCTCATCAAACCGGGTTTTGTTGATACGCCAATGACGGCAGGCTTTTCCAAAGGACCGCTCTGGGCCAGTGCAGAGCAGCTTGGAAAAATCATTGCAGGTGCTGCAGAAAACGGCAGGACCATTGTTTATGCACCGGGATTCTGGCGTTTGATCATGTTGGTTATCCGTTCGGTACCTGCCCGTATTTTCCACAAGACCCGCCTGTAAAGGGACGACCCTTGAATATGACACGGACGATTATCGTCACCGGAGCCGCCGGTCTGGTGGGACAAAATCTGATTCAGCGTCTGGTGGCCCGCCAGGCTGGCCGGATCATTGCCATCGACAAGCATCCGTCCAATACCGCGTTGCTGCGCAAGCTGCATCCCGGGATCGACGTCATTGAGGCTGATCTTTCAAAAGATGGGCCGTGGCAGGATGCTTTTTCAGGTGCGGATGCGCTGGTGCTGAATCATGCTCAGATCGGTGCCCTGACGGAGGAGCCTTTTATCGCCAATAATATCACGGCGACAGAGAAGGTCATTGCTGCCGCTCAAAAAGCAGGAATCAGCAATGTCGTGCATATTTCCTCGTCGGTGGTGAATTCCGCCGCACGGGATTTTTACACGGAATCGAAAAAGGCACAGGAAAAGCTGGTTGTCGAAAGCGGCCTGCCTGTCACTATTTTGCGCCCGACCCTGATGTTCGGCTGGTTCGATCGGAAGCATCTGGGCTGGCTGGCCCGTTTCATGAAAAAAGTGCCGGTTTTCCCGATTCCGGGGAATGGGCGCTATCTGCGCCAACCGCTATTTGTCGGTGATTTTTGTGACATCATCAGTGCCTGTCTTGAGAAACCGCATCATGGCTCTGCTTTCAACATCACCGGGCTGGAGCGTATCGACTATATCGACCTGATGCGTGCCGTAAAAACAGCTACGGGCGCAAAGGCGCGGATCGTGACGATTCCTTATGGCCTGTTCTGGCTGTTGCTCAAGATCTATGCGCTGGTGAACAGCAATCCGCCTTTTACCGCCAGCCAGTTGAAGGCTCTGGTGACGCCGGATATTTTTGAAGTCATCGACTGGCCCGGTATTTTCGGGGTGCATCCAACGCCCTTGAGCAAGGCGTTGGAGGTGACCTTCCGCGATCCGACCTATGCGCAGATTGCTCTGGAGTTCTGAGAGATGGCACGTGTTGCAGTTGTCGGTGCAGGTGCCATGGGATTGGCGGCGGCCTATCATGCGGTCAAAGCCGGTCATGATGTTACCGTCTATGAAGCGGATGCGGTGCCGGGCGGTATGGCGGCGCATTTCGATTTCGGCGGCTTGTCTCTGGAGCGCTACTATCATTTTGTTTGTAAATCGGATCAACCGACTTTCGATCTGATGCAGGAGCTGGGTATCGGCGATCAAATGCGTTGGATGCCGACCAGCATGGGCTATTTTTTTGAGGGCAAACTGAGCGAATGGGGTACCCCCGTCGCCCTGCTCAAATTTCCCGGCCTCACGCTGATTGAAAAATTCCGCTACGGCCTGATGATGTTTCTGGCAACCAGGCGAAAAGCGGCCGGATCACTGGAAAACATTTCTGCGAAGACATGGATTGAGGCATGGTGCGGCCGGAGTGTTTATCAAAAACTGTGGCGCTCCCTGTTTGATTTGAAATTCTATCAGTACGCTGACCCTGTTTCTGCGGCATGGATCTGGACACGCATCAAGCGTGTCGGCACATCCCGTCGTTCCATCATGCAGGAGGAGCTTGGCTATATCGAGGGCGGCTCCGAAACGCTGATTGCAAGGCTGGTGCAGGCCATAGAGACAGGCGGCGGCAAAATCCGCCTGCGTGCCCCGGTGGGGAAGGTTCTGACCGAGCAGGGCCGGGTACGCGGTGTGGTCGTTGCGGGTGAGGAAATAGCATGTGATGCCGCCATTCTCACTGTGCCCACGCCGTTAATCCCGGAGATGGTGCCTGATCTGCCGGACCGGCAACGGTACGCGGATATTCTGAATATTGGCGTGGCCTGCCTGATCTTTAAATTGCGCAAACAGGTCACGCCTCATTTCTGGGTCAATGTCGTCGATCCGGAGATGGGTATTCCCGGCTTTGTGGAGTTCTCCAATCTGCGTCCGACCGGTGATACGATTGTGTATGTGCCTTACTACATGCCGGTTGATCAGCCCAACTGGGCGCGCGCGGATGATGATCTGCTGAACGAGGCGTTTTCCTATCTCAAGCGGGTTAACCCTGCACTGACGGACAGTGACCGCATTGATGCGCGTGTTGGCCGTCTGCGCCATGCCCAGCCTGTTTGCCCGCCCGGCTTTGCCAGCCGGATTCCGCCTGTCCAGACACAGGTGAAGGGGCTTCAGATTGCGGATACCTGTTTCTATTACCCGGAAGATCGCGGCATTTCGGAAAGCGTCCGCTATGGCAGGCTGATGGCGCAATCTATCGAGGCCTCCATCGAGGGACAAAAAGGCGCGCTATGAGCCAGCAATTCCTGCGCTTCCTGTTGACGGGTGGCGTCGCGGCCCTGGTTAATCTTGGTTGTCGCTATCTTCTGAATCTCGTGATGCCGTTCTGGGTGGCCGTGCCGATTGCCTATCTGTTCGGCATGATCACGGCCTATGTTCTGGCACGAATGTACGTGTTCGATGAGTCGGGACGCTCCCGCGCTTCAGAGTTCAGGCGGTTTGCGGTCGTGAATGGATTTGCGTTGTTTGTTGTCTGGGGTGTGAGCCTTGCTCTGGCAAAGGTTTTGTTTCCCTGGGTGGGGCTGACATGGCATGCGGATGATATTGCCCATTTCATCGGCGTGCTGTCGCCTGTTGCGATTTCGTATGTTGGGCACAGGCACTATACGTTTTCGAAGAAGGCTGTTGCCACTTCTGACGGAGTATAACAGCACATGGTAAGTGCAGTTATGCTGCATCAGATGGGTATTGTGCACTCAAGTGATTTCCTGTCGACGCATTCTTTAAATCCCTGAGCGCAACGCATCCAGTAAAGCCTCCGCTTCATCGCGTTCCATACCCAAAGCCTGTTGGGCAGTCCTTCCATCGAACCCGGCTCTGGCCATGGCGGCCAGCGCACGTTGCCGGGCCTGCGGTGTCGGTCCCTCTGCCGCAAATGGCCCCAGTTTTCTGCGTTTCGTCAGTCGCACCGCAGCAGCAAGTTCAAGCGCAGGATCATCCGGCAGGCTTTGTGCCACCAGCTCTGACGGCACTCCCTTTGCTACCAGATGAGCGGCGACGGCGCGGCGGGAGCGGCCGGCGCGGGTCAGGCTGCTGGTGCGGGCGGCGGCAAAGGCGGCGTCATCCAGCACGCCGCTGCGTTCCAGACGCTCAATGACCTTCCGGGCCGCCTGTTGCGCCTGATGGATGGCGTCGGGCAGCGCGGAATGATCCATATCCGTCCCCTCCATCATGCGCGCCCATCGCTTGATCCGGCGTTCCAGCATGCGGGCTACCCCCGTTCGCGTGGCCGCGAACCGGCTGAGATAGCGCAGAGCCGCTTCATATAACGCAGCTTCGTCAGGCAGCAGAGGAGCATGTAAGGACATTGGCTTTATTGGCTTGCGAAGGGTTCGGCATCCGATATGCGGTCAGAATAATTGACTTACCCACTCAAGGTGCGGAAAATCGGAGTTTAAAAACCGAAATATCAAGGACTCTGTTGGTGACCTCCGCCCTGATGCCGAATTACAACCGTGCCGATCTCGCTTTCGAGCGGGGAGAAGGCGCATGGCTGACGGCAGTGAATGGCCGACGATACCTCGATTTCGGAGCGGGGATTGCTACTTCTTCGCTCGGACATGCGCATCCCGGCCTGACCGGTGCTATCGCGGCGCAGGCGGCGAAGGTCATGCATGTCTCCAACCTCTATCGCGTGCCGGAGGCCGAACGTCTGGCCGAGCGTCTGACGGCGCATTCCTTCGCGGAGGCCGCATTTTTCTGCAATTCCGGGGCCGAGGCCAATGAAGGGCTGGTCAAGCTGATCCGTCGCACCCAGAGCGAGACCGGGCATCCGGAACGCTGGCGGATGATCTGCTTTCAGGGAGCATTCCATGGTCGGACTCTGGCCATGCTCTCTGCCACCGGCAATCCGAAATATCAGGCGGGTTTCGGTCCGGCGGTCGATGGGTTTGATCAGGTTCCTCCCGGCGATATCGCCGCGGTGCGGGCGGCCATCACGCCGGAAACGGCGGGTATCCTGATTGAGCCTATTCAGGGTGAGGGCGGTATCCGTGTGATCGCGCTCGATTTCCTGCGTCAGCTTCGGGCGCTGTGCGATGAGCATGGGCTGTTGCTTGGTTATGACGAAATTCAATGTGGCATGGGGCGCACCGGTCGGCTCTGGGCGCATGAATGGGCGCATGATGCCGCGCCGGATGTCATGTCCTCCGCCAAGGGGATTGCGGGCGGTTTCCCGATGGGGGCCGTGCTGGCGCGCCACGAACTGGCGCGTCATCTGACGCCCGGCACGCATGGCACTACCTATGGTGGCAACCCGCTGGCCTGTGCTGCGGCCAATGCCGTGCTGGATGTAGTGTTGGCTCCCGGATTTCTGGATGCTGTCCAGCAACGCGGGCAGCAGCTGCGCACCGGGCTGGAGGCCATTGTTCTGGATTACCCACAGATCTTCAAGGATGTGCGCGGCAAGGGCCTGTTGCTTGGCCTGCTCTGCGGTCCCGCCAATACGGCCGTACAGGAAGCGTTGCGTAAAAATGGTTTGCTGAGTGTGGCAGCCGGAGAAAATGTGCTCCGTCTGGCGCCTCCGCTGGTTGTGACGGAAGCAGATTGCGATGCGGCCCTTTCGATCATTCGTGAGACGGCCGCAACACTTGCGCGTGAAATGGTGGGGGCTGCATCATGAGCATGTCCGCCAGAATTGCTGCCGGAGCCGGTCCGGACGCTTCCTGTGTCCGGCATTTTCTGGATCTGAAAGACATTGAGCCGGATGCACTGCGCCGCATGCTGGATGCTGCCGCCGGGTTCAAGCGCGCCGATACGTCCTCCCGCCCGCTGGCAGGGCGCACGCTGGCGTTGATTTTCGAAAAACCCAGCACCCGGACCCGCATCAGCTTTGAACTGGCCATGCGTCAGCTTGGCGGTGATGTCATCATGCTCTCGGGCAAGGAAATGCAGCTCGGTCGTGGTGAGACGCTGGCCGATACGGCACGGGTGCTGTCCCGCTATGTTGATGCGGTGATGCTGCGTACCGGATCAAGCACGAAACTGCATGAGCTGGCGCGCCATGCTGCTGTTCCGGTCATCAATGGCCTGACGGAGCTGTCTCATCCCTGTCAGATCATGGCCGATATCCTGACATTCGAGGAGCATCGCGGCCCGATTGCCGGTAAGACCGTTGCCTGGATCGGGGATGGCAATAATGTGGCTCATAGCTGGATCGAGGCCACGGCGCGGTTCGGGTTCAGCCTGCGTCTGGCCTGCCCTGATACACTCCAGCCGCACGCTGATATCGTTGCCTGGGCGCGGGATAATGGCGGGGATGTGACGCTGGTGGCTGATCCGAAAGAGGCGGTCGCCGGTGTGCAATGTGTGGTGACGGATTGTTGGGTCAGCATGTCCGACGATCCTGCAGGCCGTCATGAAAAGCTGCGCCCCTATCAGGTGGATGAAGCGCTGATGGCGCTGGCGGCGCCGGATGCGTTGTTCATGCATTGCCTGCCCGCCCATCGGGGGGAGGAAGTCACGGATGGCGTGATTGATGGCCCTCATTCCGTGGTGTTCGATGAGGCTGAGAACCGTCTTCACGCCCAGAAAGGCGTGCTGGTCTGGGCCATGGGAATGCTACGATAGTATGAAGGCACGCCGTAGGCTCTGGCAGGAAAAGGGTAGGCTTCCTACGTTCCCTGCAACGATAGCATCCAGTGAGACATGATGTCCTCAGCCACTGCCGCCTTATGCCGCCGGGTTGCCGCCGGTTCGATCCATGTCGAGGAGGCGTGGTTCAACCTGTGTCGTGAAGCGCGGGAAATTGCCCTGGCCGATCCGGCTATGTCAGCCGGGCTGGAACGTGCCTTGCTGGTGCATGGATGTTTCCCGGCGGCACTCAGTGCCCTGATCGCGCATAAGCTCGGCAATGAATGGATGCCGGCGGCCCAGTTGCTGGGGCCGATCGGCGATGCGTATGAGACCGATCCCGCTCTGGTGGAAAGCGCGATCATTGACCTGACGGCAATCCGGGATCGCGATCCCGCCTGTCCGGACCTTCTCACCCCGTTCATGTTTTTCAAGGGGTTTCAGGCCTTGCAGGCGTATCGCATCAGCCATCATCTCTGGGCCCATGGCCGGGAGCATATGGCGCGGGTGTTTCAAAGCCGTATGTCGGAATGCTTCGCAGTTGATATCCATCCCGCGGCCCGGCTGGGTCATGGTATTCTGATCGACCATGCGACCGGTCTGGTGATCGGTGAGACAGCCGTTGTGGAGGATGATGTTTCCATCCTGCAGGAGGTCACGCTGGGCGGAACCGGTAAGGAAATCGGGGATCGCCATCCCAAGGTCATGCGCGGCGTACTGATCGGTGCCGGTGCCAAGATACTCGGCAATGTGACGATCGGTGAGGGGGCGAAGGTTGGTGCGGGCAGTATCGTGCTGGACCCGGTTCCTCCCTATACCACGGTGGTGGGCGTTCCGGCGCGGCCGGTAGGTCCGCCCAACAAGGGCATGCCCGCACTGACCATGGATCAGACTCTGCCCCCTCCCGAATACGTCATCTGACAGTCTCTCCGGGCCTGAACGGAAATTATCAGGCCCGGAGCCAGCCGGAGGCTCGTTTTTTAGCGGGTTGCGTGAGATGTGGGCGGGGTGGCTGCTACCCACCTGCAGGCCGGGCGGCCATCTTCCCCTACATGCCATTGAGCGCGCAGGATGGGACGGGATATCGTCTGCCCGGTTTGGAAAAGCGTTTCCGGCAGCAGCGTCAGGTGACGGTGCAGATCGTCGATATGAAGAAGGGTGCTCATCACAGACACCTCCTTTTTGCTCAAGCGGTTGCTGAAGCTCGGGAGTGTCTGGCCGCCGAAAGATCGGCGGCGCATGGTCTCAGCCCTGCGGACGCCTTGCTATCGGTGTTCCATGCACACCCGGGCATGATGTCCAGCCCGTCGGAATCGTCAGTGCAGGCGTGAAACGCCTACTGTCGCCTTCCGGGGGCTGGCTGCTGGATCGCGGGTTCATGGTGATCCCTGACTGGTTGCACATGACCGGTGAAGGCCGGTCGCGAAGTCGTGGCTGATTGCGCGACAGGAAAGCCTCGCATTCATCACGGCCTTTGGCGTATACCCATGGGGGTATGAGATCAACCCCCGAAAATATCCAGATCCCCTCCAGGGCCGATGAAAAAACCAGACTCCTGAAGCGGCTCAAGCGTATTCGCGGGCAGGTCGATGCGTTGCATCGCGCGGTTCTGGAGCAGGGTGCCGCCAGTACCAAACTGATCCAGCAGGCGACAGCCTGTCGCGGAGCGATGGATGGATTCATCGCGGAAATCATCGAGGATCATATCCGGGAGCAGATTGTCGATGCCCGGAACGCACGGGATTCATCTCGGGCGGCTGAGGAACTGATCAGGCTGGTGCATTCCTATCTCACCTGAGCCTCCTGTCTCGCCTGAGAATGGCTGATGTGCCTGCATTTCCCGTCCATGATCGTGTGTATCAGCCTCCCTGCGCTGATCGTATGGGTCGGTCGGGTGCAGAAATGCCATCACAAGACAGTAGCGGTAAGGGCAGGCAGCGCCTATTTAGCGTCTCATGTCCGATACACCCGCATTTCTGGATGGTGGACGTCCAGACGTCCCCGATATCGTCGTGCCGCGTGGTATGACGCCTTTTTTCATTCCCGATCGTCCGGTCCGTGGCCGTCTTGTACGTCTTGGCCCGTTGGCGGATGCCTTGCTGAACCGCCATGATCATCCGCCCGTTGTGGCGGAGCTGGTCGGTCAGGTGCTGGCTCTGGCTGCCGCCATGGCCGGAGCGTTGAAATTCCGCGGCTCCTTCAGCGTGCAGATCAAGGGTGACGGCCCGTTGCGTCTGCTGCTGGCGGACTGCACCGATACCGGTGCGCTGCGTGGCTATGCCCGTACTGACGGTGAAGCGCTTGAAGCCCTTCTGGCAGAGACGCCCCAACCCACTGCCGCCCAATTGCTGGGGCAGGGATATTTCGCCTTTCTGGTCGATCAGGGACCGGACAGGGAGCCTCATCAGGGGATCGTCGGCATTGAGGGGGAGACGCTCGCTGCCATGGCGCTGCATTATTTCCAGACCAGCGAGCAGATGCAGTGTCATGTGCAACTGGCCTGTCGCCAGACAGAAAATGGCTGGCGGGCTGGCGCCCTTGTGCTGGAGCAGGTGGCACGGGAAGGCGGCACGGGCGCACTGCCGGAGATAACGGAGGATCATCAGGAAAGCTGGCGCGCCGCTCTGGCGCTGGCCGGGACGCTGCGTGATTCGGAACTGCTGGATGATGAGCTGCCGCCGGAGCGTCTGCTGTATCAACTGTTCCATTCCGAAGGTGTCGCGGCGGATCGCCCGCGAGCGCTGGCCTTCGGTTGCCGGTGCAGCCGGGCACGGCTGGCAGGTGTTCTGGAAACTTTCAGCACCGACGATCTGGATCATATGACGGTTGAGCAGGATATCGTCATGACCTGTGAATTCTGTAACCTTGATTTCCGGTTCGCGCGTGAAGAGGTCCGGGGTAAAGCCTGAATAAGGATGCGCCTGGGCAGAGTGGCTGAAGCAAGTGGAAGAGATCGAATGAACGTGCAGTGTGAGACTCCGGCGATGACATCCTTCCCCCCATCTGCCTGGCGCGTGCGGAGGTATCCGATGGCGGCGCATGTTCTGCGCCTCACCGCCATGGCCGTCATGGCCGCACTGGCAGCCTGCTCCAGCGATGATGAGCCGCGCAGTTTCGCACCGCTCAATTATTCCTATCTCACCAAGCTGCGTCTGAATGTGGGTGATGTGCAGGTGACACCGGATTTCCTGCCGAAGGCGGGTGATCTTGGTCCGCAATCGCCGGTTCCTCCCGCGCAGGCGCTGGCGGAGGATCTGAGAGAGCGCATCGTGCCGGGCGGCAGCAGCGGCCGGGCCGAGGTGAAGATTCTGGATGCCTCGATTGTTCCGTCACATGGCATGCTGAACGGGGCGATGGCGGTGCATGTCGATGTCTATACTGGCAGCGGCACACGCAGCGGCTTTGCCGAGGCCCGCGTTACCAGAGCGCTGACGGATCCCGATCGTGGCCCAAATGCGTTGCAGGCGGCGCTCTACGATGTCACCAAAGGTATGATGAACGATATGAATGTCGAACTGGAATATCAGATTCGGCATTCACTGAAGGACTGGTTGCAGGATACGTCAATGATCTCGGTGCCGGGGGCTGTGCAGCAACAGACCTTGCAGGCTCCTCCCGGCGTCAAGACGGCACCTTTGCCTGAGCCTGTGGTGCCTGAGCCTCCGGCGACACCCGGTTCAGCCGCAACGGGCCCTTCTCCGACAAATTTGTCTCCGCCTGCAGGAGTCCTGACCCTGCCCAAACGTTGAAAGAGAAAGGGCGATCATCCCGCATCAGGGATGGGGCAGACCAAACTGGTGTGCGACGGCGATAAAATCCGGGGCATGGGGGTGGCGCAGGGTGGGTGCCCCCCCGTTATCTCCGGCACGGACGAGCTGGCAGGTGCGCAAACCCGCATCCAGCGCTGCGTCCAGCTCTTCTTCGATATCAGAGAGGAACAGCATGCTCTGCGGTTGCATGCCGGTATTGGCGATAATATGTCGATAGCTGTCTGCTTCGCGCTTGCCACCGATTCTGGTATCGAAAAAGCCGCCGAACAACAGCGACAGATCACCCTGATCGGAATAGGAAAACAGCAATTGCTGGGCTTCGACCGAGCCGGATGAATAGACGAACAGGTTGAGACCGGCCTCATGCCATGCGCGCAGGGTCTGTGCGGCATCCGGGTGTACCTGCGCCTGCAGGGCGCCACTGCGATATCCTTCCCGCCAGATCATGCCTTGCAGTGCTTTCAGCGGGGTGATTTTCGCATCCTCATCCATCCAGCCCAGCAATGTTTCCAGCGCCGGACGGCCCGGATATTGCGTCTCTATATCGGCCAGGATGGCGGCAACTGCTTCATCATCCGAATAGGCTGCCAGAAATCCGGCTATATTGGCTTTGGCATAGGGAAACAGAACCTGATGCACGAAGGCGATTGGTGTGGTTGTGCCTTCGATATCGGTCAGAATGGCCTTGGGAGGATTCATGGCGGGCCTTATGCAGGAGAAAAGGCAGAGCTATCAGGCAGCCGGGAAGCGGTCGGCAATCTGATCGCCCGTATAATGGGCCACCCAGCCTGTCGTATCGGTGAACACACGCAGGGCAGTGACGAAAGGGGTTTCGCCCGCATCGAACCAGTGTTTGATGCCAGTGGGAACGGAAATGAGATCACCCTGTGTGCAGTGTGCGTCATAAACCCGGTCATCGACATGGAGAATGAAATTGCCACTGCCATGCACAAAGAAACGGACTTCATCCTCGGTATGGGTATGCTCGGACAGGAATTTCTGCCGTAACGCGGGCAGGTTCGGTGTATCGGGTCGCAGGCGGATCACATCCGCACTGCCGGCACCCGTTTCGCCCATCAGCGCATTCAGATAAGGACGATAGGCGGCGAGAATGGTCGCTTCGTCATCATCGGGGGACGGGGTAACAGCACTGGCCCAGCGTTCGAAGCGAACACCGATGTTGCTCAGCTCCTGTGCAATCTGTCCTGGATCTTCGGTCCGGAGCAGCGGTGTATCCGGTATGGAGTCTGTGTAGATAGTCAGACGGCTCATCTCGTATGCCCCCGGTCAATCCAGATGTCTCAGCGCAGGCGACGGCGTTCCAGCTCACAAGCCAGCAGGAATTCGAGACCTTCCAGCCGTGCCAGAGCGGCTGCCATATCGCCCCCCCATACATAGACGCCATGGCCACGGATTAAATATCCGAGCGGTGCGCCACGAAGAAGTATCGGTTCGGCAACGCTGGCCAGTCTTTCCATATCCTGATCATTGTCCAGAATGGGTAAATCCAGCGTGATCTGGTGGGTTTTCACGCCGAATACTTTCAGCACCTCATACCCTTCCAGCCGAATGAAATCGGGCGGGGCGTCGTTTTGTCCCGGTGCCATCGACAGCACGGTGGCGGCAACGGAATGGCCATGCACGACTGCACCGGCCTGGTTGTCCAGACGATAGATCTGGCAATGCAGCAGGGTCTCCGCGCTGGGTTTAAGCCCGGGGGTCAAAGGCTTACCGGCCTGATCGACCACCATGATGTCGGAGGTCTTCAGGAAGCCCTTGTGGTTGCCGCTGCTGGTAATGGCGATGGTATCATCGGGCAGACGGACGCTGATATTCCCGGCGGTTGCCGGCACCCAGCCGCGTGCATCCATCCGTTGTCCGGCTGCAACAATGGTGACAGCAGCCCATTCCGGCGGCTGTCCGACCGACGCGACTGTCTCGGTCATGTCTATCCTCAACCCTGCCGATATAAAGCGATGTTGTCAGACATGAGATTGTGGACGAGGGGTCGTCTCATGCTGTGTGGGCTGCTGGTTCCCCAGGGATGCATTCGGGGCAGGTGGCGGCACCGCGGGATTTTTCGGATCATGCTCCATGGAAGCATCGTCCTCTTCCGCCATGCTCCGCTTGAAGGATTTGATCCCTTTGCCGAGATCGCCCATGAGACCGCTGATTTTGCCCCCACCCCCGAACAGGATGGCGACAACCGCCAGCAGAATCAGCCAATGCCAGATGCTCAGACTACCCATGATCTCTCCGAGGCGCGAACCGGTTACCGAACAGGAGATGGCGCGGACATGGCGATAACGCAAGCCATTAACCAGCGCTATATCCTTTGGGTCACTACCCAGTCGGGAAGGATCACATCATACGACAACCCTGCGTCATGCGCTATTGGACGTATGGAATGATGCGCGTGATGATGGTTCAATAGGCACTGGAGTGTGCTGTCAGCTCTGCCATCGTCATGATCTGCGCTGGATCGGCTCCACGACCATCACGGGAGAGAAAGCCGCGTACCGGATAGGGGGTGGTACCCATTGTCCCGGCCGGTGGCCACCAGACGCGCACAAGAGACCAGTCATTGTGGGGGGAGATGTCAACCACGGTCTGGCTGGTATTGACAACGCCATGAACCCAATTGGCATGTGCCACGGTGATGGTGCGGCTGCCGAGAACATCCTCGACCACCGATGCGTGGCCATGCGGCAGGCGGCGGGAGCGTGCGAAAATCATGACGGCGCCGCGCGATGGTTGATGGCTGGAAAGGTAACGGCCACCATTCTGATCCCACCAATCCGCGGCATCCCCGGATAATGCGATGCCGGAGACGGCGCGTGCAAAAGGGGCGCACTGCCATTGACTGGCCGCAATTCCGCCCCCCGGTGGCGAGCCGCCGCACGCAGTGAGCAGCAGGAGCATCGGCAACAGATAAAAAGCCGACAGCCGACCACCTGCGTCGTGCTGTCGGCTTTCCGGACACTGATCCCCTGTATTCCGGCAGGGTACTCTGTGGTGTGAGTACAATGGCTTGGTCCCCACCTGCGCCATGACATGAGGAAAGGCCGACAAGTCACGTCATGTAAAGAGAAAAACTTTCCAGAAAGCCTGTTTGCCACAGGAGGGAAAAAGTATGTCGCCAATCTGCCACAATTCTGATCCGGTTTCGTTGTGTGGCCAGGATCACCATTCTGTGTGTAGACAGAGTCGTTTAATGGAGTTTTCCACAACTTATGGCGTATGTCCCCGTTGAGAAAAACGGCAAACATACTGTATTTAGTGGCATCGAAGATCAGGAGCGCACGATATGGAGTGGAGCGACGAGGCAATCACCCTGCTCCGCGCATTTTGGGATGAAGGGCTTTCAACCGCCGAAATCGGACGGCGCATGGGTATTTCCAAAAATGCCGTGGTGGGTAAGGCGCATCGTCTCAATCTGGCGGCCCGCCCCTCGCCGATCCGGCGGGATGGGGTGGCATCCCGCCCCTCACCCGGCAGCCGGCGCTCCAGTACCGTGACGCTACCCTCCATGGCTGATCCCTCACTCGGGCATGAGCCTGCCGCTGTCCCTGCCTTGGCAGTGCAGGAAAAAACCGTTGCCGTTGTGGCGGATGAACCCGTCATCGCGATTGATGCTGCCTCTGGGCCGGTGGAACCTGCTTCTGCGCCAGTCTCTGCCGCTCCGGCGGAAGAGGTGCGTGAACCGGCAGAGGGGTCTGTGCCGGTCGTTGCAGCCGGGAGTGTTGCCAGGGAAGACAAAGTGCTTCCGTCAGTGCAGCCTGCCGCCGTTGCGGCCTCTTCTACCCCGTCTGCGCCTGCTCTTCGCCCCGCTCCGCGTGCGGTCTCCAAAGTGGCGGCCCCGGCTTTTCCCGCTGGTGGGCGGCTGGTTTCCTGTTGCTGGCCGATCGGGGAGCCGGGTACGAAAGAGTTCCGCTTCTGCGATGCGCCCGCTATGGCCGGGAAGCCGTATTGTGCAGAACATGCCGCTCTGGCCTACGTAAAAGTGCGTGACCGGCGGGATGATGCTGCCTGATAGGCAGAAAAAATCACCTCATAACATTGTTGCAGATACCGAGAGACCGACGTATCGTTTCCTCCGGCTGGTGAAGGCGTTCGATAGAAACGCTTCTGGCCAAAGAGGAAAATACGGCGTCTGTTCGGAAAATTCCGGCCCGGCGTTGACGTCAATTTCGGCGCCAGGTCCATGTGCGGGCGCCGTCTAAAGAAAGGCAGCGCGCCATGCTACACGGCACGGTCAAATGGTTTAATCCGACCAAGGGTTATGGCTTTATTGCCCCCTCCACGGGTGAAAAAGATGTTTTCGTCCATATCAGTGCGGTTCAGAGAGCCGGACTGCGGAGCCTGAATGAAGGCCAGCAACTGGATTTCGAAATCGAGCAGCAACAGAATGGTCGTGCGGCGGCTGTCAATCTGACACGCGCCGACTGATTGCGGTGGATAGATCGCGTCTGTCTTGTTCTGTCAGTGATCAGGGCATTGGCAGACGGATCTTTCCTCATACGCCTTCGGAGTAGCAGGGGGCAGGGGGGAGGCGTCCGGCAGATGGGCTGAGGGCGGTGTTTCTGTTCGGGCTTGCGCAGTTGGAGCGTGTCGCCTACCCACATCAGCACTTTTGTGGCTTACATCCGGAGCGGTGCCGCTTGTCGACCTCTCATATGAAGATTCCGCAGACCTCTGCCCAGAATGCGTCTTCCAGCTCTGGTGCCGCGGAGAATGCACGTGGGCCTCAGGCTGTGCCCCATACCAGCCTGAATGCGGATGCGGTGAGAGATGCCTACCGGCGCTGGGCCAAGGTGTACGACTCGGTGTTTGGCGGCGTGTCCGCCTATGGACGCCGCCGCGCTGTGGAGGCCGTGAACCGGCTGCCCGGTCAGCAGGTGCTGGAGGTGGGGGTTGGAACCGGCCTTGCTTTACCCCGCTATCGCCGGGACAAGCGGATTACCGGCATTGATCTTTCAACCGATATGCTGGCGTTGGGCCGGGAACGTGTGCGTGAGCAGCAGCTTGCCCATGTCGAGACGCTGCTGGAAATGGACGCGGAGGCAATGTCCTTCGCGGATAATTCCTTTGATATCGCGGTGGCGATGTTTGTCGCTTCAGTTGTGCCACATCCGGTACAGCTGATGGCGGAGATGCGCCGTGTGGTCCGTCCTGGTGGCTGGCTGCTGTTCGTCAATCATTTTGCTGCGGAAAAAGGCCCGCGCTGGTGGATCGAACGCGCCATGGCGCCTGCTTCCCATGCGCTGGGCTGGCATCCTGATTTTGCGTTCGAGGCCCTTCTGTCGCCGGAGGATCGTGCCCGTGCGGAAATTACGCCGGTGCAACCATTCGGTATCTTTACGCTCGTACAGCTCCAAAACGACTGATTTCCGGTAATAAATTGTCGTTCAACAACGGTGCTGCGGCATTTTTCTCACAAACGCTTGATCTTGGGCGGGGAGTCCTGTAGCCGATTGGCGCAAAGATGCGGCTCTCTCCGGCCGTATCCTCCAGAACCGGGATGAAACGGCCGATGGTGTCCTTCTTGCGGCGCGTTGCCGCCAATTCATTTTTAAGAAAGTCTCTCGCTGCCAGCGTGCTGGTGGCGCTTGCCCAGATCATGGCCAGTTCGGCCCATGCCCAGTCCGGCGAGACCGGTCTTGGTGTGCCGAAGCCGTGGGAAATCGGCATGCAGACCGCATACGGCCCGCTGAAAGAGCGGATCGATTCCCTGCATGATCTGATCATGGTGATCATCACCGCCATCGTCTTATTCGTGGCGGCCCTGCTTGGCTGGTGCGCATATCGCTTCTCCGCGAAACGCAATCCGGTTCCCAGCCGTACCAGCCACCATACCTGGCTGGAAATCGCCTGGACCCTGATCCCCGCCCTGATTCTGGCGGTGATTGCCATTCCGTCTTTCCGTCTGGTCTATTATGAAGACCGGACCCATAACCCTGATGTCACTCTGAAAGTGACCGCGCATCAGTGGTACTGGGAATACGGTTATCCTGATAATGGCATCGACAGCATCGAAAGCCGGGTCATTCAGGATGAAGACCTGAAGCCGGGTCAGATTCGTCTGTTGTCCGTGGATAATCAGGTTGTCGTCCCCTACGGCAAGAATGTCCGCGTCCTGGTCACCAGTGCCGACGTGATCCATAGCTTCTTTATTCCCAGCCTTGGCGTGCAGCGTTATGCTATTCCGGGCCGTACCATTGAAACATGGTTCCGTGCGGACAAGCCGGGCGTCTATTATGGCGAATGCAACCAGATCTGCGGGGCTTTCCACAGCCAGATGCCCATCGCGGTGAAGGCGGTGTCTCCGGAAGAGTTCCAGAAATGGGCGGAAAGCCAGAAGACGAAAAAAACGTCGCTCAATAATACGCCGGCCGGGCAGACCATCCCGCGGCAGTTCGCAGAAGGGGGGCGCTGATCCGTCAAGGATCGGTGTCTGAGGGAGCTAACGAAATGGCGACTGCAACATCTCATACCCATGCCGGTGATCATCACGATCACAAGCCGGGCTTTATTTCCCGCTGGCTGTTCAGCACGAATCACAAGGATATCGGGACGCTGTACCTGATTTTCTCCGTGCTGGCATCGTTTCTTGGAGCTGGGCTGTCCATGCTGATGCGTGCGCAGCTGATGCATCCGCACAGCACCCTGATCGGTGATGGGCAGCAGTGGAATGCCATCGTTACGGCGCATGGTCTGATCATGATCTTCTTCGTGGTCATGCCTGCGCTGATCGGTGGTTTCGGCAACTGGTTCGTGCCGCTGATGATCGGCGCGCCGGATATGGCTTTTCCGCGTCTGAACAATATCAGCTTCTGGCTGCTGGTGCCTTCTTTCGCCCTGCTGAGCTACGCGCTCTATCTGGGGGAAGCCGGTCCGGGCTGGACACTGTATCCGCCGCTGTCCAACAGCACGTTCCAGAGCGGTATCGGCATGGACTGCGCGCTGTTTGCGCTGCATCTGTCCGGTATTTCGTCACTGCTGGCGGCGATCAACTTCATTACCACCATCTTCAACATGCGCGCTCCTGGCATGACGCTGCACAAGATGCCGCTGTTCGTCTGGGCGCAGCTTGTGACCGCGTTCCTGCTGCTGCTGTCCCTGCCGGTGCTGGCGGGTGCGATCACCATGCTGATTACCGACCGTGATTTCGGCACAGCGTTCTTCGCCCCCGAAGGCGGTGGTGATCCGGTGCTGTTCCAGCATCTGTTCTGGTTCTTCGGTCACCCTGAAGTGTACATCATGATCCTGCCCGCGTTCGGGATCATCAGCCACATCGTCTCCACCTTCTCCCGCAAGCCGGTCTTCGGTTATCTGGGTATGGCCTATGCCATGGTGGCGATCGGCGTGGTGGGCTTTGTCGTGTGGGCGCACCACATGTTCGTCTCCGGCATCAGCGTCGATACCCGCGCCTACTTCATGGCGGCGACGATGATCATCGCCGTGCCGACGGGCATCAAGATCTTCTCCTGGATCGCCACCATGTGGGGCGGTTCCATCGAGATGAAGACCCCCATGCTCTGGGCCGTTGGCTTCATCTTCCTCTTCACCGTCGGTGGCGTTACGGGTGTGATGCTCTCCAATGCCGGTGTCGATCAGATGCTGCACAACACTTATTATGTGATCGCGCATTTCCACTATGTGCTTTCACTGGGCGCTGTGTTCTCCATGTTTGCCGGCTTCTACTACTGGATCGGCAAGATGACGGGCCGTCCCTATCCGGAATTCTGGGGCAAGGTGCATTTCTGGGTGACGTTCATCGGTGTGAACCTGACCTTCTTCCCGATGCACTTCCTGGGCCTGGCCGGTATGCCGCGCCGTTATCCGGATTATCCGGATGCCTTCGCGGGCTGGAACTATGTGGCCTCGATCGGCGCCTATATTTCCGGTTTTTCCGTGCTGATCTTCCTGTTCGTGGTGTACAAGACCTTCACCTCGAAGGAACATCTGCCTGCGAATTACTGGGGTGAGGGTGCGACGACCCTGGAATGGACCGTCAGCTCTCCGCCGCCCTTCCACACCTTTGAGGAACTGCCGCGCGTCAATTGACGCACGGTTCCCTCGGGACGGATGAAAGACGTATGAGCGACAGTGCGTTTGTCAATGGCGGCAGGGAGGTATCCTCCCTGCCGCTTTCCGCTCCACTGCCTGGCATGGCCTCGGCAGCGGATTGGGTGACCCTGCTCAAGCCGCGGGTGATGAGTCTGGTCGTGTTTACCGGGCTGATCGGCATGCTGGTGGCCCCGGGCTCACTGCACCCGGTTCTGGGTGCCATTGCGATCCTGTGCATCGCGGTTGCGACCGGAGCCTCCGGTGCGATCAACATGTGGTACGACCGCGATATCGACGCGGTGATGCGCCGGACCAAAAACCGTCCGATTCCGGCAGGCCGGATCGAGCCGGGCGAGGCTCTGGGCTACGGTATCGTGCTGGCGGTCGGGTCGGTGCTGGTGATGTGGCTGGCAACCAATGTTGTTGCCGCTGCGGTTCTGGCCTTCGCGATCTTTTTCTATTCTGTGATCTACACGATGTGGCTGAAGCGGAGCACGCCGCAGAATATCGTCATTGGGGGCGCCGCAGGTGCCTTTCCGCCGGTGATCGGCTGGGCGGCGGTGACCGGCACGATTGATCTGATGCCAGTGATGATGTTCGCCATTGTCTTTTTCTGGACGCCTCCGCATTTCTGGTCGCTCTCTCTCTGGGCGCAGATGGATTATGAGCGGGCCGGGGTGCCGATGCTGCCGGTGGTGGCGGGGGCACGTAAAACCCGTCAGCATATCATGGCGTATACTGTGCTGCTGTCAGTGATCGCGGTGCTGCCCTGGGCGCTTGGTGATACCGGACGCGTTTACGGACTCTCCGCCGTCGTGCTGAGCATCGGCTTTCTGGTGCAGAGCTGGCGGGTGCTGCGGGACAGGCAGGATGAGGCCGGGCTGAGCCTGACCAAGGATGCGCCTGCCCGTGCCGCGTTCAAATACTCCCTGATCTATCTGGCGGTGCTGTTTTTGGCACTGGCCGTTGATCGTTTCGTGTGATCGGCATGGTGAATTTTCCCCCGCGTCTGACGCAGGAGCAGTCTGATGAGCTTCGTCGGAAACGGCGGGGCCGTAATCTGGCGATGCTGATCGTGCTGTTCGGGATGTCCTTCCTGTTTTACGCGATGGCGATGGTGAAGATTGCGCATCAGACGCCGCATGAGTCAGGCAAGGTTCCGGCCGGAATGGCTTCTCCGGCAGGCTGACAGAAAGCGGAACTCTCCGGCTGATAAAAAAAGCGCCCTCGACGGGGCGCTTTTTCTTTTTTTCCGCGCTGTTATCGCGTCTGTTGAATGGCAGAGAGAATCCATGGTCCACCCGGGCTGCGCACGAAGGTCCAGAACTCCGTCGCAATCTGCGGCTGCGAAGCATCACCTTCTACCACCCGGCCACTGGAATCGTAGGTCGCGTCGATCATGGAGAAACGCATCGCGACGGTCGCGTATTCCAGCGCGCCTTCCCGCCACGCTTCCGACAGGTCGCCCTTCTGCAAGGTGACGTTGGTAACGGTATTATGCAGGCCACGGCTGGCAAGGGCGGTCAGTTGCTCGTTGAAATAGCCCACCATTTCCGGCGTGCTGATATTGCCGAGCTGCTGAAGATTGCGATCAGTCCAGGCCGCCTGGACCTCTTTCAGCAGGGATTCGAAGCGCTGGTAATCTGCCTGGGAAAGCTGGATCGGCTGGATGCTGCCTTGTCCTCCACCCATCGGGCCACGATCAGCCTGATTGCCGGTGAAGGGGTTGGTCAAGCCGGCACCTGCCGGCGCCATGGCAGGTGCATTCCCACCAGCGAAGCGGCGCCACAGGAAACGCACCACTACCACGATCAGGAAGATCTGCAACAACAGGCCGAAGAAGCTGAAAATCCCGCTTATACCGCCGAACAGCCCATGGCCCATCAGCAATCCACCGATCCCTGCGCCGATCAGCCCGCCAAGCAGGCCGGAGGTGAAGGCAGAGCGCCGGGACATAGCAGGCTGCATGGGCCGTATGCCGGGAGGACTGTTATAGGAGGGGCGACTGGGGGCAGTGTAGCTGCGCTCCATCGGCGCGGCATAAGGTGCCACCGGGGTAGAGCGGGGCGCAGAATAGGTCCGGCTCCCCCTGCTGCCCATTGATGACCCTCCCCCGGCCCTCGCCTGTGCCAGAACAGGCGAGAGGATCAGCGTGGCGGCCAGAAAAACCGGCAAAGCTTTGCGCATCGTAGGTCCGTTCCGAATCATCATGTCCCTAATATAGGGGCATTTTCCCGAAACTGTAGCGGAGGCACGAAAATCGCTACGGATTCAGGATGAAGGCCGCGTGCACGGGCTTTTTTTCAGGCTCCGGCGACCATCATGCCGTCGATACGGACCGTCGGCGCATCGACCGAGCCACGGAAGCGCAGATCATCCGCCGGCGTCAGCTCCGCAAACATGGAGAGCAGATGTCCGGCAATAGTAATCTCCGCCACCGGTTCGGCGAGTGCGCCGTTGCGGATCATGAAACCGGCACAGCCACGGCTGTAATCACCGGTGGTCAGGTTGACGCCCGGCCCCATGGTTTCAGTGATGTACAGCCCCTCGCTGATATCGGCCATCAGCGCCATCGGGCTGAGCATGCCGGCTTCCAGATAGAAATTGCTGACCGCAGGGGAGGGGCCGCCACCAGTACCACGCGCGGCATGGCCGGTAGTATGCAGCCCAAGCTGGCGGGCGCTGCGCAGATCGAGAATCCAGCTTGTCAGCACACCATCCTCAATCACTGACAGCGGCTGCACGGGCTGGCCTTCTCCATCGAAAGGCCGGGACCGCAGCCCGCGTCGGCGGGATGGGTCGTCACGAATGACGATGCCGGGACGGAACAGGCGCTGCCCCAGACGATCCTGCAAAAAGCTGCCGCCACGGGCCACTGAGGCGCCATTGATGGCGCCGGCGAGATGACCGATCAGCCCGTTTGAAACCCGTGGATCGAAAATCACCGGCATCCGCGCTGTCTTGACGCGGCCCGGATTCAGACGGGCGACGGCTTTTTCTCCGGCGGTCCGGCCGATCAGTTCCGGCTGCTCCAGATCGCTGAAATGCACGGCTGTGCTGTAATCGTAATCCCTCTCCATTCCGGTTCCGGTGCCAGCCAGAGCGGTGGCGGAGAAGGAAAAGCTGGTGCGGGCATAAGCACCACGAAAACCGGCGGAGGTGCCCAGGGCAATGTCCGTCTTGCCATAGCCAGCCTCGCAGCCTTCGGAATTTGTGACACCGTTGACGGCCAGCGCGGCTTCCTCGGCCCGACCCGCCAGTGCGCCGAGCGTATCGGCATCCGGTTCGGACGGATCATAGAGATCGAGCAGGCTGGCATCCGCCGGAGAAAACGCCTCGCCCAGACCAAGATAGGGATCTTCCGGCACAACCCTTGCCATGGCAACGGCCTGTTCCGCCAGCCGTGCAAATCCGGATGGGTCGAGTGCGCTGGAGGATACGACCGCCGCACGTTGCCCCACCATGACGCGCAGCCCCAGATCCCGGCCTTCCGAGCGTTCCACATGCTCGGTTTTCCCGAGACGCCGCTGGACGGAAAGCGAGGTGCCCGCTGCGATCAGCGCATCCGCGGCGTCTGCACCCGCGCGTTTCGCATGGGTCAGAAGCTGATCGATCAAATCCAGATAAGTAATCATGCTGCCAGCGATCCAGTGATACGGGTCAGGTCAGGAACATGGCCCGCTGGTCCAAGCGTGGCCAGAGTAGGACTGGCGCGGAACAGGGAGGCTGCGACACGCCGGACATCGTCCAGCGTCACGGCGTCGATTTTCGCCACGGTTTCGGAGGTTGGCACCAGCCGTCCGAAAATCTGGTACTGGCGGGCAATCTGTTCACAGCGGCTGCCGGTGCTTTCCAGTGACATCAGCACGGATGCCTTCACCTGCGCACGGGCACGCTGAAGCTCCTGCTCGGTCACATCGTTCTGCACGCGCAGCAGCTCGGCGAGCGTGACTGGCATCAGCTCTTTCGCTTCCTGCTCGCCCGTGCCGGCATAGATGCCGAACAGGCCGCCATCGAGGAAAGGCAGGCTGAACGTATAGACGGAATAAACCAGCCCCCGTTTTTCACGGATTTCCTGAAACAGGCGCGATGACATGCCGCCACCCAGCAGGGTGGAGAGAAGCATGGTCGGGAAATAATCAGGATCGGCATAGCTCACGCTGGGGAAGCCCAGCACGATATGGACCTGATCCAGATCACGGTTTTCCCGGAATTCTCCCCCTTTGTAATCAGCAGGGGAGGCGTCCAGCGCCGTTGAGGCGGGCAGATCGGCGAAATGCTGCTGTACCAGATCGACGATGCGATCATGCTCCAGCGCGCCGGCTGCCGCGACCACCATGTTGGAGGCCGCATAGTGGCGCCGCATATAGCCGGCCACCACGTCCCGTTCCAGGCCGCGGATAATCGTTTCGGTTCCCAGTGTCGGACGGCCCATCGGCTGACCGGGGAAAGCTGTTTCCTGAAAATGGTCGAAGATGATGTCGTCCGGCGTATCGTTGGCCTGACCGATTTCCTGAAGAATCACGCCCCGCTCACGCTCGAACTCCGCCGTGTCGAAGGTGGAGTGGGTCAGGATGTCGCCGATGATATCGGCGGCGAGATCGGTGTTCTCCTTCAGAACCTTGACGTAATAGGCAGTCTGTTCCCGGGCGGTGTAGGCGTTGATATGGCCACCCACCGCCTCGATTTCCTCGGCGATCTGCGCGGCGCTGCGGCGCTCCGTGCCCTTGAACGCCATGTGTTCGAGGAAATGGGAAACGCCGTTTTCCGCGGCGGTTTCATGGCGTGTGCCGACGCCGACATAGGCCCCGAACGAGACCGTTTCCACCCGCTCCATGCGCTCGGTCACAACGGTCAGACCGGATGGCAGGCGGGTGAGGCGCACTGCGCCCCCATCGAGGGTTTCGGACATCAGGCAGGCACTCCGGTTACGGGGGAGGATGCCGGGCTTGTATTGCGGTGGGCGATGTTGCGCACCAGAGCCTCGATATCCGCCAGATTATTGTCGGCGACGGTGAACCGCTCCTCGCGGTCGTACAGATCGTTCAGATGAGGGGGCAGGGCAGGGCGCTCACCGGTGGCGCGTTCCATCGCATCGGGGAATTTGGCCGGATGGGCCGTCGCCATGGCGATGACGGGGCGATCTGCCGACAGGCTGCCTGCCTTACGCAGGCTCCGTGCCGCTGCAATGCCGATGACGCTATGGGGATCGGCCAGATAGCCGGTTTCCTGCCGCAAGGCGCGAATCGCGGCTTCAGTGTCGGTGTCGTCCATGCGGAAGCCCTGAAACAGGGATCTCGCTTTCTGCCATGTGGCCTCGGCCACCGGCATGTGGCCTGTCTCCCGGAAAGCGCGAATCGTGGCGGCGGTGGCAGCAGGATCACGATCCAGCAATTCGAACAGCACGCGCTCGAAATTGGAGCTGACCTGAATATCCATGCTCGGCGACAGGCTGGGCTCGACCGGGCGTGCCGACATGTCGTTCGCGCTCAGGAAGCGGTAGAGAATGTCGTTCCGGTTGGAGGCAACAACCAGCCTGCCCACAGGCAGCCCCATGCGATGGGCGGCGTAAGCGGCCAGCACATTGCCGAAATTTCCGGTGGGCACGCTGAATGCCACCTCCCGGTCCGGCGCACCAAGTTGAAGGGCGGCGTAGACGTAATAGGGAATCTGCGCCGCGATCCGCGCCCAGTTGATGGAGTTGACGGCAGACAGGCTCATTTCCTGCCGGAAAGGAGCATCGGCGAACATCGCCTTGACCAGATCCTGGCAGTCATCAAACGTGCCGCGTACGGCGACATTGCCGATATTCGGGGCGATGGCGGTGGTCATCTGCCGCCGCTGCACGACGCTGGTGCGGCCTTCGGGGTGGAGAATGACAATATCCACCCGGTCCCGTCCCCGCACGGCCTCAATAGCGGCGGAGCCGGTATCGCCGGAGGTCGCGCCGACAATGGTGATGCGGCGGTCGCTCTGGCTCAGTACGTAATCGAACAGCCGTCCCAGCAGCTGCATGGCCATATCTTTGAACGCAAGGGTCGGGCCGTGAAACAGCTCCTGCGTATAGACGTCGTGATCAAGCTGTACCAGCGGCACGATGGCCGGATGGGTAAAGCCCGCATAGGCATCGCGGCACAGTGTCAGCAGGGTTTCGGGCGGGATACAGTTGCCGACGAAAGGCTGAATGATCCGTGCCGCCAGATCCGGATAGGGCAGGCCGCGCATCGCGCGCCACTCATCGCGGGAAAGCTGCGGCCAGGATTCCGGCATATACAACCCGCCATCCTCGGCGAGACCGGCGAGCAGAACGCCTGAAAAATCACGGATCGGGGCCTCGCCCCGTGTGGAGATATAACGCATGGATTCAATCTATGGCGGTGCGAGGGCTGGTAAAAGGGAGGTTTCGGGCTTTGCCGCCCTGCCTGAAGCGCGGGGCACGTCCTGACAGGCGTTCAATCAAGGTAACGTTGACGCAGATGGGTAAGAAAGGCCGCCGGATCAAGCGGTTTGCCGGTTGCGGCGCGCAACAGATCATTGAAACCCAGCAGATTGCCGCGTTCATGCACTTCGGTCCGCAGCCACGTGATCAGCGGTGACAGATCGCCGCGCCCCAACGCTTCATCCAGTCCTGGCGTGGTATCGCGGGCTGTTTCCATCAGTTGCGCCGCAGCCATGGCCCCGAGCGTGTAGCTGGGGAAATAGCCGAACGCGCCATCATACCAGTGAATGTCCTGCAAACAGCCATGCCGGTCATCCGGCGGCACGATGCCGAGGAGCGCTTTCAGCCCCTCATTCCAGGCGGCAGGGAGATCAGACACAGCTAGACTGCCATCAATCAGCGCCTGTTCCAGACGGAATCGCAGGATGACATGCGCCGGATAGGTCATTTCATCGGCATCGACCCGGATGAAGCCCCGCTCCACGCGCCGCCAGAGCGCCGCGAGATTGCCGGGGCTGTAAAGTTCCGCATCCCCACCAAACCGCTCTTTCAATACCGGGCCGAGCCAGGAGAGATAAGGGTCGGAACGGCAGGCCTGCATCTCAACGATCAGGGACTGGCTTTCATGGGCGGCCATGCCGGCTGCTTCCCCGATCGGTTGCCTGTTCCATGCATCCGGCAGACCTGCTTCGTACAGCGCATGCCCCGTTTCGTGCATTACCCCCATCATGGCTGACGACACATTGGCGGTATCATAACGGGTGGTGATCCGCAGATCGGTATGCGTCCCGCCGGAGAAAGGATGGGTGGAGCGATCCAGCCTTGCTCTGGTGAAATCCAGCCCTGCCCGTTCCGCCAGAAAACGACAGAGGCTTTCCTGATCCGCTTCCGGAAATGGTCCGCCGAGTGGGATGGGGGCAGGGCGGCTGTTCTGAAGCTCCTCCGCACGGGGCAGCGCCTCGGCGATGAAGGTTTCGTAGGCAGTGAAAACCGGGGCTACGTCAGCGGCGCCGATTCCCTGCTGAAACCCGTCCATCAGCGCATCATACGGGGACAGGCCCAGCACGGGCGCCAGCGCGTTCGCAGAGTGACGGGTGAGGTTGATCACCTCCTCCAATGCTGGACGCACGCGGGCGAAATCGTTCTGCGCCCGTGCCTCCCGCCAGATTTTCTCGCAGGAGGAGCAGGTGCTGCTGAGGGCCATGACCAGATCGCCCGGCAAGGCTGTGGCGCGGATATGGGCATGCTGCATCAGTTGCAGGTTGCGTCGGTCCCACAGATCGGCAGGCGGTGTCTGCGCGGCGGATGCCAGCGCATCCCCTGTGGCAGGATCGACCAGTAATTCATGCGCCATTCCGGCGAGCAGGGCCAATTGATCACCCCGTGCCGCAGCACCACCCGGCGGCATCATGACGGATGCATCCCAGCCCAGCATGCTGGACGCTTCCTGAAGTGTGGCGATGCGGTTGAAACGGTCCTTCAACCACGCATAAGGGGCAGAGGCTGCGGCAGAATTGGTCATGAGCGGAGCGCCTTTTTCAGCCAGTTCGCATAGAGCAGGGCTAGCGTGATCGCCAGACCGAACCAGGTCAGCGCATACCCCAGATGATTGTTCTGCGGGCGAGGCAACCCCTCCGCCGGGATTGGATGTCCGTTGTCCTGCGAAAGGGGGGACAGCGCGACCAGCGTATAGGGTTCAATATCACCGGCATGGCTCAGGGCGGCGATGGTGGCGGAATCATGCAGATAGACATGGTGATGAGCCAAATCGGCCGGGGGCGTAAACCAACCCTTTTTCTGATCCGGCAGGATGTAACCCGTGATGGTGACAGGCCCGGCAGGCACGGGCGTATTCCGTCCGGGGGGATCGGCCACCCAGCCGAGCTGCACCATCACCGCTTTATGGCCGGGACGTGACAGGGGCATCAGAAGCTGTGCCCCCATTGGCTCCCCTAGTTGGGTCACGTGGGCTTCTGCGCCGAACAATACGCTTTCCGAGGGGACGAGTGTGCCCGTCACGACGACTTTCTGGAACGGCAAGGGTGTGTCAGGCAGTGGCGTCGGCGGTGCGGCCTCGGCCGCGTCAAGCTGGGCCAGAATACCGGTTTTCCAGTGCAGACGCTGGACCTGCCAGCAGCCGAGGAAGATCAGCACCGCCATCAGCAGGACGGTGATTGCGGTGGGAATCAGAAAACGGCGATAGGTGGACATAGGTCTGATATTCACGAAAAAAGGCGCCCCCGCCAGAGGGGCGCCTTCATATCGGCGTTTCGGTCTCCAGAGGGGGATCAGCCCCGATAACCCAGCCAGTAGATCGCGACGAACAGGAACAGCCACACCACGTCCACAAAATGCCAGTACCAGGCGGCTGCCTCGAACCCGAAATGACGCTCCGCGGTGAAGCCGCCACGCAGGGCGCGGATCAGGCACACGGTCAGGAAGATGGTGCCGACGATGACATGGAAGCCGTGGAACCCGGTCGCCATGTAGAACACGGACTGATAGACGCCATCGGTGAACTTGAAGGGCGCTTCCGAATATTCCCGTGCCTGACAGATCGTGAAGGACATACCCAGCACGATGGTCAGAAGCAGCCCTACAATCAGGGTGCGGCGGTTGCCATGGGCAATCCCGTGATGCGCCCAGGTGAGGGTCAGGGCGGATGTCAGCAGGATCAGGGTATTGACCAGCGGCAGATGCAGCGGATTGAAGGTATGCACCCCGGCCGGCGGCCAGACAGCGGCGGCTGCGCTGGTCAGGTTGCCCATATTGGTCGGGAAAATCGAGAAATTGAAATATGCCCAGAAAAACGCGGCGAAGAACATCACTTCCGACGCGATGAACATCAGCATCGCATAACGCAGGCTGAGGCGCGTCAGCGGGCTGTGCAGACCGGGGGTGTTGCTTTCTTTCAGAACCTGGCGCCACCAGCCGAACATGCACAGCAGAACGGCAGCGATGCCTGCGGGCAGAACCAGCTTGCTGTGGTGGTTGGCATATTCGGCGACCCCGAACAGCAGCAGGCCGCCTGAAAAGGCGGAAATAATGGGCCAGGGGCTTGGATCAACAAGGTGATAAGGCTGCCTGATGCCAGAACTCACCGGGATCGCGGCGCTGTGCGTGTCGGTGCTCATGTCGTTTCCATCAACATATCACAGGGAAGAACGCCAACCACCGCGTGCGGTCAGCCTGATTTCAATCCCGCATTATTGCCGCGCATCATCATTAAAAAATCCGTCATATCAAGGGCTGATATGATACTTTTATCGTATTCATGCTGGAATTTTCTGTCAGATGCCGTTCCGGTGTCATCAAAACCCGGTTTTCCGGCCTTACGGCACCACCACGCGCAGGGGGGATGGAGCATCGCCGATATGAAGCGGCGTATGCCCGACTGCGTCGCCATCAGCCTGTGCCGGCAGGATGGGGCCGCCCGGAAATGCGATCTCTCTGCCGCGCAGGAACGTCAGACCGGCGCAGGAGGGCAACTGTCCGAACAGCAGTTGCAGCCCGTATCTGATAATGTCGCGTGTTGAATCCTGTTGAAACATGGCGATGGAGAAGCCGGGGCTGTCGGATGCCGCATCAGGGGCCAGCAGGAACGGGCCACCGTAATAGCGGCCTTTGGCGACGATCACGGTGGCGGCCTCATGGTGCTGCCCATCGATGATCACCGGAAAGCGGGTGCTGCGGTAGCGGCCGATCTCCCGAATGCCTTGCACGGCATAGGCAGTGCGGCCGGTAAAACGTTTCAAGGGGAGGGGCAGGTGATGAACAACCTGGGCATCGAATCCAACCCCCAGCATCTGAACGAACAGGCGCTGACTCTGCCCGGCCTGCACCAGACCAGGCCAGAGTGGGCGTGTGCGGCGGAAGGCGAGGGTGGAGGCGATGGCCTTGGCCCTGACCGGTAATGTCAGTTCATGCGCCAGTACATTGGCGGAACCAAGCGGTAGAATGCCGAGTCGGGCGGGGCTTCCCATCATGCCCTGTGCTATTTCGGCGATGGTGCCGTCGCCTCCGGCGGCGACGATCATGTCGGTACCGCTGGCGGCAGCCTGTCGTGCCAGCTCTGTGGCGTGGCCGGGATGGCGCGTTTCCGCAAGCTCGACCTTGATCCCGTGCTCAATCAGCAGATCCAGCACGGCCCAAAGCCGGCCGGGTCGACGTTGCCCTGCCGCCGGATTGAAAATGACGATCAAGATCGGCTTGCCTGCGCTGTCGTATGCCAAAAGGGAGAATGTCAGATTATGATGCTCAAGTGTGACATTGGTATTTCGACAATATTTCAGATATATTATATTTGGAGTAATTTTATCATCACTTCCAAGTCACATAATATTCATGATTCTTGACTGATAAATCGGCCTATCCGGCATGCGGAAAGCAAGGAGGCCATCGGATGGACCTGCCGGTCAGCGTCGAACACTACCGAACCGTTTTCATATCCGACCTTCACCTTGGCACGCGTGGTTGCAGGGGGGAGTTTCTGGCGGATTTTCTGCGGCGGGTGAGGTGCGACCGGCTTTATCTGGTCGGCGACATCATTGATGGCTGGCGGCTGCGCAAAGCCTGGTACTGGGATCAGCAGCATGATGAGGTATTAAGGCTGATCCTGCGCCACGCCCGTTCCGGTACCGAAGTCATCTACATCCCCGGTAATCATGATGAGATGTTCCGCGCCTGGCTTCAGCCGGACGGGCTGGAAGTGGCGGGGATCAGATTGATGCGGGAAGCCGTGCATGAAACGGCGGATGGCCGCCAGTTTCTGGTGATGCATGGCGATGAGTTCGACAGCGTGGTCCGTTACGCGAAGTTCCTCGCTGTGCTGGGGGACTGGGCCTACACGCTGGCGCTGGAGATCAATCGCTGGTTCAACGCGGTGCGTCGCCGGATGGGCTATCCGTACTGGTCCCTGTCCGCCTGGCTGAAGCGTCAGGTAAAAGAAGCGGTGAAGGCGATCGACCGGTTCGAGAACGCTCTGGCCGGCGAAGCGCGTCGCCGTGGTCTGGACGGGGTTGTCTGCGGCCACATTCACCATGCGGAAATGCGTGAGGTGAATGGCGTTCTGTACATCAATGACGGTGATTGGGTGGAAAGCTGTACGGCGCTGGTCGAGCATGCGGACGGTCAACTGGAGCTGATCGACTGGGCGGCCAGAAACCAGTTATCATTCTTCGCGGGCCGCCGGTCGGAGGTACTGCAAACTGCCTGACGACAGTGCTTTCCGACCGGGCAGTTTCGGGCGGATCGCCCGTGATTCCGATCGCGTATGGCCTCCAACGGGGGCAGGTTTGCGCATCCTGATTATCTCTGATGCCTGGCAGCCGCAGGTGAACGGTGTCGTGCGTACCTTGACCATGCTGGAGCGCGAACTGCGAGAGCAGGGCCATGTGGCCGAAGTGATCGGCCCGGATCGGTTCCGCACCATTGCATGCCCGACCTATCCGGAGATCAGGTTGTCCCTGTTCCCTTCGGCCGGCCTCCGGCGGATGATCGCGGCGTTTGGTCCGGATGCGCTGCATATTGCGACCGAGGGACCGCTGGGACTGGCCGCTGCACGGTGGGCGCGGCGGAATGGCTTCCCTTTCACCACCGCCTTCCACACCCGGTTTCCAGATTATATCAAGGCCCGCACCGGTCTGCCGGCTGCGCCTTTCTACCGATGGCTCAGACGTTTTCACGCCGCCGGAGAAGGGATGATGGTGGCGACGGAAAGCCTGCGCCGGGAGCTTGCCGAACGCGGGTTCAATCGGCTGCTGCCATGGTCACGCGGGGTCGATCTCGACATTTTCCATCCCGGCGCTGATGCGGAGGATGTTTTCGCGAATCTGCCGCGCCCGGTTTTTCTGTATGTCGGGCGTGTGGCGGTCGAGAAAAATATTGAAGCTTTCCTGAGCGCTGATCTGCCGGGCAGCAAGGTTGTGGTCGGGGAAGGCCCGCATGCCGCCCTGCTGAAGCGGCAATGGCCCTCTGCGCATTATATGGGTGCACGTCATGGCGCGGCGCTGGCGGCGTGCTTTGCCGGGGCTGATGTCATGGTTTTCCCCTCTCTGACCGATACGTTCGGGTTGGTGACGCTGGAGGCGCTGGCCTCAGGCACGCCAGTCGCGGCTTTTCCCGTGACCGGCCCCGGTGATCTGCTGCGCAATGCCGGAGAGGTCGGTGTGCTGGCGGAGGATCTGACCCCGCAGGCACTGGGCCGGGCGGCCATGCAGGCGTTGAATGCCGATCGGGCGCAATGCCGCCGGTTCGCGGAGCAGTTCAGCTGGGCGCAATGTGCCCGCGTTTTCGTCAGCAATCTTCGCCCGGTCTGGGGGTTGCAGCAGAAAACCGGTCGCCCCCACGCTGTGGAGGAAAGATAGGTTGCGCCTTTCGCTTTGACTGTGTGCGTGCTACCGGCGCGAGCCATGCTCAAACGCCTTTCCCGTCATCCCGGAATACAGAGTGCCGGTGCCTGGTTGCTCCGGGCATGGCTGTATTTCGCTCTGACGACGACGCGCTGGCAGTGGGAGGGAGAGGAGCATGTGGCGGCTTTTCTGGGCGGAGACTCCCTGATCTGCGCTTTCTGGCATGAGCAACTGGCCCTGATGCCGAAGGTCTGGCTGAGGTTCCGCAAGGTTAATCCGGAGCCGTGCCATGTGATTATCAGCCAGCATCGGGATGGGCGTCTGGTCGCGACCTTGATGCGCCTGCTGGGGGCGAAAACGCTCAACGGGTCGTCCAGCCGGGGCGGCGTCACGGTGTTGCGGGATACGCTGCGCATTCTGGATCAGGGCGGACGGATCATCATCACGCCGGATGGCCCGCGCGGCCCGCGGCGGCAGGCGGCGCCCGGTGCCACGGCGATTGCGGCGATGAGTGGCCGCCCCCTGCTGCCGGTTGCCGCGCAGATCAGCCGTCGTCTGGTGCTGAAAAGCTGGGACCGGATGGTGGTGCCGATGCCGTTCGGGCGCGGTGCCGTGGTGGTTGCTGCGCCGATCCTGGTAGAGCGGGATGACATGCGCGATGCCACCACCCTGTTGGAGGAAACGTTGAACCGCGCCTCGGATCAGGCGAACCGGCTGTGCGGTCTGGCTCCGGATGTGATGACGGGGCCGCCGGCACGCGCGGCGAAGCGGTGATGCGCTCTTTGGCCGGATGGCTGTACGCAGGTGCGGCCAGTGTGGCGGTCCCGCTGCTGAACCGGCATCTGGCCAGACGGGCGCGGAAGGGCAAGGAACAGGTTGCCCGTCTGCCGGAACGTCGCGGGTTGGGGGCTGCCCGTCCAGAGGGACGTCTGCTCTGGCTGCATGCGGCAAGTATCGGGGAAAGCGTTTCAGTGCTGCCATTACTGGCTGCTTTGCATCGTCTTGATCCCGCACTCCATGTGTTGTTGACGACCGGAACGGTCACCTCTGCCACGCTGATGGAAACGAGGCTTGCTGACATGGGGCTGGCGGCAGCGGTCACGCATCGTTTCGTGCCGCTGGATGTGCCGCTCTGGGCGGCGCGTTTTCTGGACGGGTGGAAGCCCGATGCCGCGGTGTTCGTGGAAAGCGAACTCTGGCCCAATCTGCTGGCGGCGTGCCGGAGCCGGGGGATACCTCACGCCCTGCTGAATGGCCGTTTATCGGCGCGCAGTGCCCGAAGCTGGCGCCGCTCACCCGGTCTGGTACGGGAGATGCTGGCCGGAATGCAATTCATCATGGCCCGTTCGGAGGAGGATGCCGCCCGGTTTCAGGCGCTGGGCGGCATGAAGGTGCAAGCGGCAGGCGATCTGAAATTTGCGGCCCTTCCTTTGCCTGCCGATCCCGCTGCCTTGCGGCTTCTGCAGGAGCAGATTGGGGGCCGTGCGGTTTTTCTCGCCGCCAGCACGCATCCGGGAGAGGACCAAACCGTTCTGGCTGTGCATGCCCGTCTTGCCGGGGAGTCTGTTGTCCCTCTGCTGACCGTGATCGTGCCGCGCCATCCGGAGCGGGGTGCCATGATTGCCCCCGGTTCTCCACGCAGATCGCTGCAACAGATGCTTCCGCCTGCTGGCCAATCCGGGATTTATGTCGCGGATACGATCGGGGAGCTGGGGCTGTTTTATCGCGTGGCTGACTGCGCCTTTATCGGTGGCAGCCTTATCCCGCATGGCGGGCAAAATCCGTTGGAAGCCGCGCGGCTTGCCTGTCCCTGTGCGGCTGGGCCGCATATGGAGAATTTCGCCGATGCTGTGGAGGCTCTGGAGGCGGTGGGTGGGTTGATACGGGTTGATCATGAAGCCGGATTGACTGATTTCGTCCGGCATATGGTGACTGATCCTGATGAAGCTGCCGCGCGTGGGCAGCGGGCTTGCGCGGCGGTGCAGGGATGGGATGATCTGCCACGGCGTTTGGCTGTTATGGTGTCGGAGATGACGAAATGATACGCACCCCCGGATTCTGGCTCCGCAATGGCCCAACCGCCAGGTTGCTGGCCCCGGCTTCAGCCCTGACGGCGGCTTTCACGGCGCATCGCGTGGCGCGACCGGGCTGGCGGGCTCCGGTGCCGGTGGTGTGCTGCGGTAATGCCACGGTTGGCGGGGCAGGCAAGACCACGATTGCGCTGGATCTGATTGCAAGGCTGACAAAGCGCGGTTTCACACCGCATGCCCTGACACGCGGGTATCGGGGGCGTGTGAAGGGTGTAGTGCAGGTTCAGCCCGGCGATACTGTGTTTCAGGTCGGCGATGAGGCATTGTTGTTGGCGGCGGCTGCCCCTTGCTGGGTCGCTCCGGATCGCGCTGCTGCGGCACGGGAGGCGATTGCCGCCGGAGCCTCGGTGCTGGTGATGGATGACGGGTTGCAGAATCCCGGTCTTGCCCGCGATCTGTCCCTGCTGATTATCGATGGCGCTGTCGGGTTTGGTAACGGGCGCGTCCTGCCGGCCGGTCCGCTGCGGGAGCCGGTTGCGGCCGCTGCGGCACGCTGTCGGGCGGCGGTGATCGTGGGGGATGACGTGACCGGCGCAGCGCGTCAGTTGCCTGCCGGTTTGCAGATTCTGCGAGCGCGCCTGACGGCCACCGGGACGGAAGCTCTGACGGGTCGCCGGGTGCTGGCTTTTGCCGGAATCGGCCGTCCGGCCAAATTCGCCGACACTCTGACGCGGGCCGGGGTGGAGGTCGTCGAACTGCGTGGTTTCCCGGATCATCACGTCTTTACCGAGCGTGACCTGACTCTTCTCGCGCAGGATGCGGCTGCAATGGGGGTCATTCTGGTCACGACACCGAAAGATGCTGTCCGGTTGAGTTCTGACTGGCAGAAGCGGGTCACCGTATCGGGCGTCCGCATCGCCTGGGAGGACGAACAGGCGCTGGATCGTCTGCTGGATACACTGCCGACCCGGCATGACCGCACCTCTGCGGCTGCTCTTCGACAGCCGCACGACTCTGCCCCCATGCTGGCATGAGCTTTTGCCGATGAAGGTCTGGCACGCGATGCAGGGCCAGGCGCTGCGTCTGGTACTGGCATTGCTGAAGGGATTGGGCGCCGAGCGGGCTTCTGATCTCGGGGGTGCTGTGGCGCGCAGGATCGGGCCATATCTGCCGGTCAGCCGTGTCGCGGACAGGAATCTGCGTCTGGCCATGCCGGAACTGGATGCAGCAGCCAGACGGCGGATTATTGCCGGGGTATGGGATAATCTGGGCCGTACAGTAGCCGAATATCCACATCTGCCGTCGCTGAAGCGTACGCAGTCCGGACCGGGCTGGGAAATCGAGGGCGAGGACATTCTGCGTGCGCAGGCGGCGCGGGGAGGAGCCTGTATTTTCGTCTCCGGCCATATCGGCAACTGGGAAGTGCTGCCGCCTGCCGTGGCGACGTTCGGGATGTTCATGTCGAGCATCTATCGTGCGCCCGCCAATCCGGTGGTGGACGAAATCCTGCTTTCCTTGCGTCGTCGCGCCATCGGGGCGGAGATTCCGCTGTTTCCAAAGGGGGCGGCGGGGGCGCGGCAAAGTGTTGCGCATCTGCGGGCCGGTGGTTGTCTGGGGATGCTGATCGATCAGAAGATGAATGATGGTATCGAATCGTCGCTGTTCGGCTATCCGGCGATGACCGCCCCGGCGGCGGCGGCTCTGGCGCTGAAATTTAACTGTCCGGTGATCCCCGGTTATATGCGGCGTATCGGTCCGGCGCGGTTCCGCCTGATTGTGGAGCCGCCTTTGCCCCTGCCGGAGACCGGTCAGCGGGTCGAGGATATTGCGACGCTGACTTTCGCCATGAATCAGGTTCTGGAACACTGGATACGGGTGGTGCCGGAGCAATGGCTATGGCTGCACCGGCGCTGGCCGAAGCCGGTGATGGCGGCCCTTGAGGACGGTATCACACGGGCAGCATGATCCGTGCGCGCAGGCCGCCCAGCGGGCTGTCTTCCAGCGTGATGTCCCCGCCATGACTGCGGATGATGTCGCGGCTGATCGCCAGACCAAGCCCGGTCCCGCCTGCGGAGCCGGACTGGAACGGCCTGAAAGCGGCTTCCCGCCACTCCTGGGCCAGTCCCGGCCCATCATCATCCACCGTGACATGTACGGCCCGGGACCATGCGTTGATGCTCACTACCACCCGTTTCCCATGACGGCAGGCATTATCAACCAGATTGGCCACGGCGCGGCGGCATGCATCCGGGCGCAACGGCAGCATCAGCTCCGGCGGGGCTGAAAGCGTGATATCGGCTCCGGCGCGGCGGGCGCCGTTTACGACCCCCTGCACCAGCCGGACGAGGTCAGAGGGCTGGGTCTGCTCGGTTCCTTCACCGCGTGCAAACGCCAGATAGGCTTTGATCATCCGCTCCATATCTTCCAGATCGGCGATCATGGCCCGGCTTTCCTCCGGTAGTTCTTCCGGAGGTACAGTGGGCAACATGGCCACGGCCAGACGCAGGCGGGTCAGCGGCGTGCGCAGATCGTGGGAAACACCGGCCAGCATCTCTGTGCGTTGCGTGATGAAGCGGCGGATACGTTCCTGCATGCGGTTGAAGGCGGTGGCGGCACGGCGGACCTCGATAGCACCCTCCGGTTTGATCGGTCCGCGATCCCGTCCCATGCCGAAGGCTTCCGCTGCCCCGGCCAGACGTCGGATGGCCCGGACCTGATTGCGCATGAACAGGGCGGCGACGGCGAACAACAGCAGGGCGGAGCCCACGGTCCAGAACAGAAACAGATAGATAGTCGCCGTATAAAGCCGTTTGCGGGGTGCCTTCACATCCAGCACACCCTGCGGCAATTGCACATGGATCAGGACGGATTGGGTGTCGGAAATCCAGTCCATGGTGAAGGGCAGCTTGACCATTTCTTCCAGTGCGGCCCGGAGATCGTCATCCATCGGGCCAAGAATATTGTGGGGTTCCCGGGGGCTGAGGGTGGCTCCAGGCCGAATGGTGGCCATGATCGCGAACTGCCCCCATGCATGGCGCAGGATCCAGTCCTGATCGGCCGTGTCTGGAAAGCGGCGCAGCAGGTCGATCGTGTAGGCGATTTCTCCGGCTACCGAGGATGACAGGCGGCGGGAGATGACATCCAGATGGCTGCCGTAGAAAATCTTGAGCGAGATAGCCTGCACCAGTACCAGCGGCAGCAGGATGATCAGCAGGGAGCGACCCAGCAGGGAGCGAGGCAGAAATTTTTTAATGACCCGGCGCAGCCCGGCGCGTTGCATCCGACCAACCAGCTGGAAGCGGTGCGATGTGTCCTGCGCTTCCGGCAGGGCCGGGTCAGAGATGTGATCCTGCGGGCCGCTCATGGACCCGGTTTTAGCACATAGCCACGTCCTCGCACCGTGTGCAGGTAGCGGGGTTCCCTTGGATCGGTCTCGATCTTGCGGCGCAGGCGGGTAACCTGCACGTCAATGGCGCGCTCACTGGCCTCGTCCATGCTCAGTACCGCTGCCAGCTCTTCCCTGGAAAGAACTTCATTGGCCCGTCCGGCGAGGGCGGCCAGCAGGGCGGTTTCGCCGCCGGTCAGACGGGTTGTTCCATCCGGTCCCCGCAATTCGCTGCGATCGGGGTCGAAGATGATCTGCCCCAGCTTGACCGGCCCGGTCGGTGCGGGCGGTGTTGCCGGAATGGAGGTGCGCCGCAGCACTGCACGGATGCGTGCCACCAGCTCATCAGGTTCGAACGGTTTGGCCAGATAATCATCCGCCCCGGCTTCCAGCCCGGCAATCCGGTCTTCTGGGCCGCCGCGTGCCGTCAGCAGGATCACGGGCACGTCCTGCCCGTCCCGACGCAGACTTTCGGTGAGGCTCAGACCGTCTTCTCCTGCCATCATCACGTCCAGCACCATCAGATCGGGCTGAAGAAAGCCCATGGTCTGCCGCGCTACAGCGGCATTTTCAGCCGTGGTGACACGAAATCCGCGCTCGGCCAGAAAGCGGGACAGCAGGCGGCGCAGGCGGTCATCATCATCGACCACCAGGATCATGGTGGCTTCTCCGCCGCCCTGATCCGATAGCGCCATCAGATTTTCCTCCGATTCCGGAACGCCGGGTCCGCCTGATCAATGCAGGCGCGGGCATCGTTCCCGGCGAGGCTGTAGAGCACGCGGCGAAAACCCTCCACCGCATGGCCACCGGACTCGCGATAGGCGGCGGTCAGAATGGCTTTCTGACCTTCGAACAGACGGCGTTCCAGCGCCTCCCCGCTTTCGGTCAGACGCAGCAGGCGTTGACGACGATCTTCATGGCCGGGGGACTGCATGACATAGCCACGATCCACCAGACTACCCAGCACACGGGCCAGACTCTGTTTGGTAATCCGCAGGATCGACAGCAAATCGCTGACTGTCAGGCCGGGATTGCGGGCAATGAAATGCAGGGCGCGATGATGGGCGCGACCGAAGCCCAGCTCCTCCAGCGCAGCATCGGCGGAAGCAGTGAAGTCGCGATAGGCGAAGAACAGCAGATCCTGAGCCAGCCGCAATTCCTCCTCACGCAGGAATAACTGGTGGGTACCGGCCCCGTGAGAGGCTTCCGCAGGCCAGGACACTCGTTCTGATTGCATGATGACGTCGCCATCCCTGTTTTATCGAGGACTCCGGTTGCCGGGCGGTCAATGCAAGACCGTGATCGTGACCGTGCCGCTGTTCAAGTCATGAGGGTAGGAGGATTTCCTTGCTCTGTCCTCTTTCTCTCTGTGCTCCAATGGGGCATCCCAGTTGGCCTTTCAGATGGCGGATTCATGGCGAAAGAATGGCTGATACGCTGTCCGGTATCAGGATCAATGCTCCCGTACGGCGCGGGCATCCCATCTTAGCCCCGGCAGGATCATATCGGGATGGAGTTCATCATCCAGCACGGCCGGACCGGCAATCCCGGTCAGCACCAGGACGGCATGGCATCCAGCGGCGCGGGCGCCCTTGATGTCGTGTCTGACGCTGTCCCCGATGGCCACCACCCGTTCCCGTGGCGGATCGCCCAGCAGACGCAGGGTGTAATCATAGATCGAGGGAAAAGGTTTCCCGATCCAGCGGACCAGCCCGCCCAACTCGATATACATCTCGGCGATGCGCCCGGCCCCGAAAGCCTGTCCGCGCGGTGTCAGCATCACCAGATCAGGATTGACGCATAAAGCGGGCACACGCCGCGAGGCGGCGGGGGCAAGCAGGGTGCGATAATCGGCCAGCGGCACTTTCTCCCCCTCGCTGCCGCCGATGATGACCAGATCGCATTCCTGCGGGTCGCTGGTCATCGTCAGCCCATTGCCTTCCAGCATGGAGCAATCATGATCGCGGGAGATCAGCAGGCAGCGTGACGCGCCGGAGGTTTCCGGCAGAATCCCCGCGGCCAGCATATGCCACGCAACCTCGCCGGAGGAGATGTTCAGATCATAGGCGTCGTCCGGTACACCGATTTTGGCCAGCCGTTCCGCGTTCGGTCCGGCGCGGCGACCGGAGTTGGACAGCAGCGCCACCTGTTTGCCCATGGCGCGCAGCTGGTACAGCGCATCCAGTGCTCCCGGATAGGGATGGGTGCCGTCATGGACCGTGCCAAACTGGTCGATCAGAAAAACATCATGGTTTGCGGCAAGGTTCTGCAGGCTCATCCGCCGCACCTTTGATATCGGATCAGGCGCGGGACTGTGTCCGCACCGAAGCCGCCAGTTCATGAATTTTTCGCGCCATCGCTTCCAGCCCGCTACCCCGGTTGATGGAGAGCGATCCGGTCAGGCCAAGAGTTTTAAGCCAGACCGGATCGGTGGCAAGAATTTCCGCAGGTGTTCGGCCGGAATAGACCCGCAGCAGCAGCGCAATCAGCCCGCCGACGATCTGGGCATCGGATTTGCCGGCCAGATACAGCGCACCATTCTCGACCTGTGCCTCCATCCAGACCTGACTCTGACATCCCGGCACCTTGTGCGCGTCATTCATCCAGTCAGCAGGAAAAGGCGGCAGGGTTTTGCCCATATCGATGATGAACTGGTACCGATCCCAATCCTCATCGAACACGGACAACTCGTCCGCGATGGCCTCGATGGCGGCCTCTGCGCTGTCTTCGGGCGGATGGTAGAACGGATCGTCTGTCATGGCTGCGATGTGCGACCTGCCCGCCGCGCCGTCAAGCAGGCAGGTCGCAACGAAATCACAGGCCGGTCACAGAATGAAGCGGCTGAGATCGGCCTTGCCCGCCAGCGGGGCCACGCGGTCCCTGACCAGCGCCGCGTCGACGGTGACCAGTTCCCCCGCACGATCGGGGGCGGTGAAGCTGATATCTTCCAGCAGTTTCTCCAGCACCGTATGCAGGCGGCGGGCGCCAATATTTTCGACCCGGTCATTGATCTCCGCCGCGAGATCGGCCAGCGCGTCGATCGCATCGTCGGTGATGTCCAGATCGACCTGCTCGGTCCCCAGCAGAGCCTGATACTGTTTCAGCAGGGAATGTTCGGGTTCCACCAGAATCCGGCGCATATCGGCGCGTGACAGGGGTTGCAGCTCCACCCGAATCGGCAGTCGGCCCTGAAGCTCCGGCAGCAGATCGGACGGCTTGGCCAGATGGAACGCGCCGGAGGCGATGAACAGGATATGGTCGGTCTTCACCGGACCATATTTGGTATTCACGGTGGTGCCTTCGATGATCGGCAGCAGATCACGCTGTACGCCCTCGCGGGAGATATCGCCACCGCGCATGCCGCCTTCGGTGCTGCGGGCGCAAACCTTGTCGATCTCATCGATGAAGACGATGCCGTTGTTTTCGGCATGCTCCACCGCATCGCGCCCGAGCTTCTCATTATCCAGCAGCCGGTCGGCTTCCTCCCGTTGAAGCAGTTGCCGTGCGGCGGCGACGGTGAGTTTCTTCTGCTGCTGGCGATTGCCGAACATGCCCTTCATCATCTCGGTCAGATTGATCGCCTGACCGGGCGGGACGCCGGGAATATCGACCGATGGCGGTGCTGAGGGGGCGGAAGAGACCGAGATTTCGATTTCCTTGTCTTCCAGCTCCCCATTGCGCAGCATGCGGCGGAAATGGGAGCGTGTATCGGCCCCAGCCCCTTCACCGACCAGCGCGGTGAGCAGACGTTCTTCGGCGGCCAGCTCCGCCTGGGCCTGCACGTTCCGGCGGCTGGTGTCGCGCAGCATGGTCAGCGAGGCCTCGACCAGATCGCGCACGATGCTTTCGACGTCACGGCCGACATAACCGACTTCGGTAAATTTTGTGGCCTCGACCTTCAGGAACGGGGCCTGCGCCAGTTTGGCCAGACGGCGGGCGATTTCGGTCTTGCCGCAGCCGGTGGGGCCGATCATCAGAATATTCTTGGGGACGACTTCTTCCCGCATCGCTTCCGGCAGTTGCTGCCTGCGCCAGCGGTTGCGCAGGGCGATGGCCACGGCCCGCTTGGCATCGGTCTGGCCGACGATGAAGCGATCCAGTTCGGAGACGATTTCGCGGGGTGAATAGGTAGGGATGTCCATGATGCGTTATTCCGCCTCGCCACGGAGGGTTTCGACGATGACGTTACCATTGGTGTAGACACAGATATCGGCGGCGATGCGCATGGCGCGGCGGGCGATTTCCTCTGCTTCCAGCCCATCCACCGTCATCAGGGCGCGGGCCGCCGACAGCGCGTAATTCCCGCCGGAGCCGATGGCGATGATACCGTCTTCCGGTTCCAGCACGTCGCCATTGCCGGTCAGGGTGAAGCTGCGGCTTTGATCGGCCACCGCCATCATCGCTTCCAGCCGACGCAGATAGCGGTCGGTGCGCCAGTCTTTCGCCAGCTCCACGCAGGCGCGTTCCAGCTGGTTGGGAAAGCGTTCCAGCTTGGCTTCCAGTCGCTCCAGCAGGGTGAAGGCATCGGCGGTCGCGCCGGCGAAGCCCGCCAGAACCTGACCGCCCGCGCCGATGCGCCGGACCTTGCGGGCATTGCCCTTCACGACCGTTTGGCCGAGGCTGACCTGTCCGTCCCCGGCCATGGTAACAGTGTTTCCGCGACGGATGCAGAGAATGGTGGTGCCGTGCCAGCCCACAGGATCATGGGATGATGCGGCGGGATAGGGGGAGATGCTCATGATCGCCTCACATGGCGCTTCGACCGCATGGCGGCAAGGCCGGATCAACGGATTGATGTCTCAAAGCTGGTGTTTCGGAACAGGAGGCGCTAGCACTCCGCCATGACGCGCCAAGCCACCATCGACCGTACGACGTCGGAAACATCCATCCGGTTGAGCATCGACCTGGATGGAACCGGACAGACCGATATCGCCACCGGTATCGGGTTTCTGGATCATATGCTGACCGCTCTGGCACGCCATGCGCTGCTGGATCTGACGATCCGCGCCACAGGCGATCTGCATATTGATGATCACCACATGACCGAGGATGTCGGGATCGTGCTGGGGCAGGCGTTGCGACAGGCGCTGGGCGATAAAAAAGGCATTCGCCGCTTCGGCCATGCCATCGTGCCGATGGATGAGGCACTGGCCGAGGCCGCGATCGACCTGTCCGGTCGGGCGCATGTGGCATGGTCGGTTCCGTTCCTTCAGCCCAAGGTCGGCACGATGGATACCGAGCTGTTCGAGGAATTTTTCCGCGCTTTCGGGGGCAATGCGCTGATGACGCTGCATGTGACGCTCAAGGCCGGCACCAATACGCATCATGTGGCGGAGGCGTGTTTCAAGGCGGTGGCCCGGGCGCTGCGCATGGCAGTGGAGCGCGATCCCCGCGTCGGGGATGCCATTCCTTCCACCAAGGGCGCCCTGTAGAGCCTGTGCTGCAATGACGATCTGGACCGTTCATCTTCCCGATCCGGCGACAAAGGGCAGCGGATTGCCACGGGTCATTCCGGAGCAGTTCAGCATTCCGGCGACCTTGCTTGGGCCGCTCTGGCTGGGGATGCGGCAGGCGGTACTGCCGGCAATGATCCTGCTGGCCGGCTGGATACTGCTGGTCGCTTTTCTGCCTCCGCTTTGGCAGGGACCGATCTGTGCCGGGCTGATGGTGGCACAGGGATTGTTTGCTCAGGATCTGCGGCGCTGGTCACTGACACTGTCAGGATACAGGCTGGCAGGTGTCGTGGCGGCCGCCGATGCTGATACCGCGCTCAGTATGGCGCTGGCCCGGATGCACCGGATGGAGGAAAAACAGCAGGCCGCTCATCCGGCCCTGTGGGAGCAGACGGTATGAAAGTGGTGGTGATCGATTCCGGTACCGGCAATCTGGCCTCTGCACGTCGTGGGCTGGAGATTGCGGCCGGGCGCGCCGGGCTGGATGCAAAGGTCATTGCCTCCGCCGATCCGCTGGATGTCCGTACTGCCGACCGGATTGTACTGCCGGGACAGGGTGCTTTCGCCGATTGCGCGCGTGGCATTGCCGCAATCGAGGGTATGCGTGGCGCGATCGAGGAGGGCGTTGCAGCGGGCAAGCCTTTTCTGGGCATCTGTGTCGGCATGCAATTGATGGCCGAACGAGGTCTGGAGCATGAAGGCGCGCCGGGCTTTGGCTGGATCAAGGGCGAGATCGCACCGATAAGCTGCCCAGGTCTGCGTCTGCCGCAGATGGGCTGGAATGGATTGGATTTTACTTCTGCCGGCTGTGTGCATCCGCTGCTGAATGGATTGCAGCCGGATGATCATGCCTATTTCGTGCATGGATATGCATTGCGTGATGGAGATCATACCCAGATCCTCGCCACCACGGAGTATGGTGGTCCGGTGGTTGCGATGGTTGCCTCCGGCAACCGTGCCGGAACCCAGTTTCATGTGGAGAAAAGTCAGGAAGTCGGTTTGCGTATCCTGCAGAATTTCATGCTCTGGAATCCTGATGGAGTAAGCGGTTCATGACGGGCTCCCAACCGCCGGATGATCGTCATGGCGAGCAGCCTGCGCAGGATGTCGAGCGCGTCGAGACGCTGAGCGATGACGATATGGCCAGCCTGTGTGAAGCCGCGCATGCCGCCATTCTGGACGGTGGCGGCTCCGGCTGGATCATGCCGCCGGGGCATCAGGCACTGGAGCGATATTTTCGTGGCGTTCTGCTGGTGCCGGAGCGGGAATTGTTCATTGCCCGTCAGGGTGGTGCGGTGGTGGGTGCCGCACAGTTTATCCGCCCCGCCAAGAACGAGGAAGCCAGAGCATTCGGAGCGATGCTGGCGCATAGTTTCGTGGCTCCCTTCGCCCGTGGTTTCGGTCTGGCCCGTACGTTGACGGAACGGGTCGAGGATTGTGCGCGGGCGCTTGGATTTCAGGTGCTGAATCTCGATTTGCGGGAAGATCAGGAAGCAGCAAAAAAGCTTTACGAATCCATGGGCTATATTTGCTGGGGCACCCACCCGGTCTATGCCCGTGCGCGGGGGCAGACCCTGCGCGGATATTACTATTACAAGCTGTTGCAGGCTGACAGCCGCATCATGACGGCGTGACACGGACCGGAAGAACATGCGTTTCACACTTTACCCTGCCATTGACCTGAAAGATGGCCAGTGCGTTCGCCTTCGTCGTGGTGAAATGGAGGACGCAACCATCTATGGCAACGATCCTGCCGCCCGCGCCCGGCAATGGCAGGATGCAGGGTTTGCCTGGCTGCATGTGGTTGATCTGAACGGCGCCTTTGCCGGCCGTTCGGAAAATGCCGAGGCGATTACCGCCATTCTCGGCGCTGTTTCCGTCCCTGTTCAGCTGGGTGGTGGCATTCGTGACATGGCGGCCGTGGAGCGATGGATAGAGGCGGGTATTTCCCGTGTCATTCTCGGCAGTGCTGCCGTCAAAACGCCACAACTGGTCAAGGATGCTTGCCGGGCTTTTCCAGGGCGGATCGCGGTCGGGATTGATGCGCGTGACGGGTTTGTGGCCACTGAAGGCTGGGCTGAAACATCCTCGGTGGCGGCCGTTGAACTGGCTGCACGGTTCGAGGATGCAGGTGTGGCCGCGATCATCTACACCGATATTGGCCGTGATGGCATGCTGACGGGCCCGAATGTCGAACAGACGCTTGCTTTGGCGCGTGCCACGACGATCCCGGTGATTGCCAGTGGTGGTGTCGGGGATCTGTCGCATATTGTTGATGTTTATGACGCAGGAACAATTACAGGTGTCATACTTGGGCGTGCTTTATACGATGGTCGGGTAGACCCGGCAGCAGCCTTGCAGGCCGTCTCTTTGCGTTAACAAACCAAGGTGTGAAAACGGCGCACGAAGTTCTTGCATTTCCCCGGCTTTTAGCTGCAAAACCCCGCCACTTTTGGTGGCTGGCGCAGGCCAGTCCTGATCTTTAATTGTGCCGGTCGCCGGTGAACGGATTGCGCCGTGTTGAAGCTTCGTGTGATTCCCTGTCTGGACGTCAAGGACGGGCGTGTCGTCAAAGGCGTGAATTTCGTATCCCTGCGTGACGCAGGTGATCCGGTCGAGCAGGCAGCCCTGTATGATGCGGCTGGTGCGGATGAGTTGACCTTTCTGGATATTACGGCCAGCTCCGACAATCGTGATACTATTCTCGATGTGGTTGCCCGCACCGCCGAGCGGGTCTTTCTGCCGCTTACAGTTGGCGGCGGGGTCCGCACCGTGATGGATATGCGGCGCCTGCTGCTGGCGGGGGCTGATAAATGCAGCATGAATTCAGCCGCTGTGGCGCGTCCTGAGTTGATCAGGGAAGGGGCTGAAAAATTCGGCAGCCAGGCCATCGTGGTGGCCGTTGATGTCAAGAAAACGTTATCAGGCTGGGAAGTGTTTACCCATGGTGGTCGTACAGGAACCGGGCTTGATGCCATAGAATGGTGCCGTCAGGTGGCGTCTCTGGGCGCCGGGGAGATCCTGCTGACGAGTATGGATCGGGATGGAACGGGGCAGGGCTTCGACACCGAATTGTTGCGCCGGGTTTGTGCGGCTGTGTCGGTGCCGGTGGTCGCTTCTGGTGGCATCGGCACATTGCAGCATTTTGTCGAGGGTGCAGAAGCGGGGGCGACAGGGTTGCTCGCTGCATCAGTTTTTCATTTTGGCACGTTCACAATCGAACAGGTCAAAAATGCGTTGCATGCAGCGGGACAACCCGTTCGTTTCACCCGGCCTGCCATGCAGGCTGCCTGAGGGATCATGATGGTCAAAACCGTTAAGAAAAAAACAGTCACGAAGACGAATAAGAAAACGTCTGTTCCGTCTGCCGTAAAGAACAAAGCCAGGATACTTTCACCTCTGACTGATATTGATCCTGATAATGCGGTGCAGGTACTGAACCGGCTTTGGGAAGTGGTTATGCAGCGCCGGGATGCTGATCCTGCGGTCAGCCATTCTGCACGCCTGCTGTCCCGTGGTATCGGCAAGGTTGCGCAGAAATTCGGCGAGGAAGCCGTCGAATGTCTGATTGAGGCGGTGAGCGGCGACAAGGAAGCCCTGATCGGTGAAAGCGCTGATGTGCTGTATCACCTTCTGGTTTTATGGGTCGCGGTCGGGGTCGAGCCTGCCGAGGTATGGCGGGAACTTGCCAAGCGCGAAGGCATCAGCGGCATTGCCGAAAAAGCATCCCGTGCCAAAATATTGCCGCGCACTGCAGGGTTGAAGACGACTAAAATTCCCTGATCATACTGATCTGGTCATCAGACAGAAGATTTGGAAACAGAAAAGGCACAAGACAATGCCGGTCAGCGCCATCGGGGCTTATGACCCTGACAATATCTTTGCTCTTATTCTGCGAGGCGAAATCCCATGCCGCAAGGTGATGGAGAATGATCATGCGCTGGCCTTTCTGGACATCAATCCGCAGGCCCCTACCCATGTGCTGATTATTCCCAAAAAACCGTATATTTCTTTTGCGGATTTTACGGAGCGCGCTTCCGCGGAGGAAGTCGGGACGTTTTTCCTGACGGTTGGCAAGCTGGCGCGTGACATGGGGCTGGAAGTGCCGGGATACAGGCTGCTGGCCAATAGTGGTCAGGATGCCGGGCAGGAGGTGCCACATTTCCATGTGCATCTGTTTGCCGGGCGTCCGCTTGGTCCGATGCTGTTGAAAATTGAGGACTGAAAGACTCAGGGCCGCGCAGGCTTAGTCTGCGCGCGCACCCGGATGGAAATGGGCGTAGATGCGCATCGCGATTTCTTTCGAGATGCCCGGCGTGGCTTCCAGCGCCGCGAGCCCGGCCTGTTTGACACCGCGTGCCGAACCGAAATGATTAAGCAGGGCGCGTTTGCGGGCGGCTCCGATGCCGTCAATATCATCCAGTTCACTGCGGACCAGTGTTTTTGACCGCCCTGCCCGATGGGTGGTGATAGCGAAGCGATGCGCCTCGTCACGCAGACGCTGGAGGTAATAAAGCACCGGATCACGGGGTGGCAGCTGGAACGGTGCCTTGCCTTCGGTATGAAACCATTCGCGGCCTGCATCGCGATCAGGGCCTTTGGCAATGGCGACCAGTTTCACATCCGTGACACCGATCTCGTCCAGGATTCCGCGCACGGCTGATAACTGGCCAGCCCCGCCATCGATCAGCACCAGATCGGGCCAGTTGGCTTCCCCCTCTGGTCCTTCGGCGCGTTCCTTCAGGCCACGGCTGAAACGACGCTCCAGCATTTCGCGCATCATGGCGAAATCGTCGCCGGGCGTGATCGGGCCACGGATGGAAAATTTGCGGTAGGCCGATTTATTCCAGCCTTCCGGCCCTGCCACCACCATGACACCGTACGGGTTGGTCCCCATGATATGGCTGTTATCGTAAATCTCGATCCGGTTCGGGCGGGTGGGCAGGTCGAACAGCTCTGCCACGCCGTCCAGAAGCCGGTTCTGGCCAGCACTTTCGGCCAGTTTGCGTTCCAGTGCCTCTCTTGCATTGGTCTCCGCATGGGCGACCACGGCGCGTTTTTCTCCCCGTACCGGCACATGCAGCTCCACCCGGCGTCCTGCTTTCAGGCTGAGGGCTTCCGAGACCAGCCCTTCCTCTGCGATGGCATGATTGAGCAACAGTAAAGGCGGCGGGGGCTTGTCGTCATAGAACTGGGCGATAAAGGCTCCCAATACATCCTGTGCTGTCTCGGCACTGGTATGGGCAGGATAGAAGGCACGGTTGCCGTTATTATGGCCGCCACGGATGAAGAAAACCTGCACACAGCTCTGCCCCGCATCCTGCCAGACGGCGATGACATCCGCATTGCCGATGGAGGCCGGATTGACCACGGCGGTGCCCTGCACATGGGTCAGGCCACGGATACGGTCGCGGATGGCGGCGGCGCGCTCGAATTCCAGGGCTTCGGCGGCTTCTTCCATCTGGCGGGCGAGATCACGTTGGATGTCCGTGCCGCGCCCGGACAGGAAGGCCCGTGCCTGATCGACCAGCTCAGCATAATCCTCCTGACTGATACGGTCCACGCAGGGGGCAGAGCAGCGGCGGATCTGGAACAGCAGGCAGGGGCGGGAGCGGTTGGCGAACACACTGTCCGAGCAGGAGCGCAGCAGGAAAATACGCTGCATGGCGGTCACGGTCTGGTTCACGGCCCAGGCCGAGGCAAACGGCCCCCAGTAGCTGGCGGCTTTTCTTGTCTGTGCGCCGCGATGTTTCATGATCTGAGGAAAGGCATGATCCTCGGTCAGCATCAGCCATGGATAGGATTTGTCATCCCGCAGCACGATGTTGAAGCGCGGCTTGAGCCGCTTGATCAGATTGGCTTCCAGCAGCAGGGCTTCGGCTTCGGTATGGGTGGTGACGATCTCCATGGAAACCGTCTCGCTCACCATGCGACGCAGCCGCTCGGGCAGGCGGTGGATCTGGGTGTAGCTCGCCACACGTTTTTTCAGGCTGCGCGCTTTGCCGACATACAGGGCTTCGCCTTGTCCATCGAGCATCCGGTATACGCCCGGCCTGTCCGGCAACAGTTTCAGCATTGCCTCAATGACAGTCACCCCTTTGCCTGGGAGTGCCTCGACAATTGGCAGGGAGGGATTTTCAGCCTCTTTCGGCGGGCTGGCGGGAGTATCGGGCATAGTCATGGATTAGGGGTTGCCCCGTACTTCCTCAAGGGTTGACCGCCCTGATGTCGGGGCAGGAAGGGGATCAGAGACAGGATAAAATTCATCCACCAAAGCTGTGGATAACATTGTGGAATAAGCTGCGCACATTTGCGTCAAACCCGCAGTACACAAGGGTTACACGCCGATTGCACAGATTCGAAGCAACAGTATAAGTCATTGAATTATATAGTTTTATTCTTTGTGGAGAACCCAGGCGCTGTCATCATACTGAAAAATATGATTCTCTTGCGCCGCAGGTGGACAAGTCTGGCCGGAACCCGCTTTGGGAAGAGAGTGTCAAGCATAAGAATCTGTGAGTCTGCCAATTTTATGGCTTGACCGGTTTTCAGATCGCGACAGCAAAAAAGGTCTTATTCAACCAGAGTCGTAATCCCGGCCCCTTGCAGATGCTGCCCGCCATCCAGTGCCAACATCTGACCGGTCACGGAGGGCAGGGCCAGCAGAAACAGGACGGCGCGGGCGATTTCATCGGGATTGGTGCCATGGCCGAGCGGGACGCTGCGGCATTGTTCCGCGAACTGGTCCGGGGTCTGCCGTTTGCTGGGGGCTGCCGGACCGGGGCCGATGGCATTCACACGGATGCGGGGCGCCAGAGCCAGAGCCAGCGTGCGGGTCAGGGTCCACAAGCCGCTTTTCGCCACCGTATAGGAGATGAAACCCGCTCCCGGCGCCCAGACGCGCTGATCGATCATATTGATCACAGCCCCCTGTGCCGTTGCGGGCAGCAGACGGGCAAAGGACTGGGCCAGAACCAGCGGTGCGCGGAGATTGGTCTCCATATGCCGATCCCAACTGTCGCGGGTCGCGTCATGCCAGGCATCGAATTCGAAAATGGCGGCGTTGTTGATCAGCACGCCGATCGGTCCCAGCGCATCAGTCGCGTCCTGCATCAGCCGATGGGTATCCTGTTCGCGCCCGAGATCAGCTTGCAGGGAGACGGCATTCCGCCCGCTCTGGCGCAGGGTGGTGACGACCTCTTCGGCCTCGGTGCGGCTGGTTCCGTAATGCACGGCGACTGAAAACCTGGCCTCTCCCAGCGCCAGAGCAATGGCGCGCCCGATACGGCGGCCGGCCCCGGTGACCAGGGCGGTGCGCGGCATGGCTTCAGACAGGGGCAGTAAATGCAGCATGGGACGATGGTTCCACGATGAGATAATCCTGTGAGGCCGGCACCCAGTGAGTGCAAGGCCCAACCAGTGCAAGCATGCCATACCGGGCAGACGGCTCCTGCCACGGTTCGATGTCAGTATGCCAGCGGGCTGGTCTTATCCCCTCCGTCGCCGACCTCTGACCTTGGAGGGGTCATAACCTCCGCCGCCGGGGCCAAGCGGTTGCGGCGTGCGGTCCTTGCGGGTCCGTCCGCCATCTTTCTGCGCACCGGCCCGCATGGAGGAAGCCGGGGCCGGTACAGGGGGCAGGCCCATTTCCAGTGCTTCCAGACGGCGTATTTCGTCGCGCAGGCGTCCGGCTTCCTCGAACTCAAGATCGGCGGCAGCGGCGCGCATCCTGCGTTCCAGCTCGGTGATGGAGGCGCGCAGATCCTTGCCCACGAACTCGGCGGCCGAGGTGGCGGAGGTCGGGGCGACCGTGACGTAATCCTGTTCGAATACGCTTTCCAGCATTTTGCCGATCTGCTTGCGCACCGTGGTCGGGGTGATGCCGTGGGCTTCGTTCCATGCTTTCTGCCGCTCCCGACGGCGGGCGGTTTCCTCCACCGCGAAGGTCAGGGAGCGCGTCATGGTATCTGCATACAGGATCACACGCCCCTCCACATTGCGTGCGGCGCGGCCGATGGTCTGGATCAGCGAGGTCTGGCTGCGCAGGAACCCTTCTTTATCCGCATCCAGAATGGCAACCAGTGAGCATTCCGGAATATCCAGCCCCTCCCGCAGCAGGTTGATGCCGATCAGCACATCGAAGACGCCGACGCGCAGATCGCGAATGATCTCGATCCGTTCCAGCGTGTCCACGTCGGAGTGGAGGTAGCGGACCTTCACCCCGTGCTCGGTGAGATATTCGGTCAGATCCTCTGCCATGCGCTTGGTCAGCGTGGTGACCAGCACGCGATTTCCTTTGGCAGTGACGAGGCGTATTTCCGCCAGCAGGTCATCCACCTGATGTTCCACCGGGCGGATCTCCGTGATCGGATCGATCAGCCCGGTCGGGCGGATCACCTGTTCGGCAAACACCCCGCCGGTCTGTTCCATTTCCCACGGTCCGGGTGTTGCGCTGACGAACACGGTTTCCGGTCGGAAACGCTCCCATTCATCGAATTTCAGCGGCCTGTTATCAATGCAGGAGGGCAGGCGGAAACCGAACTCCGACAGAATGGATTTCCGGGCATGGTCGCCCCGCTCCATGCCGCCGATCTGCGGCACGGTGACATGGCTTTCATCGACGATCAGAATGGCGTTGTCCGGCAGATATTCAAACAGGGTCGGCGGCGGGTCTCCCGGCGCGCGCCCGGAAAGATAGCGGGAGTAATTCTCGATTCCCTTGCAGGAGCCAGTGGTCTCCATCATCTCGATGTCGAACGTCACGCGCTGACGCAGGCGCTCGGCTTCCAGCACCTTGCCTTCGGCGTCGAATTCGGCCAGCCGCTGTTGCAGCTCCTGTTTGATTTCCTTGATCGCCTGGCTGAGCGTGGGGCGAGGTGTGACATAGTGGCTGTTGGCGTAGACGACAGCCTCTTCCAGTTTTGCAGTTACATTGCCGGTCAGGGGATCGAATTCGCTGATCGCGTCGATCTCGTCACCGAACAGGCTGATGCGCCAGGCCCGGTCCTCATGGCTGGCGGGGAAGATATCGACCGTCTCTCCACGCATTCTGAACGTGCCGCGCTGGAAGGCGGCATCGTTGCGGCGATATTGCAGATCAACCAGCGCCCGGGCCAGCGCATCCCGGTCGATCTGGCCGCCCACCTGCAACCGTACCACCATTTTCGCGTAGGTCTCGACCGAGCCGATACCGTAAATGCAGGAGACGGAGGCGACGATGATGACATCGTTCCGCTCCAGCAGGGCCTGGGTGGCGGCGTGACGCATCCGGTCGATCTGCTCGTTGATCTGGGCGTCTTTTTCAATATAGGTGTCGGTGCGCGGAACGTAGGCTTCCGGCTGATAGTAGTCGTAATAGCTGACGAAATATTCGACCGCGTTATTGGGAAAGAACGACTTCATCTCCCCATAGAGCTGGGCTGCCAGAGTCTTGTTCGGCGCCAGAATCAGGGCTGGACGCTGCATTTCCTCGATCACCTTGGCCATGGTGAAGGTTTTGCCGGAGCCGGTGACGCCCAGCAGCACCTGATTGCGCTCCCCTTGCCGGAGTCCGTTGACCAGCTCCCTGATCGCGGTTGGCTGATCACCATCGGGCTTGTAGTCAGAGACGACTTCCAGCGCCTTTGTGACGGGTTTCGCGGGCTGTTTTTGCGGCATGAACAGCATGGGATGGGCGGCGATCTGGGACATGACGGGAAGATGGGCGGCCACACGCCCCGCTGCAAGCAAAACTGCCTGTCCTGATCTTTCTCAGGATCGTTCAGAAGAGCGTATGATGGTGGACAGGCCCGCTCCACAGGTGATGCCGGTGAGCATGCCCGCTGTCACATCACTGATGAAGTGAAAATCGGCCCCCAGCAACCCGATTGCGACACAGGCGACTGGCAGCAGCCAAAAGCCGCGCAGTTCCGGAAGCCTGTCGCGCAGTGCCGCCATGGGGGCGGTGATCATCGTCGTATGGCCGGAGGGGAAAGAGGCCCAGCCCCGCCCGCCATGCAGCGGGAAAAAACCGAAGATACCGTTGCCAATCCAGGACGGGTTGTTGTCGATCCATGTTTCCGGCCATGGACGACCGAACAGGTATTTGAGTTCATCCTTCACAGGCACGGCCACCAGCGCGGCCAGAGCGGCTGCGATCAGCGCCCATCCCATCCTGCCGGGCCGCCAGCGCCCGGATGCCGCCGCCAGTGCCGCCAGCAACAGATAGAGCGCACCGAGGGGCGCCGCCATTTCGGCCGGGCGTGTCATCCAGATGAAAACCGGTTTCCATGGCGGCAGGATGGCATGTGCCCAGCTCGACCAGCCCCGATCGAGCAAGGGAATGGCCAGCATGGTCATAATTGTCGCCAGTCCCGTCAGTGGCCACCAGACAGGGCGGGATGAAGTTGTATCATCGCTGCTATGACGGAGACTGTACATGCGGGTCTTCCATAAAGCTGGCTTTTTGGGCGTGGATTGGATAGCGGAAGCGTCTTTGCTTCGAAACAGACGAGAGAGAGACAAAACAAGCCGTGTCGAGTCTCCGTCTTCGTACCCTGCTGCCAATCCTTCGCTGGAAGGTGAAACGCCGTTTGTCCCGTGTGCAGGATGTGCGGGAACTGCGTCGTGATTTTGCGCTGACCATTCGCCGCCTGCCGGGTGACATGCAAATCAGCATGAAAGACATGGGCGGGGTGGATACCGAGCATCTGTGTACCCGCTCTGTCGGAGGGGTGACCAAGGCTCTGCCGACCACCCTGTTGTATTTGCACGGGGGCGCTTATCTGGGCTGCTCTCCGGCCACACACCGCCCGATTACCTCGTTTTTCGCGCGGGCCGGGTTTGAAGTCTATGCGCCTGCCTATCGTCTGGCTCCGGAAAATCCGTTCCCGGCTGCGGTAGAGGATGCGCTGGCGGTGTATCGGGCATTGCTGGACTCTGGCATTCCGCCCGCCCGTTTGGCCATTGCCGGAGATTCGGCGGGGGGCGGTCTGGCGCTGTCCCTGATGCTGGCGGCGAAACAGGCCGGGCTGCCATTGCCGGTGGCGGCGGCGCTGTTTTCTCCCTGGACAGATCTGGCGGCAACCGGAGCGTCCCTGAAATATAACGCCCATCGGGACGTGATGCTGGATGGTGATGTGTCTCGGGCGGCGGCGCTCTATCTTCAGGGGGCAGACCCGTACCATCCGCTGGCCTCGCCGCTTTATGGTGCGCTTGACAGGCTTCCCCCGCTGCTGATCGAGGTCGGGGCGGACGAGGTTCTGCTGGATGATGCCTTCAGGCTCACGGAGCGCGTGCGGAGCACCGGTGGCACTGTCGATCTGCGTATCTGGCCGAAAGTGCCGCATGCGTTCCAGATTTTCGCGGCTTTCGTACCGGAAAGCCGTGAATCGCTCCGTCGGACCTCCCGCTTCCTGCATCGCGTGGCAGGCGACCGGGATCGACATGTGCCCCAGGCCGCTTTCCCCTCACCGGCAAAAGATGAGGTACTGGGGAAGGCGTTATCCTTCCCGTAATGCGGGCATACGCTCCAGCAGGGCGGCATTGAGCACATCCTTGCGCGCCCACAGGCTGCGATACCATGCGGCGCGTGCCGCCATCTGATAGGCCAGCATCCGTTCGGAGGCGACATACCGCCGGGCCGTGGTGGCGATCTGCAGAACGGCGTCAGGATTATTGACCAGAGTCACGAGCTTTTCCTGAAGCTCGGCCCCGGTGCGGAACAGAATGCCGGTCTTGCCGTCCTGAATGCTGTTCTCATACGCCACGGGGGTGGCCAGGGCGCAGACGCGATGAGAAGCGGCCTCGATGAATTTCAGGTCGCTTTTGACACGGTTGAAGGGCGTGTCCTGCAAAGGCATGAAGGACAGCTCGCAATCCGACAGTTTCTGATGATAGGCCGCATAGTCCAGCGTATCTGAGAAGGATTTGTGCGGCGTGTCCAGCGCATCGAAAAATCCCCGGTCCCGCACGACCTCGAAATGCAGCCGCTCTCCGCAGAGCCGCGCCGCTGTGTTGAGGGCATCGATATAGGGGGGCCAGTCGTTTTCACGATTGATCCCCGCGAACAGCATCCTCATCTGCGGGCGTTTTGCATGATTGTGCGGCACGGGCAGGGCGCGGATGCCATTGGGGAATATGGCGACTTCCGGATTGTCTTTACGGAACACATCCGCCAACCCCATGGTGGTGGTCTGGATTGCGTGCACGCCACGGAAATTCCACATATCCGGGCGTTGCAGAACAGGGATGTAATCCGGATGATCGTCGAACTCTGTAACGATCAGAAATCCTTGCCGGAGGATTCCCCGCAGCACGGACAGCCCTTCCTCTCCGGCCAGAGCAGGGCGATGGAAAATCCAGATTTTCGGCAAGGACGGATCGGGCGGAGGCAGTTCGCCACCCTTGATGATCGCCGCCCGGATGCCCGGCTCGGCAGCCAGAGCACGCATCGGTTCGATCACCCTGACATCGCTGACACCGCCAACCGGCGCCAGGATGGTGGAATAGACCTGAACAGTGGCAGGCCCCCCGGCACGGGCACGCCAGACATATTGCATCGGCAGGGCGCGCCGCGCATAGGCGTCCGGATCAACCTGCATCGTCTGAAGCACCGGTTTCAGGGCATTGATGACCTGTCGTCCCTGCTCGGCCTCGAAAATACGCGGCAGACAGTCGATGGGCTGCAACCCTGCGGCACGGATGCAGCTTTCCATCATGGCCTGTGAGAAAAAACGCAGATGCGTGCGGTCCAGCAGGCCGGTATCGCTGTAGTCGAACGTCCCGGTCAGAAGGCGTGCGGTGATGCTCCAATGCTCGACATTGGGCATGCAGATGATGACGACACCACCTGGAGCCAGCAATGTCTCCACATGATTTTTCAGGAGCGCCCAGGGATCCTGAAGATGCTCCAGCACATCGCCATAGATCAGGCAGTCGACGCGCCCAAGCAGCTCGTCAGGAAAAATGGCGGTTTCCACATCGCTGTTGATCACCGTCTCCAGCCGGGATGAGGCGAGGCGGGCGGCCTGTTGGTTGGTCTCTATTCCGAAGACCCGGGCGGCTGGATTGATCTGCTTGTAGGCAGCCCCCAGCGCCCCACTGCCGCAGCCCACATCAAGCACGATGCGGGCTGATAATGGAATCCGGTCCAGAATGTCAGGATTGGGAATATCGGGATATTTCCATGCCTCATCTACAGCAGGCGCAGTGGTCACGCGTCTTGATGCCTTTGCTCTGGGCGCCCGATGGAGGAGTAGGAGAAGCCGGCCTCTCGCATCGCGGCAGGGTCGAAGACATTACGCAGATCAACAACCACTCGTCCATTCATCTCCGAAAGCAGTTTTTCGGGAGAAAGAGCACGGAATTCGTTCCATTCGGTGATGACCACCAGAGCATCGGCGCCGGAGAGCGCCTCGATGGCACTGCTCACATACGTAATGGCATCCGGCAACAGGGGGCGGGCCTGCTCCATCCCTTCCGGATCATAGGCAATGATCGAGGCTCCCGCCTGATGCAGCAGGGTCAGGATGGGAATGGAAGGGCTGTCTCGCATATCGTCGGTTTCGGGTTTGAATGTCAGGCCCAGCACGGCGATTCGTTTGCCGTTCACGCTGCCTCCGCAGGCGGTGATGATGCGTTCTGCCATCTGTGCCTTGCGGGCATTGTTGATATCGACCACCGTCTCGATCAGCCTTGTCGGCGCACCCGCATCATGGGCGATCCGCACCAGGGCCAGAGTATCCTTCGGGAAGCAGGATCCGCCAAAGCCCGGACCGGGATGCAGGAATTTTCTGCCGATCCGGCCATCCAGACCGATGCCTTTCGCAACATCGTGCACATCCGCACCCGTTGCCTCGCAAAGATTGGCCATCTCGTTGATGAAGGTGACCTTCATCGCCAGAAACGCATTGGCGGCATATTTGGTCAGTTCTGCTGTTTCCAGCCCGGTATGCAGGATCGGAGTCTCGATCAGGTTCAGCGGGCGGTAAAGACGGCTCAGCACTTCTCTGGCGTGGGGGGTGGAACTGCCAACCACCACGCGGTCTGGGCGCATGAAGTCGCCGATCGCGTTCCCCTCACGCAGGAATTCGGGGTTGGAGGCAACGTCAATCTCCAGATCGGGACGAATTTCGCGCACCAGCGCTTCCAGCCTGCGGCCAGTGCCGACCGGGACGGTTGATTTGGTCACCAGGACACAGGGGGCGGTCAGTGCCTTTGCAACCTGTTCGGCGGCGGCGAAAACATAGGTCAGATCGGCATGGCCGTCACCGCGCCGGGTCGGCGTGCCGACGGCGATGAACACAGCCTCCACATCCTTGACGGCCGCCGGCAGATCATTGCCGAAAGACAGGCGGCCTGCGGCGACATTGTCGGCAACCAGCTTGTCCAGTCCCGGCTCGTAGATCGGCATCCGGCCGTCCAGCAAAGCCGCCAGCTTGGCCGGATCGGATTCCACGACCGCGACCTCAACCCCGAATTCGGCAAAACAGGCCGCGGAGACCAGCCCGACATATCCGCCTCCGATCATGGCAATGCGCATTGATCCAGTGATCTCCTCTTCATCAGGATGATGGGTCGTTGAAGTGGGGGCAAGATAATGATTATTTTTTATCATTCATATCATCTGAGTATCGAAATAAAATAGATACTGGGAAAAAACTCTTTTTAAAAAATCAGAGGAGATACAACAAATCAAAATAAATATTTTTTACAGGAGAAATGCAGGCATGTTTTTCAACTCCTGACTGTATTATTTTCTAACGACGCAACTGCATCTGGATCGGGCCTTCGCGCCGGCCATGGGTAAACTGGTCGACATAGGGGTTGTCGCTGTCCATCAGCCTGTCGGCTTTGCCGGTCCAGACGATGCGGCCCTCAAACAGCATGGCCGCTTCATGGCCGATCCGTCTTGCACTGGCCATATCGTGGGTGATGGCTATGGCTGTGCTGCCACCTGACCGGCTGCCATCTGCTTGGCTTGCAGTGACGCACTCAACGATCAGCCCGTCGATCACCGCGCCCATGATGGGATCGAGGCCGGTGGTCGGCTCATCGAAAAACAGGATATCCGGCTGCATGGCGATGGCACGGGCCAGAGCCACCCGCTTCTGCATGCCGCCGGACAGCTCCGCCGGGGACATATGCCCGATCTCTGCGCCGAGTCCGACTTTGGCCAGGTATCTGGTTGCGATTTCCTTCGCCTCCGAGCGGGCGATACGGTTACGCGCCAGCAAACCGAAGGTCACATTTTCCCAGACCGGCAGGCTGTCGAACAATGCGCCGTTCTGAAACAGCATGCCGATCCGTTGCCGCTGGGCGGACCGTTCATCGGCAGACATGGTCAGAATGTCGCGTCCGTCAAATTCGATCCGACCGTCATCCGGTTCTATCAGACCCAGAATACATTTCAGCAGCACTGATTTGCCGGAGCCGGAGCCGCCGATCACGACCATGGAGGTGCCGGCTGGAACATCCAGATCGACACCATCGAGAATCCGGCGTTCGCCGAACGTCTTGCGCAGCCCGGTGATGCGGATGGAGGGTGCTGTCATCGTGAGAAAAACAGTTCGGTCAGGACATAATCGAACGCCAGAATCAGCACGGAAGCGGTCACCACGGCGGATGTCGTGGCCGACCCGACCCCCTGAGCACCACCACGGCTGTTATAGCCGTGATAGCAGCCCTGAAGCGCGATCAGGAACCCGAATACGGCGGCTTTGGTCAGGCCCGACATGACATCGTCCATGTGGATGGAGGCGATGGTGTTGGCCAGATAAGTATGTGAGTTGAAACCCAGTTTGATTGAGGCCACCAGCCATCCGCCCATCACGCCCAGAATATCGGCAATGACAACCAGCAGCGGCAGGGCGATGGTGCCTGCCAGCAATCTCGGCGCGACCAGATATTTCATCGGATGGGTGGACAGGGTGGTCAGCGCATCGATCTGGTCGGTCACGCGCATCGTGCCCAGCTCGGCCGCCATAGCGGCGCCGACTCGTCCGGCGACCATCAGCCCGGCCAGCACCGGCCCCAGTTCCCGCGTGACGGAGAGCGAGACCAGCGATGCAATGGCGCTTTCAGCCGAAAAACGGGCAAAGCCGGTATAGGATTGCAGCGCGAGCACCATCCCGGTGAAAATGGCGGTGAGTGCCACCACCGGCAGGCTGAAATAGCCGATTTCCACCAGGGCACGCAGAAACATACGGCCGTAAAAAGGCGGTCGCAGCAGATGCGATAGAGCGGTAAGACCGAACACCCCCATCCGGCCCGTGCTGGTACAGGCCGAGAAAAAGGCTCTGCCCAGCCATGCAAGCGGGTTGAGGATCATGGAGTCAAAGGCCGGTAAATCCGCTCATAGCGCCGCCCGAGGGAGGTCAGCACCTCATACCCGTTCGTGCTGGCGCGTGCGGCGACTTCATCGGGGGATACATCAGGCCCGATAAGCTCCAGCCAGGAGCCTACCGTGATGCGGGGATCGTCAGTGACGTCATAGGTCGTCAGGTCCATGGAGACACGGCCTACCAGTGGAATGCGTGTCCCGTCAAAAGCGGCCTCTGCCCGGCTGCTCAGGGCACGCTGGAAACCATCTGCATATCCGACTGAACACACCGCAATCCGGGAGGGGCGCTGGGCGGCCCAGATACCATTATAGCCTACAATCTCGCCCGGCTCGACCGGTCTGATCTGAAGCACTCTGGCAGAGAGCCGCAACACGGGGCGCATCGGGTTCGGGCGGCCGGGAAGCGGGTTGATGCCGTACAGCGCGGCACCTGGCCGGGCGATGTCGCTGGCAAAGTCTGGCCCCAGAAAAATACCGGAGGAATTGGCGATGCTGCGCGGGGCAGGTGGCAGGCGGCTGCACGCGGCAGCAAAACGCTGACGTTGCAGTGTATTGCTGTCATGGTCCGGAATTTCTGCGCTGATCAGATGGGTCATGATGGCCCGTAACGTGATGCCGTCCAGCAGATCGGGATGTTCGGCAATCCGGTCATGTTCCTGCTGGTTCAGCCCCAGCCGGTTGATGCCGGTATCCACATGCAGGAAAGCGGGCAGGGCCTGTTCGCGGCGGCCTGCCTCCTGCCGCCATGCCTCGATTTCGCCGAGGGAGCCGAGGGCCGGGATCAGCCCATGATCCGCATAAACAGCTTCCCATCCGGGCCATAGGCCATTCAGCACGATCAACGTGGCGGAGGGGATCAGCGGACGAAGCGTCAGGGCTTCCTGCGGATGGGCCACGAAAATGTGATTGCATCCCTCCTGCACCAGACGCTGTGCAATGACGGCGGCCCCCAGCCCGTACCCGTCCGCCTTGACCACGGCCCCGGTGATGCGATTCGCACCATGGGTCGTACGCAGAAAGCGCCAGTTGGCGGCGATTGCATCCAGATCAATTTCCAGCCGGGCAACACCCGGGCCGTTCCGGTGCGCCTCGCCTTCAAGGGATGGTGAAATGTCAACCGGACCGGGGGATGCTCCCGCTGCTGTCAGGGGCATTGCGCACGGCCCGGTATCGTCAGATGTCCTCGCCATGGACGACATCAAGATCGCCGAAGCGGGTGAACTCAGCCTCGAAGAACAGATCGATTTTTCCGGTCGGCCCATGACGCTGCTTCGCGATGTAGAGTTCGGCTTTATTGTGCGCGGACTCCATATCCTGTGTCCATTTCTCCATGGCCGAGTGGAATTTCTCGTCATTCTCGAAGGCAATATCCTTCGGCATGCGTTGTTGCAGGTAATATTCGTCGCGATACACGAACATCACGCAGTCGGCGTCCTGTTCGATCGATCCCGATTCGCGCAAATCGGAGAGCTGGGGGCGCTTATCCTCCCGGCTTTCAACCGCGCGGGAGAGCTGGGACAGGGCGATGACCGGCACGGCCAGTTCCTTGGCGATGGCCTTCAGCCCCTGCGTGATCTGGCTGATTTCCAGCACGCGGCTTTCCGGGCGTGTGCCGGCGGCAGGGCGCATCAGCTGAAGATAGTCGACCACGATCAGCGCCAGTCCCTTGGTCCGTTTCAACCGGCGGCAGCGTGTGCGCAGGGCGGAGAGCGTGATGGCCGGCGTATCGTCAATATAGAGCGGCATGACCGCCAGTTCCCGGCTGACTTCCACGAAGCGGTCGAAATCACGCTGACCGATATCACCGCGCCTGATGCGGTCGCCGGAGATGCGGGCCTCTTCGGAGAGGAGACGGGTGGCAAGCTGCTCCGCGCTCATTTCAAGGGAGAAAATGGCCACTGTGCCGGATGGCACCGCATTGGGATCTTTTTCCCGCGCCTCGACCAGCAGGGAGCGGGCTGCGCCGAAGGCGATTTTCGTTGCCAGCGCGGTTTTGCCCATACCGGGACGACCAGCGAGGATCAGCAGGTCAGAGGGGTGCAGACCGCCGCTGCGCTTGTCCAGATCACGCAGCCCGGTGGACAGGCCGGACACGCCACCCGGTGTCCTGAAGGACCGCTCGGCCCCCGCAATGGCGGCGGTCAGCGCGACTTCAAAGCTGACGAATCCGCCTTCACTGCCGCCACGTTCGGCCAGATCGAACAGAGTCTGCTCGGCGGTTTCCAGCTGTTCACGTGCGGACAGGGCCTGTGCCGCATCATCAGCCGCCCCGAACGCCCGGTTCACCACCTGCTCGCCAAGGTCGATCAACTGGCGGCGCAGCCATGCATCATGGATGGCGCGACCGTATTCTCCGGCATTGATGATGCCGACCATGGCACTCATCAGCTTACCCAGATAGGCGCTGCCGCCGACCGGATCCAGCAGGCCGGAATGCTCGTATTCCGCTTTCAGCGTGATGGCATCCGCCAATTGTCCGGTTTCGATCCGGCGGGCAATGGAGTGATACAGACGGCCATGAATCGGGTCGGCAAAATGCTCCGGCGCCAGAAACTCGCTGACCCGTTCATAGGCTTTGTTGTTGGTCAGCAAGGCGCCCAGCAGCGCCTGTTCCGCCTGATGGTTGGAGGGCGGCAGGCGCTGTGACAGGCCGAGCAGCGCGGGTTCGGACGGGGATGTGGTCACCAGATTATTCATTGCCAGCGATCATAAGACAGGCTGGGGCGCCCGTCGCTGTGGAAGAATACTAATAACGGGGATAACTTGGATAGGATTGGCCATGTCTTTGAAACAAAACAGAAAAAAGGCGCGGACCGAAACCGGTGCCGCGCCTTGATTCATAGTCTCGGGATCGGGATGACCGCTCAGGCGGAGATCTCGACCTCTTCTTCGTCCACAACCTCGATGAGGGCTTCCGCGGCAGCGGCGGCTTCCTCGGCGGCAAGGCCGACAGCCTCGCCACGGGCCTGACGTTCGGCTTCTTCAACGCTGCGGGCGACGTTGACCGTCACCGGCAGCACGACTTCCGGATGCAGCACGACGCGCACCTCGGTCAGGCCCAGCATCTTGATCGGCTGATCAAGCTGGATCTGCTGACGGTTTACGCTCAGGCCGGATTCCGTGACGGCAACCGCGATGTCGCGGCTGCTGACGGAGCCGTACAGGCCACCGGATTCGCCCGCCTGACGGATGATGACGACCGACAGGCCGCTCACGCGTTCGGCGATGCGCTCGGCTTCTTCGCGGCGCTTCAGGTTCTGGGCTTCCAGCTGGGCGCGCTGCTGTTCGAAGCGCTCCATATTCGCCTTGGTCGCGCGGATGGCGCGGCCGCCAGGCAGCAGGAAGTTACGGGCATAGCCGGGTTTCACGCGGACCAGATCACCCATCTGGCCCAGCTTTTCGACCCGCTGCAGCAGGATCAGTTCAACAGCAGCCATGGGTCCCTCCTCAGGTCAGGATATAGGGCAGAAGGGCGAGGAAGCGGGCGCGCTTGATAGCCTGCGCCAGTTCACGCTGCTTCTTGGCCGAAACGGCGGTGATGCGGCTCGGCACGATCTTGCCGCGCTCGGACAGAAAGCGGCTCAGCAGGCGCACGTCCTTGTAGTCGATCTTCGGCGCGTTCGGGCCGCTGAACGGGCAGGATTTGCGGCGACGATAGAAGGGGCGACGCGCACCGACCGCAGCGCGGCGGGTGGCGGGGTTCACATCCTGGGTATCGGACATATCAGCTTACTCCTGATCCAGACCGCGGTCGTCATCGTCGCCGCCGGCGCGGGCGCGGAATTCCTCGCGGTCGTCATAACCACGCTTGCGACCCGACTCGAAACGGCCGGGCGGCTTCGGGCCGCGGAAACCGCGTTCGCGGTCATCGGATTTGCGGGACAGGACCGCGGACGGAACGTCGTCGATCTCCTCGACGCGGATGGTCATGAAGCGCAGAACGTCTTCGTTCAGGCGCAGCTGACGCTCGACTTCCGTGATCGTGGCGGGCTTCGCGTCCAGGCCCAGCAGCATGTAATGGCCCTTCCGGTTCTTCTTGATCCGGTAGGCCAGTGTGCGCAGACCCCAGTACTCACGCTTCTTGATCGCGCCGCCCTCGGCCTCGATCAGGGACGCAACATGGTCGGCAACGCTTTCGACCTGCTGCTGGGTCACATCGTTACGTGCAATCAGCACGCTCTCATAAAGCGGCATTTCATTCCCCCTCTGGCTGTTCGGCCCCGACCGGTATGGTCCATGCAGGGGATCACCGGAAAACCGGGCCATACATGTGGGCATAGCCGGGACGATGCCGTCGCCCCGGCAGGGAAGGGCGGGGTAACATCATGAAACCTGTTTCGTTTCAAGGAAAAACCGCGCAGCGGAGGCAGGATCGCAGCACATGGCAGCCTGTCTGCCATCTGTCTGGCCCCGATCCGGGGCAGGCTGGCCAGTCTGAGAGTGCCTGGCATTGACTTATCGGCGTGTGAAAGTTACGCGGCGTTCCTCCAACAGTTCGGAATGATTGCGTCGAATGACCGTTCGCGCCTTTTTGTTTCCAGGCCAGGGCAGCCAGTTCGTCGGCATGGGCCGCGATCTGGCCGATGCGTTCCCCATCGCTCGTGAAGTGTTCGAGGAGGTGGATGATACGCTGGGTCAGAAACTGTCCCGCCTGATGTTCGATGGTCCCGCCGAGGATCTGACCCTCACCGAAAACGCCCAGCCTGCCCTGATGGCCATGTCGATGGCCGTACTGCGCGTGCTGGAAAAGGAAGGTGGCTTCATTCTGCCTGCCAGGGCTGCGGTGGTGGCCGGGCATTCTCTGGGTGAATATTCGGCCCTGTCTGCCGCCAGTGCGCTGTCTGTGCCCGAAGCGGCCTTGCTGCTGCGGCTGCGTGGTCAGGCGATGCAGCGTGCGGTACCACCCGGTGAGGGCGGCATGGCGGCGCTGATTGGCGTCGATATGGATCAGGCGGCTTCCATCTGTGAGGAGGCGACCACTGATCCGGAGACCGGTCGGCATGAGGTGATCCAGCCCGCCAACGATAATGGCGGCGGCCAGGTGGTGATTTCCGGCCATCGCGGTGCGATCGATCGTGCGCTGGAGGTGGCGCGTGCGCGGGGCGTGAAACGGGCGGTTCTGCTGCCGGTCTCTGCTCCATTCCATTCGGCGCTGATGGCGCCTGCGGCGGATGCGATGGCGCAGGCCCTGGCGGAACATCCGCTGCATGCGCCGCTGGTGCCGTTGATCGCCAATGTCACGGCGGCCAAGGCCACGGATCCGGTGGAACTGCGCGATCTGCTGGTCCGTCAGGTGACCGGTACGGTGCGGTGGCGTGAAAGCGTGGCGGCAATGCTGGATCTTGGCGTCGATACGTTTGTCGAGCTTGGTGCGGGTAAGGTGCTGAGTGGTCTGGTGAGGCGGATTGCACCGGATGCAACGACCCTGTCTGCCGGAACCCCGGCAGAGATTGAGGCGCTGCTCAAGACATTTTGACGGATCAGACTGGTCGCGGGCGGCCTCCCCGGAGGGGGCGGGTTTCATACCGGACAACGAATAAAAAGATGAGGGGATACGCCGATGTTCCGGCTGGATGGTAAAGCGGCTCTGGTAACCGGGGCTTCTGGCGGGATCGGAGCCGCCATCGCTCGTGCCCTGCATGCGCAGGGTGCGATCGTGGTTCTGTCCGGCACACGCCGTCCGGCTCTCGAGTCGCTGGCGGACTCTCTGGGCGAGCGCACCCATATCGTGACTGCCGATCTGTCCGATCCCACAGCCGCGGAAGGGCTGGTTGCAGCGGCGGAGGAAGCCGCTGGCCCGCTTCACATTCTGGTCAATAACGCAGGTCTGACCCGCGATATGCTGGCTCTGCGCATGAAGGACGAGGACTGGCAGACGGTTCTGGATGTCGATCTGACAGCACCTTTCCGTCTGGTGCGGGCCGCGCTGAAAGGCATGCTGCGCCGCCGGGCCGGCCGGATCATCCAGATTTCCTCGGTTGTCGGTGCAACCGGCAATGCAGGACAATCGAATTATGCGGCAGCAAAGGCCGGGCTGGTGGGTATGAGCAAGGCTCTGGCCCAGGAAGTCGGTTCACGTGGCGTCACGGTGAATGTTGTGGCCCCCGGTTTCGTGGAAACCGCAATGACCGATGTTCTTCCCGAAGCCAGCCGTGAAAAGCTGTTGCAGTCTATTCCTCTCGGCCGCATGGGGCGGCCGGAGGATATTGCCTCGTCCGTGGTCTATCTGGCCTCTGACGAAGCCGGATGGGTCACCGGTGCCACACTGCATATAAATGGCGGTATGGCGATGATCTGAACTATGGCAGGATGGTGGCGGTGTGCGAAAAACCATGCTATCGCGCAGCCGTCAGCCTGATGGCCGGAATGTTCCGGCCTTTTGGGTCACAGTCTATCTGGCCTCGTTCTGCCCGGTTTCGGACAGGATTCGAAAAAAGCCAGAGGGCGAAACATCTTTGGGGATAATATCCGGTGGACCAGACAAGGAAGCCGGATCAGGCCACAGCAAGTATGCTGCAAGCAGGAGATAGAGATCCGATGAGCGAAGTCGCCGACAAGGTGAAGAAGATCGTCGTCGAGCACCTGGGCGTCGAGGAGTCCAAGGTGACCCCCGAAGCGTCGTTCATCGACGATCTGGGTGCCGACAGCCTCGATACGGTCGAGCTGGTGATGGCGTTCGAAGAAGCGTTCGGGGTGGAAATCCCGGAAGATGCGGCTGAGAAGATCAGCACCGTCAAGGACGCGGTCGAATATATTGAAAAGCAGAAGGCGGCCTGAGGCTTCGGCCTGGCCCTCTTTTCCAAATTTGACGCACAAGACACCAGGATCGAGCGGGATGAGCATTTCCGACTCTGCTAACAGCCGTGGACGCCGTGTCGTCGTTACCGGCATGGGGATTGTCAGCCCACTCGGGCTTGGTGTCGAACACGTCTGGAAGCGCCTGATCGCCGGGGAATCCGGCATCGGCGCAATCCAGTCTTTCGATGCATCGGCTCTGCCTGCCCGCATCGCGGGGGAGGTGCCTGTCGGTACCAAAGCCGAAGGCAGGCTGGATCTGGCCGAATGGATCCCGGTCAAGGATCAGAAGAAGATGGATCGCTTTATCCATCTGGGTCTGGTCGCCGCCACGCAGGCGGTCGAGGATTCCGGCTGGATGCCCGGTGAGGACGATCAGGAAGGCCGTGAACGTACCGGCGTGATGATCGGTTCCGGTATTGGCGGTCTCCAGACCATTTACGAGACCTCCATCAAGATTCATGAAGGCAAGGCGGCGCGTATCTCGCCCTTCTTCATTCCCGCAGCGCTGATTAATCTCGTCTCGGGCCATCTGTCGATCAGATATGGCTTCAAGGGACCGAACCATTCCGCCGTCACGGCTTGCGCCACCGGTGTTCATGCCATTGGCGATGCTGCCCGGCTGATCACCATCGGTGATGCCGATGTGATGGTGGCGGGTGGTGCGGAAGCGGCGGTGTGTGAACTCGGCATTGCCGGGTTCTGTGCTTCCCGTGCCCTTTCCACCGGCTTCAATGACACGCCCACTGAGGCATCCCGCCCGTGGGACAAGGACCGTGATGGCTTTGTCATGGGTGAAGGCTCCGGTGTGCTGGTGCTTGAGGAATACGAGCACGCGAAAAAGCGCGGCGCGAAAATCTATGCTGAAGTGTCTGGCTATGGCCTGTCGGGTGATGCCCATCACATCACTGCCCCGGCAGAAGGCCACGATGGCGCGTTCCGGGCGATGAAGGCCGCGTTCCGCAATGGCGGCATGACGCCTGCCGATATTCAGTATGTCAATGCGCATGGTACCTCCACGCCGCTGGGCGATGATCTGGAACTGGAGGCGGTCGAGCGTTTCTTCGGGGATGCGGCACGCACCTTGGCCATGTCCTCCACCAAATCCGCCACCGGGCATCTGCTGGGTGCGGCGGGCGCGATTGAGGCCGTGTTCTCCATCCTCGCCATCCGCGATGGCGTGGTGCCGCCGACCCTCAATCTGCACACGCCGAGCCGCGAAAGCGTAATCAATCGTGTGGCACTTGAAGCCCAGCGCCGTCCGGTGAAAGCTGCGCTCTCCAACAGTTTCGGTTTCGGTGGAACCAACGCCAGCATCATCTTCCGCGCCGTCTGATCATACGCCGCTCTCCGCGGGCGATGTTGCCCGCATGCAGAACGGAGACGATCAGACTGCACGCCGCCATGGGCTGGTGCGGCCTTCCGCCGATACGGAGGCTGCGTCCACGCATGATGGGGCCGAAGATGACACCGATCACCCTGTTATGGATGAAGCCTCACCCCAACCGGTGAGCGGTGATGCACCTTCAGAGTCGGACGGGGATGATGCATCCGCAGCCGGCACTTCCTCTCCGCCTGACCAGACAGCGCCGCCTTCTCCTTCGGCACAGCGCCGTCACTGGCGGTGGTGGCTGGGGGGCGGTGTGGTGGCTCTGCTTGCTGTTCTGGGTGGGATTGCCGGATATGGCTGGCTGACGGCCCATGCTGATGGCCCCTCCGAAACCCGTACGATTGTGATCGTGCCGCGTGGTGGTCTGGTTCATGTGACGCAGGCACTGCGTCAGGCGGGCGTCATCGATTCTCCATTGTTGTTCCATGCAGCGGTCGAGATCACGCGCTGGCAGGGGGCCGGTAGCCTGCACGCGGCGGAGTTCGAATTTCCGGCGCATGCCTCGATCATGACCGTGCTGCATATCCTGCGCACGGCACGGCCGGTGCAGCATACGATTACGCTGCCTGAAGGCATTACCGCATTCCGTGTGGCCGAGATTCTGTCCCGCGATGCCGTGCTGACCGGCGATGCGCCGGTACCGCCGGAGGGAAGCATTCTGCCGCAGACCTATGCTTTCGAACGGGGGGCCACGCGTCAGCAGATCGTGGAGCGGGCGACCGATGCCAGCCGTCACTGGCTTGAGAAAGCATGGCAGGGTCGGGATCGCTCTATCGGTTTGACCAGTCCGGAGCAGGCGGTGATTCTGGCCAGCATCGTGGAGCGGGAAACAGCACGACCACAGGAGCGCCCGCATGTGGCAGCGGTTTTCCTCAATCGTCTGAAGCATGGGATGAAGCTTCAGGCGGACAGCACGCTGGTCTATGCCGCCAGCGGTGGCAGTGGTCAGATGGAGCGGCCTTTGTCTCATGCCGATCTGGCTTTTGACGAGCCATACAACACCTACCGCATCCATGGCCTGCCGCCGGGTCCGATTGGCAATCCCGGCCAGGCGGCGCTGGAAGCCGTGCTTCATCCGATGCACAGTGATGATCTCTATTTCGTTGCCGATGGAAATGGCGGTCATAATTTCGCACGCGATCTCGGCCAGCATGAGGCCAATGTGCGCAAATGGCGGGACGGCAAAAAAAGCCGCTGAACCTGACGGTCTCTAGTGCGGCATCAGCCGTGCCGTGAGCGCGGGGGGCAGCAGGGCAGTCAGATGCGCGAGGGCTGCCATCTGCCATGGGAAGGCGTAGCGTATTTTCCCCTGTGCAATCGCAAAAAGGATCCGGGACGCTCCTTCCTCGACTTCCATCAGAAACGGCATCCGGAAGTGGTTTTTATCGGTCATCGGGGTGCGGATGAAGCCCGGACAGATGGCGCTGAGCCTGATCCCGTCTTTCCACGCACGTGAGGCGGCGGCAGTGGCCCAGCCTTGTGCGGCGGCTTTGCTGGCGGAATAGCTGGGCGCATAGGGAAGCGGCGCCAGCCCGGCGATGGAGGCGATCACCGCGATCCGGCCATGGAGAGCGCCATCAATGGCGTCCTGCCCCTGCATCAGGGTCATGGCAGGCAGGACGCTGTTCAGCATGCCGGTGACATTGGTTTCGAACACAGCGCGGGTGATGGCGGGTGTTTCCAGACCGCTGCCTGTTGTCGCGCCGCTCATGGCGGGGGAGATGCCTGCATTGGCGATCAGGGTTCCAAGCCTTTGCCCGTCTGCCGCGATCCCGTTGATCCAGCCAGTCATGGCGGCCTCATCCCTGACATCGGCACTGAAGCCGTGCACCTGCGCTCCCTGATCCCGGCATTGCTGCACGGTTGCTTCCAGCCGTTGTGGATCACGCCCGTTCAGATACAGGCGTGCGCCGGGAAAGGCGCAGAGAATGGCCAGTGCGGCGCCGATCCCGCTGGAGGCGCCGGTGATGGCGATGGCCCCTTCCTGAACCAGATGATGGGCGGCGATCTGCCCCTTTTGACGTATTCTCTGTTTGTCACGCTGGCCCATTGCCTGCCCCCGCTGGTATACGGCGCGCGAGGGGAGACGAACTCAGATGGTGCCCAGCCCGACCGTACGAATCGATTTCAGCCAGACTATACCCCGTCAAACCGTTTGCCATGCCGCCTTGCGGGAGCAGAGGGTATGATGCGTCCACTGCCTGAAACCGGACGCAGGGGGCTGTGTCTGGTGGTGGCGGCACCCTCTGGAGCGGGCAAAAGCTCCATCACCCGCGCCCTGCTGGCGGAAGATCCCGGCCTGCGTCTTTCTGTCAGCGTGACCACCCGTGCTCCCCGTGCCGGGGAGCAGGAGGGCGTGCATTACTACTTCCGTACGCAGGAAGAGTTCGATGCGATGGCCGCAGAGGGCCAACTGCTGGAATATGCCCGTGTGTTCGGGCGCAGCTATGGCACGCCACGCGGTCCGGTGCAGAAGGCCCTGTCAGAGGGCAGCGATGTTCTGTTTGATGTGGACTGGCAGGGTTATCACCAGCTCCGCTCTGCATTACCGGGTGATGTGGTGGGTATTTTCGTGCTGCCACCTTCGCTTGATGATCTCGCCAGCCGGCTGCAGGGGCGCGGCGATGCGCCGGATATCATCGCCCAGCGTATGGCCGCGGCCAGGGATGAGATCGCCCATGTAGGAGAGTTCCCCTATGTCGTGGTGAACACCCATCTGCCGGAGGCGATTGATCAGGTGCGGACCATTCTTCATGCGGCCCGCACGGAGACGAAACGGCAGGGCTGGCTTCGTCACTGGCTGGGCGGACTCGGCCTGTCGGAGTGAAAAATGAGGATGCCATGACCGAAAGCACGCAGCGTCTGATTGTCCCGGTGACTGATCTGCCAGCGGAGCAAGCTGCTGCATGGCTGGACGCTGCGCAGGCGGTGCATCGTCAGCTACGCCCTGCGATCCCTGATCCTTATGCGACGCATATGCGGGCGATGATCGCGCAAGGCGCAGAAATAGCAGTGCTGGCGGAAGGCGGCCTCGTGCGGGCCGTGGCGGTGTACCGGTGTTACCTGACCACCTATCGCGGTTTCCGGTTTTACGTGGATGATCTGGTGACTGATGAAGCCAGCCGCTCCTGTGGCCATGGTGAGACCTTGCTCGGCTGGTTACGGCAGCGAGCAAAGGAGAGAGGCTGTCAGGCGCTGGATCTGGATTCCGGCGTACAGCGTACCCGGGCACACCGGTTTTACTTCCGGGAAGGCATGTGGATTGCTGCGTACAGCTTCACGCAGACGCTGGCGGAGACTGGTTAGAGTGTTTTTGTCCCTGATTTAAGACTCTGCGTGCATCCTGCTCTGTTCTGTACCAGTGGATGCACGCGACTCGATGATATGCAAACGCTTATCAGGAGTAAGGTAAACAATTACTCTGATACTTTTTCCTCAGCCTGCGGTTGTAATGGCTGAACACCATTCTTGAAGGCAGCTTCAATCATGGAGTGAGGAATACGGACGATGTTTGATTTTGCAGAAAATGGCATGCTCAGAATTGTAACATAAAAGCAAACATCGCGGGTATCTGTTTTTAAATCGTATGTTTCAAAATCGTTGAATTTAAATTCACCTTTTGAATAAAAATATTTAATGCCTAAAAAAAAGAAATATTCATAAAGATTATTAGAATAAGACGATTTATTATCTGTATATAGTGCTTCGTTTTTTTGTTTATTGTTAGCCTCAATTGAAATTAACTTTTCTTTATAAATATCATCGCAAAATTTCAATATTGTATAATCTGATGTATTTTCATTCATGTCAAAATTTGACTTAAATTGAACCATTAAAGCGACAGGTCCTAGTAAATCCTGTGATTCCTTTGACAGTCGTTTAAAGGATGGAAAAGAGCTTCTATCGACCAGTGTTACAGATGCTAAGGTTACATCACTTGGGGCATGAACGCATGCTGATACAAGTAGAAACAAACAGATGCTTGTAATGATTTTAATGACATTCACCTGTCTATTCCTTAGGAGAAATTTAAAAGATTATGGATTAAAGGATCTGCAATAGATCCATGGTCGAGATTAATAGGTATGACTGCGGTAGCATGTCCCAAGGGTTCATTATTCCATGCTCCCCCTACGCCTGCGATAATATTTGGTATTGTGATACCAGTGTTTGAAGAAGTAAAATCGTACCATTTCTGAGAATTTTCGGCAACTTTTGAAAAATCTGGGCTATAATACCCTACTGGATCAATGGTAACGAGTGTATTGACATGTATTCCACTTGCAACAACCGATGCTGCTGTCGATCCACCATAACTATGGGCTATGATAGTTGCATTTCCCCCAGCGTTTTTAGCCCAAGCTGCAAGTTCTTTACTTTGATCCCATGTAAAATATTTTACATCGGCATTTGGATTTTGGTGTTCGTAACTACCTTCTGCATTTCTAACAAGACCAGAAATACTAGAATCTCCTGCTCCTCCAACAAAAGCAATATGCTCTGGCTTGCCCAACATGCCGGGGGTAATCTGAGCGACCTGGAGCGCATAGTGGGAGGCTGCCCGATAGTTGGCGTAATTATTGGCCATGTTAGTGAGCACAAGAGACAGGCTCTGCACCAAACCGGTCGTGATTTCCCCATTTGCAAATGCGGTTGAAAGGCTTGTGCTTGCAGACAGTATATTCAGGCCGGACGCGATCTTGGCATAAAATGCCTGGGAACTGGCGTCGGAAGATGCCAGGCTTGTCCCGCTTGCGATGGCGGCAGCCGACATCAGAATACTGCCCAGCGTCCCGCCTGCATCACCGTTTTCAGCCCCCTGAACAGCACCATACACGCCACCAACCGCCTGCGAGGCCGTATAAATAACATTCGATGCCCCTTTGAATGTTTGGGCGGAAATGCCCGTTGTGCTTCCTAACGCGCCAGCATATGCCCCGAGGCCGCCCGCTGCTGCTGTGGCAAGATTGAGAAAACCCCCTAAAATATTATCATTTGCAAATTCTTTTCCAGCCTCTGCAAGATCAACAGCAATAGCTGCGGGCATAACCACTGGAAAAGCTATGGCTGCAACATTGATGGCAGCAACACCTACTAATTCTACAATATCCCATGCATCAGTACCAATATCATGGAATTTATTGCCCGCCCCAATGAGACTGAGGTCCGGGTTGGCGTATACAGTAACATCTGTGGCGTGATCACCAACCTTGATGCGGGTCGTCAAATCTTTACGCTCTGCTGGATCCTGAGCGGCTATGCGAAGGGCAAGCTGCGCCGCTGTATTCCATAGGAGCGCTTGTTGGTCATTGCCTTTTGCAGTATCGGCTGATGCAACTTCTGACCAGTGTACAGCTTTGTTCAACAGAGATTGGTCTATTTTAACAAGCCAGTTAACATCATTGTCGAGCAAATTGCGCGTATAATCAGTCGCCTGTTGTTGCTGTACTGAAACAGCATATAAAAAATTTGCCAATCGTGCGGTTGTCGGAAATTGTAATACGGTACCATCGGCAAGTTGCAAAGAAAGATTACGGCCTGCTACCTCTGTTTCCAGGATAGGAAGTTCCGTGATAAGATTATTGGCGCTTGTATTGGCCAATAGTTGTTGATTTCCAGTGACTTGATCAATGCATACGATGCCAATGGGTGTGTCACTCGTCTGAGACATGATAGACGAGAATCCGGAAAGCTCTGCTTGGGTTGGAGCATCGATTCCCAGTGTCTTTGTAAAGATATTTGTCAGATCGGTCTGAAGTTCAGCCGAATGTGCAAGAGTATATCTCAGCTGATTGAGAGAATATGCCCCTGGTGTTGCAGACATGACATTAGCCAAGGCCTGGCGGTCGATGCTGTGCCCCAGAACCTGCTGATATATCATATTGGCTTTTTCTGGATCTAAAATAATATTTCCAGAGCCGCTTTGAACATTTGTAGTGTCATTTGAGCCATTATGATAGTCAATATTCCCATTTCCATTAATGGTTATATTACTATTATTTCCCTGATTAATGGTATTTCCACTACCATTTATTGTATTTGTTGCTGAAGCATTGTTTGCATCACTATTCTGAATATTGACAGTTGTATTATTGCCTGTTAGAAGGTTACTATTTCCAGTTATATTTATTGTATCTCCTGCTGAAGCAGTGATGTTATTATTGTTTCCTAAAATATTTGTAGAATTGGCGCTCCCACTTTGTATAATATTATTATTTCCTGAGATACTGGTGGTGTCTCCTGATCCCGTTGAGATGCTATCATTGGTTGCAGAGATATTTCCGCTGCTATTATTGCCTACAAGAATTGAAACATTTGCCGAGGCAGAGGCAGAAAAATTGTTTCCAATTAAATTTACTGTACTTCCGGACCCAATTGTATTCAGATGGCTTCCATCTCCAGAGAGGACGAGTTGGTTGTCCGTTCCTCCTGTAACAGTGTTATTGTTACCCCATACACCAGCAATGCTGGAGTTCTTGAGATAAATATTTTCATTATTTCCGGTTACAGAAACAGTATCTTTATTTCCACCAACAACAGTTTCATTATCGCCCCATATTCTGGATGTGGACGAATCCCCTAATTGAAGAGTATTTTTATTGCCGGAAATATCTACAGAACTGCCTGATCCAGCCGAAATATTATCATTATTTCCATAAATAGAGCCGTGGCTGTTATTATCCACAAGGATATTAACAAGAGAAGATGCGGTTGCGTGGAAATTGTCACCAGAAATATTGACAGTGCTCACTGGTCCCACAGAATTCAGATTATTATTTTGTCCAGAAAGCACAATGTGTTCATTTATTCCGCTAGAAACAGAGTTATTGTCCCCCCAAATGCCTGCTGTCGTAGAGTCTCCCAAATAAATATTTTCATTGCTACCATTTACAGATATATTATCCCATTGTCCTCCAGTAAGATTATTTTTATTACCAAATAATTTTGCCGTACTATAGGATCCAATTTGATTATTATTATTATCTCCAATTATATTGATATTATCATTGTCCCCTGCTGAAATAGTGTCATTGCTTCCATTAATTGTTCCATTACTATTATTTCCAATAAGAATAGAAACATTATTGGATATATTTGCAGAAAAATCGTTTCCGGTCAAATTGGCAGTGCTGTTACTGCCAAGGGCATTAATCTTGTTGCTGCTTCCGGACAAAACTATTTTGTTATTCAAGTTCGCACTGGAAGAATTATTGTTGCCCCATATGCCAATTGTATTGTTATTTGCCATCGAGACATGATTGCTATCACCAGCAACAGCCAGAGAATTGTTGCCTCCGCCAGAAATGGTATTATTGCTTCCCCACACCTTTACAGAGTTCAGGTCATTCATGTTTATTTTATTGGTACTTCCTATTACGTTGAGTGTGTCATTGTAATTAGAAGTAATAGACATACCATTTCCAGAAATTGTTCCTGAGGTATTTTTTCCTAATGTGATGTTGTCAGAATATGAACCATTAGCATAAAAATTTTGTCCACTAATATTTACAGTGCTACTAACGCCTAATGAATTTATATGATCATTGTTCCCAGAAATTGAGATAGTATTCAAAAATCCAGATGAAATTGATTCATTGTCACCTTTTATGCTTAAATATGAGACATTTCCAGATATAATTGTATTGTTATTCCCTGAAATTGCCGTGGTACTAAAATCACCATTATTTATGTTATTTGATTCTCCTGCGATGCTTAGATTTGTCTTATATCCACAATTTAGAGAATTATGATCTCCTATAACTGCAATACTATCTTCTGTTCCAGATACAATTGTATTGCCTGAACCATATACAACGTATGATTGGCCGTTTCCAAAGTGGAATGTGGTATTGTTTGCATATATGACTTGAGGATTTGGCATATTTCATTCTACTGAAGAATTTTTCATTGCATTTTTGCAATGAAAAATTCTAGAGAAACTGAATAAAATTTCAACGGATTTTTTACCTATAAAAGCTATTTTCGCCAGCAAGCGTAATAGTATCGTGGCCCGTGCTGATTAAAAAAGGCATCAGATGCGCCTACCGTTTCTTCTCCCACCCCCGTGGCCCCTGCTGCCAGTAGGTGAGTGTGTGGCCCGCGCTTTGCGCCTTTTTCCAGCGCAGGCGGGCTGCGGTGACGGCATCTTCGTTGCTGCCATCGAACAGATCGAACACACGGGTATAGTCATGCAGTCGCTCGCTGACGGTGCCGTCAATCAGGAACAGGAAGCGGGCGCCGTTAGGGGCAGCTTCATCCTGGGCGGTCAGCCAGATTGGCTGAAGCGTTGCATCGCCACTGCGGGCGGTGCCGTGGGGAAGCCAGTCCGGGTTAGGGCATAGCCAGAGCGTGGTATCCAGGGCGGCCACCCGCTCCGGGCCGCCGCACAGAACGATTGCCCGTTCGCCCGCCGCCAGAGTGCGGCCGAGCAATTGCGGCAGGGCCTGTTCGGGCCCTGTCCGCGTCAGGTGATAGAAGCCGATCTCCGTCATCAGCCCTCGTAATATTCGGCGACCAGACGGTCGAGCAGGCGCACGCCATATCCGGCAGCGCCTTTTTCGGCGAGGCTGGTATCGTGGTTCAGCCATGCCATCCCGGCGATGTCCAGATGCGCCCAGGGCTTGCCGTTGACGAAGCGTTGCAGGAACTGGGCGGCGGTGATGGAGCCTGCCGGACGACCACCCACATTCTTCACATCGGCAATGTCGGAGCGGATCTGGCGGTCATAAGCGGGATGCATCGGCATCCGCCACACTTTCTCCCCGGTTGCTGCACCGGCTTTGGCGATCTGTTCGGCCAGTGCGTCATCATTGCTGAACAGCCCGGCATATTCATGGCCAAGCCCGATGATGATCGCGCCGGTCAGCGTGGCGAGGTCGATCATGATGCGCGGATCGTATTTCTGCTGAGCGTACCACAGCACATCCGCCAGCACGAGGCGGCCTTCCGCATCGGTGTTGATAACCTCGATGGTCTGGCCGGAATAGCTGGTGACCACATCACCCGGGCGCTGCGCGGTGCCGGAGGGCATGTTTTCCACCAGTCCGATGATCCCGATCGCATTGACCTTCGCCTTGCGGGCGGCGAGCGCTGCCATCAGCCCGGTGACGGTCCCGGCCCCGCCCATATCCCATTTCATATCTTCCATGCCGGCGGCTGGCTTGATGCTGATCCCGCCCGTATCGAAGGTGACGCCTTTGCCGATGAAGCAGACCGGTTTTTCCTTGCTGCGGGCCCCGGCTCCGTTCCACTGCATTGTTACGACGCGGGCTTCCCGTTCGCTGCCCTGAGCGACACCCAGCAGGGCGCCGAAGCCGAGCTTGGTCAGTTCCTTCGGCCCAAGAATTTCGACTTTCAGGCCGAGCGTGGACAGCTTGCGGCAGCGTTCCGCGAATTCCGCTGGATAGAGTATGTTGGCAGGTTCGCTCACCAGATCGCGGGTCAGGAACACGCCTTCGGCAATGGCGCGTAGCGGAGCCAGAGCGTTGCGGGCGCTGGCAGCGTCAGTAGTCAGAACGGTCAGTTTGGTCAGTGTCGGCTTGGCCTCCGCTTTTTCATCCGTGCGATAGCGATCGAAGCGGTAGGAACGCAACGTGGCCCCATGCGCGATGAACGCAATCTGTTCGCCGGACAGGGTGGGGGCTGCGATGGCGGCCGTGTTTTCCTTTGCAATGGCAGGCCATGCAGCGCCACCGGCTTCTTCCAGAGATGTCTGGGTCGGCGTATCCTTGCCCAGACCGATCAGCACGATGCGGGACAGGCCTGCGCCGGGGGCGAGCAGAGTAAGGCTTTTGCCATGCTCTGCCTTGAAACTGGCGATGGAGATGGCGCGGGTAATGGCCCCCCCTGTGGCCTTGTCCGCTGCTTCGACAAGTCCGGATGGGGTTTCATCGGGAGCAAGGAACAGAACCAGCGCCCCGTTTTTGGGTAGGGCGGCTTTGGCAAAAGCGATATCGAGCATACAGGCTCCCACAGGCTTGGATCGGGACGGGAACGCCGTTCCGGAACGGATGAGCAGTCAGACTGCCCCGACGCTAAAGCAGATTGGCTGAGGATGAAAACCGGCTGCACCGCGTGGCCGTCATGTCGTGGTGATGAGAGACGGGATGCGCCCGGATCGAAAAAGCAGGAGGGAGGAGGTTATTCCACCGCTTTAACTCTGGCCCGTTACACCGCATGATAAGCGCATGAATGACATTGAAGCATTGGCCCTGGCGGCTGAACTGGCACAGCAGGCGGCCTCGATTATCATGACGATCCGCTCCCGCGGGTTCGACGTGATCCATAAATCCGATCACAGCCCGGTCACCGAGGCTGATCATGCAGCGGAAAAGGCGATCCTCGCCGGTCTGCGCGCCGCCACACCGCAATGGCCGGTGGTGGCGGAGGAGGAGGTCGCAGCCGGTCTGATGACCGCCCCCGCTGATACGTTCTGGCTGGTCGATCCGCTGGACGGTACCCGGGAGTTCACCGCCGGAACACGGGATTTCACGGTCAATGTCGGCCTGATCAGTCATGGCCGACCGGTTCTGGGAGCCGTGGCGCTGCCTGCCTACGGGGAGCTGTTTCTGGGCATTCCCGGGCAGGGCGCATGGAAGCGCGATGCAGATGGGGAAAGGCCGATCCATGTCCGTACACCGCCGGAGGAAGGGCTGACCGTCATGGCTTCCCGCCATTATGCCGACGATCCGCGTCTGGCGGAGTTCCTGGGGCAGCGCAAGGTTGCAGCCCTCAGCAATATCGGCTCGGCGGCCAAATTCTGTCGGCTGGCGGAAGGCGAGGCCGATCTGTATCCGCGTCTGGGCCGCACCATGGAATGGGATACGGCCGCACCGCAGGCGGTTCTGGAAGCCGCGGGAGGGGCAGTTCTCACTTTCGATGGCCAGCGGCTTGGCTACGGCAAGCCGGGATGGGAAAATCCGCATTTCATCTGTACCGGCGCGCATGTCTGACGTTTTGCCCTGTAAGACCGTCTTGCTGACAGAGCCGGAGCAGGCGGGCAGGCTGTTGCGTCAGGGCGCGCTGGTGGCGTTTCCGACCGAAACGGTGTGGGGATTGGGGGGGGATGCAACCTGTGCTGATGCCGTGGCGCGGATTTTTGCCGCCAAGGATCGGCCGCGTTTCAATCCGCTGATCTGCCACCTGCCGGATGCGGAATCTGCTTTTGCGCATGGTATCGCGGATGACAGGGCGCGGGCGCTGGCAGCCGCGTTCTGGCCGGGGCCGCTTACCATGGTCTTGCAACGGAAGCCTGACAGCCCTGTGAGCCTGCTGGCCAGTGCAGGGCAGGAGACGCTGGCATTGCGTGTGCCCGGCCTCGATCTGGCCCGCCGGATGCTGGTGGCGGCAGGATGTCCGGTGGCAGCGCCTTCCGCTAACCGGTCGGGCAGGGTTTCTCCCACCAGCCGTGATCACGTCATGGAGGGGCTGGGCGGACGTATCGACGCCGTTCTGGATGGGCCGGATTGCAGGGTGGGGGTCGAGTCGACCGTGATTGATCTCAGCGGTCCTTCAGCGATCCTGTTGCGTCCGGGCGGTGTGTCCAGCGATGCGTTGCGGGAGGTGATCGGAGATGTGACATTTATATCCGCCCCCGAAGAAGGGGAGGAACAGGTGTTTCTCTCTCCCGGTATGATGCGTTCTCACTATGCGCCCTCCCTGACCGTGCGGCTTGATGCGGTGTCGGTTGCCGCTGATGAGGCGTTGCTGGCTTTTGGGCCGCCTTTGCCCGGGGCGGGGCTGGTGTGGAATTTGAGCGCTGTCGGAGATGTGATCGAGGCCGCGACGCGCCTGTTCTCAGGGCTGAGAACCCTTGATACGGAGGGGAGACGACTGGGGTTGCGAGGGATCGCCTGTATGCGCGTGCCGATGCAAGGGCTGGGCGAGGCTATCAATGACCGTCTGGCCCGCGCGGCGGCCCCGCGTGAGATGCCATCTGATGCGGCGCAGGAGCCATAAGACGTTCTGATGACGGCGCTGTGCGTCCCTTGTGATGTCGCTGCCTGTGGTTGCTTTCCTTTCGTTCCTGTCCCAGACAATGCCCATGAACCTGAGACTGACCACACTCGATCGATATGTGATGCGCCAGTTGCTGGTTGCGCTGATCGCCTGCACCTGTGGGCTGGTTGCGCTGATCTGGCTCACCCAGTCGCTGCGTTTCATCGAACTTGTGGTCAATCGCGGCCTGTCCGTTTTTGTGTTCCTGAAACTGACCGGCCTGCTGATCCCGAGTTTTGTGGCGGTGATCATCCCCATCACGACGTATGTTGTGGTCCAGTTCGTGTATCAGCGTCTGGCAGGGGATCGGGAACTGACGGTCATGAGGGCGGCCGGGCTGTCCAGCTGGGTCATGGCGCGTCCGGCGCTGCTGGTCGCGTTGCTGACAATGCTGCTGTCCTTCGTCCTGAATCTTTGGATTGTGCCGTCGGCTTTCAGTGCGTTCCGTGAGTATCAGTGGGAAATCCGCAACAAGATGGCGGCTTTCCTGTTGCAGGATGGCGTGTTCACCCCCGTTTCCGATGACATGATCGTCTACATCCGCAAACGCGATGCGGATGGAACGCTGCATGGCATTCTGATTGATGATGCCCGCAAGGCTGACAGCCATGCGACCATCATCGCCCAGCGGGGCCGGATGGAGCAGGGGAGCAATGGCGCCCCGCAGGTCGTGCTGGAAAGCGGCAGCCGGCAGGAGCTGGATCGCCATACCGGGCGGCTGAATATTCTGACTTTCAACGAGAACACGATCAGCCTCGAACAATCCGGCAAGGATGAGCAGCGGTCCCGGGATGCCAATGAGATGTCGCTGACCGAGCTTTTCCATCCTGATCCTTCGCAGGTGATGGCGCGGGATATTCCAAAGCTCAGGGTCGAGGCGCACAGGCGTCTGTCTGGTCCGCTCAATGTTCTGTCTTTCGCGGTGGTGGCGCTCGTTTCAGTGCTGAATGGTGCTTTTCGTCGGCATGGTGGCCTGTTGCGCCCGGGTCTGGCTGCGCTGGTGGTGGTGGCTCTGCTGGCTGTGGGACTGGCCGTGGCGAATGCTGCGGCAAAACTGCCGCAATTGATTCCCCTGATCTGGGTTGCGGCTATTGCGCCCGGTATGGCCGGGGCCTGGATCATGTTCTGGCCGGAATGGCGCGGGAGGATGTCTTCCAGCGAGGCTGTTTCCAACAGACTTGTCAGTATTCCTCCGTCAGGGGCGCGTTAAATGATCCGCGCCTTGACCCTGTCATCCTATATCACGCGGGTTTTTCTGGCTGCTGCGCTGGTTGTTCTCGTTGCCCTCACCCTGCTGGTCGGGTTGTTTGATTTCATCGAATTGCTGCGTCGGGCGGCCACGAAGCCGGATGTCTCATTCGGGCTTGTTTCGACCATCGCGGCGCTACGCCTGCCGTGGATGAGCATCACCATCCTGCCTTTCGCGGTTTTGCTGGGGGGAATTGGCGCATTCTGGCGGCTTACCCGATCCTCGGAACTGGTGGTGGCCCGGGCTGCGGGTATCTCCGCCTGGCAGTTTCTGGCGCTGCCGGTCGGGGCCGCTGCCCTGCTGGGGATTCTGGCCATGACGGTGATCAGTCCGCTTTCATCAGTTATGCTGTCGCGGGCAGAGCTGCTCGACAACACCTATCTGCGTACCACCGGTGGCCCGATGCGGCTGGCGGGCGGCCAGCTCTGGCTGCGTCAGTCCGATCCCGGGCTGGACCCGCATGGTGTGTCGATTATCCATGCGATGCAGGTGGCGGCGCATAAAAACAGTCTGCAGGCTTCCTCTATCAGTGTTTTCCGGCTGGATTCCGAGGATCGTCTGGTCCAGCGGATCGAGGCGGCAACAGCGAGGCTGGTCGCCGGCCAATGGGTGCTGGACAATGCCAGAGTCCTGCGTCCCAGCCATCTGCCTGACCCGCCGCATACTGTGCAGATCCCGACCGATCTGACCGTGCGGCGTATTCAGGAAAGCTTTGCCTCCCCTGATACGCTGTCCTTCTGGAGCCTGCCGGATTTCATCCGCCTGCTGGACCGGTCGGGGTTCTCCTCGTTGCGGCATCGTCTGCGCTTTCAGTCCCTGCTGGCCCTTCCTTTGCTATGTGCCACCATGGCGCTGGTGGCGGCGGGGTTTTCCATGCGACCTTCCCGTCGGGGCGGGGTCGCCAAGATGATTGGCAGCGGCGTGGCGGCCGGATTCTGTCTGTTCGTTGTCTCCAAGGTCGCGGAGGAATTCGGGCAGTCCGGCACTGTTCCCGTGGTCCTGGCGGCGTGGGCGCCCTCGGTTGCGGGATTGATGCTGGCAGTGGCGCTGCTGCTGCATCTGGAAGACGGCTGATATGCTGACAGATCGTGCGCGGGCAGGCTAAGGACACGCATGCACATGAAACGAAACGGCACCGGAAGAGTGAAGACGCGGCTGGTCCTGTCAGGGCTGACGGCTTCTGGTCATGATCACCGCATATCGTTGTTTCTGGGCGTGATGTCTGTCTGCGTACTGACCGGTGGGGTTTCGGCCCTTGCCCAGGTCAGTTCCCTGCAGGCGAATGACAGCCTGTTCAACCAGTTCAACCAGACATCCTCTCCCGGTGCCAGCGGTTCATCAGCGCTGGAGCCTGCCATGGTAGGCAGCGATCCGAACGGAGCTTCCGCTCCTCCGCCCGTGGCGACCCCCTCACCGCGCAGAAAAGGCTCCACGGTCAGCGGGCAGACGCCGGTCACCTTCACTGCCGATCATCTGACATATGATCGTGATGGCTCGCTGGTCAGTGCGGAGGGGCATGTAGAAGCGTGGCAGGGCGATCATGTACTGCGCGCCGACAAGGTCACGTATGACCGTAACACCAATATTGCCGCCGCATCCGGCAATGTGGTGCTGCTGGAGCCGGATGGCGAGGTGCTGTTCAGTGATTACGCCGAACTCAGTCAGGGCATGAAAGACGGCGTGATGAAAAACATGCGCGCCCTGCTGAAATTCAATGGTCGGCTGGTTGCCAACGGCATGCGTCGCACCGACGGTAAGGTCAATGACATGAGCCGTGTGCTCTACACGACCTGCAACCTGTGTCTGGATGACCCGAAAAAGCCGCCTTTCTGGCAGATACGCGCTTTTACCGGCACGCAGGATCTGGAGGAGAAAAAAATCGAATATCAGGATGCGGTGATGGAGATTTACGGCATTCCCGTGCTGTACCTCCCTTACATGTCGCATCCCGATCCTTCGGTAAAGCGCAAGAGCGGCTTCATGGTGCCCGGGATCGGTCAGTCCGGCTATCTGGGTGTTTTTGCCCGGGTTCCGTACTATCTGGTGATCGATGATTCATCCGATGTCACCCTGACCGCGACCCTGCCCTCGCAGACCGGTCCGCAGTTGCAGGCCTATTACCGGAAAAAATTCAACAGCGGGGACATGCAGATCAATGTGGCGGCGGCCTATGTGGCGTCGTCCAGCCGCACCGACAGGAATGCCTATTACGACCCGATCCGGCCCGGTTTTCAGGGATTGATCTTTGCGAAGGGCGAGTTCGTCTATGACGATACATGGCGTTACGGCTTCAACCTGAACAATGCGACCTCGGCTGCCTATCTGCGCGATTATCATATCTCCGGCGTCGGCACGAACGTCCTGTCGAACAATATCTATCTGGAGGGTTTTGGTCAGGGTTCCTATACGCGCCTGAACGCGCTGTCCTATCAGGGGATCAGCGGTTCTTTCGCCAATTCGACGGTTCCTTATGTCCTGCCTCATTATGTCTATGAATATGCGGGGCAGCCGGATTCACTGGGAGGACATTTCTCGCTCAGGACTGATGATTTCAGCGTCCTGCGCGAGAAAGGCGTTTCGGATCAGAGAGCCTCGCTCAGCCTGAACTGGGACCGGCCTGCCATCGGGCGTTTCGGCGATCTTTGGAAATTCACGCTGCATGGTGATACGGTCGCCTATAATGCGACGGGACTGAACCAGCAGCCGGTCTATGCACCCTATACCAGTACAACCGATGCGCGTGCTCTGCCGCAGGCGGCGGTCGAGGTCCGGTTGCCGCTGACACGCAGCGCGGGACAGTGGGGCACGCAGGTGGTCGAGCCGATTGCCCAGCTGATCGTGGCCCCCAATACGGGGGGAGGCGGGTATCGCTATTTCCCTAATGAAGACAGTCTGGTGACGCAGTTTACCGACGCCAATCTGTTTTCGCTCAACCGTTTCAACGGCCTTGACCGTATGGAAGGCGGCATCCGGGCCAATGTCGGTCTTCATGCCTCCTGGAAATACAGGACCACCATGCTGGATGGGCTGGTCGGTCAGTCCTACCGGACCCATCGGGATGACACATTCATGCCCGGGCTGGGCCTGTCAGACCGTGCCTCGGATATTGTGGGGCGGGTCAGCCTGAGCGGCATCGGATATGATCTGACGACACGTGGCCGTTTCGATCACAGGAGCGGTCGGATCCATTATGGGGAGGCCGTGGCATCCTTCGGGCCGTCATGGCTGCGCGCCAATGTCGGATATCTGTATACGGCCGAGAATAGTTTTTACGATCTGACCTATGCGCCCGGTACGGTGCTGCCTGTCTCTACGCCCGCCTATCAGCTGGTCACGACACCGCGTAACGAAGTCATGCTCGGCCTGTCGACGCATTATGAGCACTGGCGCCTCAGCGCCTATGCGCGTCGCAATATGGAAGCTGAGCAGATGGTGGCGCTGGGTGGCGACATTGCTTACGAGAATGAGTGCTTCATTTTGGCGATGCGTTTGTACAAACGCTATACCTCGATCCTGAACGATACCGGGAACGAGACCATCATGTTCTCTCTGACGTTTAAAACGCTGGGATCATTTGGTTTCCGGGCTTTCTAAGCGGGCTGCCGCTGGCTATCAGAGATATCAGGATCAGGACAGGACGCTTACCCTCATGGCTGTTGACCGTTTCCGCGCCCTTCTTCTTGCTGGTTTGGCATTGTCGGGCTCCGGCATGTCGATGCTTTTCCCTCATTCAGGGCTGGCCGCAACACATGGCGGTAATGCCATGGGAAAGGCAAAGGCGCCGGCACCTTCTCCGGATGCGACCAGTATTGTTGCGGTTGTGAATGGTGACGTCATCAGCAAAGGGGATGTTGATGCCCGCAGGCGTCTGTTCGCCATGTCCACCGGTCTGCCGATGTCGAAAGAGGTGCTTGATCGCCTGACCCCTCAGGTCCTGCGCCAATTGGTGGACGAAAAATTGCGGCTCCAGGAAATACAGCGCCGCGGCATCGTGATCACAGACAGTGATATCGCCCATTCCATTCAGGGGATGGAGCAGCGGAACGGCATGCAGCCGGATGCGCTGCGCCACAAACTGGCTGCGGATGGTGTCAGCATGCGTACACTGATTGACCAGATTCGTGTTCAGTTGGGCTGGACACGTGTGCTGCGTCAGCAGCTGGGTGAGCGTGTCAGGATCAGCGACAAGGAAATTCAGGACGAGGAAGAACTGCTGGCATCCCAGAAGGGCCAGACGGAATATCGCGTTTCGGAAATTTTTATTCCCGTCGATGATCCTTCCCGTGCGCAGGCGGCCCATGATTTTGCCGATACGGTCATCCAGCAGCTGCGCAACGGAGCGCCTTTTCCTGTTGTCGCCGCCCAGTTCAGCCAGAGCCAGACCGCGCTTGAAGGCGGTGATCTGGGATGGGTGCAACCCAATCAGCTCGATCCGCAGGTTGTCTCGGTGCTGAAGGAAATGCCTCCGGGGGCGATCAGCAACCCGATCGACGTGGCGGGGGGTATCGAGATCGTGGCCCTGCACGGCAAGCGGATCATCGGTAATGATCAGGGGACTGCCTTATCGATCCGACAGGTTTTCTATCCGTTTACGACCCCGCTCAATCCGGCAGCCCCCACGGATCAGCAGCGGAAAACGCTTGAGCATGCGAAGGCCGCTGCTGCCGGTATGCATGATTGCGCCGCAGTCGAGGCCGCCAGCAAGGCAATGGGCGGATCCCGGCCCTCCAATCCCGGTGAGCTTCGTCTGGAAAGCATTAATCCGCCACAGTTCCGTGCCCTTCTGGCTTCGCTGCCGGTGGGTCAGCCCAGCCAGCCGATCGTCTCTCAGGACGGTATTGCCATCATGATGGTGTGTAGCCGGACCCAGAAGAATTTCGGTCTGCCGGGCAAGGAAGATATTTCGAACCAGATTCTGGGCGAACGTGTTGAAACTGCCAGCCGTCAGCTCCAGCGTGAACTGCGCCGTCGTGCCCTGATTGATATGCGGGGCCATGACTGAGGAGGCTGTCGGGACGGTGCCTGGCTTCCCTCCGGCGCTTCCGCCCTTACGCGAGGTTATTGCCCGCCATGGGCTGGAAGCCCGTAAGGCGCTGGGTCAGCATTTTCTGCTCGATCCGCATCTGATGGCGCGAATCGTGCGGGAGGCCGGCCCGATGCAGGGCCGTACCGCGATCGAGATCGGGCCGGGACCGGGTGGGCTGACCCGTGCATTGCTTGAAACCGCCGTGGAGCGGGTGGTGGCAATTGAACTGGACCATCGGGCAATTCCGGCGCTGGAGGAGCTTGCCGGCTTCTACCCTGATCGTCTGACGGTGCTGGAAGCGGATGCGATGCGGGTCGATCTTGGCACGCTGACCACAGCTCCGAGACGCATCGTCGCCAACCTGCCTTATAATGTCGGCACGCCCCTTCTGGTTGGCTGGCTGCGTCAGGCAGCGCTGTTCGAGAGCATGACCCTGATGTTCCAGCAGGAGGTGGCGGAACGAATCTGTGCTGCACCGGGTAGCGATGCTTACGGTCGTCTGGGGGTGCTGGCCCAGTGGACCTGTCGGGTGGACATGCTGATGTCGGTTCCGCCCGGAGCCTTTCATCCGCCCCCGAAAGTGTATTCCTCTGTGGCTGCGCTGTGGCCGCGTGAGGCGCAACCCTCCCCGGCCCTGTTCACGGCGATGGAACGGGTCACGGCGGCCGCATTCGGTCAGCGGCGCAAGATGTTGCGTGGTGCTCTGAAATCACTGGGGGGGGAAGCATTGCTGTCCCGTGCGGGCATTGCCGGTGATCGCAGGGCGGAGACCTTGACGATCGAGGAATTTGACCGTCTGGCCCGCACCAGCCTCGGCGGCGACCAATAAAAAAGCGCGATCCCGAAAGGATCGCGCCCATTTCTATCCGATCAGCTCGGCGAAAGGATCAGTCGAACAGACCGGTGCGTTCGATGCGCAGCTGACCACGATGCAGACCCAGATCGTCCAGTTCCTGATCCGTGCGGGCTGCCAGAATGCGGGCTGTACAACGACGGGCGCGTTCGTTCTGAAGGCGCTGGTGAACAGCCTTCAACTGCTGACATAGGGAGCCATGGACGGCAACTATTTGTGCGGGCAGGCTGCGGGAGGAAAGCAAACCCTGATTGAAGGTCGTGGTGGTCATGTGATCAGTTCCCTGAGGCGCTGCCGGGCCTCCTTGGCATTCATCAGAAAGGCAGCGTCCTTGTGGCGATTATATGATCTATTTGCCTTCAAAAGCGGCGAGTAAAGACTAAAAGACAGGCATGCATATGTTGCAGTGCAAAAAGAGATAAGGGCGGCAGGATGGCAACGCTGGGGACGGAGCAAAATGGTCAGGCAGCTTCGCGTCTGGCAGCCTTCAGGGCGGTGATCGAAGGGCAGGCGCTGGACGGGTTCATTATTCCGCGTGCTGACGAACATCTGGGCGAATATGTGCCGGCCTGTGCGGAAAGGCTGGCCTTTTTGACGGGCTTCACGGGAAGTGCGGGTCTTGCGGTGGTGTTGCAGCAGCGTGCGGCCCTGTTCACGGATGGGCGCTACACGCTTCAGGCCACTCAGGAAACGGATTCCTCTCTCTGGGAGCAGTGCCATATCATCGAGACACCTCCTCCGCTCTGGCTGGTGAGCGCAGCGGGGAGAGGGGCGCGGATCGGCTATGATCCGCTGCTGATCAGCGAGGATGGGCTGGGTCGCTTTACCGCGGCCGGGCTGGATATGGTGCCGGTTGCCGCCAATCCGGTCGATGCGGTTTGGCCGGACCGCCCCGCGCCGCCTCTGGCTCCGGCCGTGCCGCATCCGCTGGAGAGGGCTGGGCAGGATTCTGCCTCCAGACGGGCGGAAATCGGACATGCTCTGGTCGAGTCTGGCGAGGATGCGGTGGTGCTGACGGACCCTGCTTCTCTGGCATGGCTGCTGAATATTCGGGGGCAGGATGTGCCTTTCACGCCCTATGCGCTGGGATTTGCCGTGCTGTTCGCCGATGGCAAGGTGACGTTGTTCATGGCGCCGGAGAAAATTCCCGCGGCCACCGCGCAATGGCTTGGCGCTGACGTGACCTTGCGCTCCCGGACGGAGCTGGAAGCAGGCCTGAAGGCGCTGGGGGGCCGGATTGTTCGACTCGATCCTGCTACGGCCCCCGTCTGGTTTGCGCAGGTGTTGCGGCAGGCAGGGGCTGTATTAAGTCCAGGCGCTGATCCCTGTGCCTTGCCACGTGCCTGCAAGAATAAGGTCGAGCAGGCGGGAGCCAGACGTGCCCATCAGCGTGATGCCGTGGCGCTGTGCCGTTTCCTGTACAGCCTGAATCCGCTGCGGGAGGGCGAAACCGAGGCCAGTGCCGCTGCCCGTCTGCTGGCATTCCGTCAGGAGGCTGAGGAATTCAGGGGAGAAAGCTTTCCTGCCATTTCAGGGGCCGCTGAACATGGTGCAGTGATCCATTACCGCGTCACGGCGGAAACAGACCGGCCCTTGCGACCAAACGAGGTCTATCTGATCGATTCCGGCGGCCAGTATCTGGATGGCACGACGGATGTGACCCGCACGATCTGGATCGGCCCGGATGCGCCGCCTGCGCTGCTGCGGGATCGTTTCACACGGGTTCTCAAGGGGCATATCGCCGTGGCGACGCTGCAATTTCCGCAAGGAGTGGCCGGACCGCATATCGATGCAATGGCGCGCCGGTCTTTGTGGGATGTGGGGCTTGATTACGATCATGGCACCGGTCATGGCGTCGGCAGCTATTTGTCGGTGCATGAGGGACCGGCCTCTATCTCACGTGCGGCACGTCCCGTCGCGCTGTGTCCCGGCATGATTCTGTCTGATGAGCCGGGCTACTATCAGCCCGGAGAATATGGCATCCGGCTGGAAAATCTGCTGCTGGTGCAGTCACGGGACATCCCCGATGCCACCCGGCCTTTCCTCGGCTTCGAGACTTTGACGCTGGCCCCGTTTGATCGCACCCTGATTGAGCCCGATTTACTGACAGAGGCTGAAAAGGTCTGGCTCGATACCTATCACGCCCGCGTGCTGGCAGAGATCGGCCCGCTGCTGCCCCCGGCGGAGCAGGCATGGCTGGAAGCCGCCTGTGCCCCATTTTTTCGGGAAGTATGAGATGAGCACATCCCCGACATTGCTGCACATCATCAGCCCCGAAGACTGGCAGAATGCTCTAAAGTCGGGTTACTATGCGCCGCCTGGTCTGGAGCGGGAGGGATTCATCCATCTCTGCACGCCGGAGCAACTCTCTTTCGTGCTGCGGCTTCATTACTCTGAGCAGGACGGTTTGCTGCTGCTGGTTCTGTCGGCTGACGGCCTGTCCGCGCCATTACGTTGGGAGGTGTCGGAGCCGGACCAGCCGCCTTTCCCGCATCTGTATGGTGCGATCAGGACCGATCAGGTTCTCTCGATAAGGCCGGTAACGCCGGAGGATCGGGTGTAGACAGATCCCTGCGCGGCAGGACAGGCGGGTATTATCGGAAAAGGAAGCTGCCATGGCCATTCGCAAGCTTTTATTGCCGCTCCGTTGCCCAAGCCGTGGCCGCTCCGCACTGGCGGTCGCGATACAGGCCGCTGTCAGATGGGATGCCCAGATTCTGGCCGTTTACATCCGTACCGCTGGCAGTGACATAGCCCCTCTGGCTGCCGAAGGCCTGTCCGGCGCGATGGTGCAGGACATGATCGAGGCGGTGGAGAAAGAAGCACGGGAACGGGGCGTGGCCATTCAGGCGATGATTGATGCCGTCACCGGTGATCGGCATCCCCCCGTTTCCATCCGGCTGGAGGAAAAGACAGGGCAGGAGGAGGACATCGTGGCATGGCAGGCCCGTGTGGCCGATCTCACCGTCATTGCCCGCCCGTCTGGAGACGACGATCTGTCCTCGACCGAGGCGCTGCATGCGGTGCTTTTTGACGGGGGACGCCCTTTGCTGATGGCGCCGGAGCAGCCGGGGGATACGCTTGGCAACCGGGTCTGTATTGCCTGGAACGGTACGGTCGAAAGTGCGTCGGCTGTGCGTGCGGCTTTGGCATGGGCGCAGAAGGCAGAGGCAGTACGTATTCTGACGGCTCATTCCTATTACCGTCAGGGACCGGAGGCGGAGGAACTGGTGGATTACCTCGGCTGTCACGGTATTCGGGCAGAGATAGCCTATTTCAATCCGGTCGATGGGAATGTCGGAGCCGGGTTGTTACAGGCGGCAGAGGATTTTTCCTGCGATCTTCTGGCGATGGGGGCGTATTCCCATTCTCGCCTGCGGCAGATGATTCTGGGCGGGGTGACGCGGCATGTGATGGAACATGCGCGCATTCCGGTACTGATGAAGCGGTAGTGATCAGGGAGAAAGACGAAACAGGCGCACATGCCGTTCCGTGCGATCTTCCAGTTCCAGCGTGGTCGGAACGGTGTATTCGGCAAAGGCGGTCATACCCTCTTGCGGCAGATAGCTGCGCCCGGGATCAGCGATCCAGACCTCTGCCGTTTCCGCCATGCGCCGCAGCCACGGCATGATGTGGCGGGTCATGGGGGCTTCGTAACAGACATCGCCGCAGAGGATCAGATCCCAGCGGCATGGGCTGCCCACCACATCGCCGTCGGCCAGACGGACGGCAAGGCCGTTTTCAGTCGCGTTCAGCGTGGTGGCGGCCAGAGCCAGCGCATCTATCTCTGCTGCCTCCGCCTCCTGGGCCCCGCTGCGGGCGCAGGCCAGAGCCGCCAGCCCGCATCCTGCCGCGAAATCCAGCACCCGGCGGCCCTTCACCAGTTCGGGATGATCCAGCACATGGCGGGCGATGGCCTGACTGCCCGGCCATGCAAAGGCCCAGAAAGGCGGCTCGACATTCCGCTGCGCCAGCCAGTCTTCTGTGGCCTGCCAGATCGGGGTGATGGCGGTGGCCAGAAACAGCCCGAGCTCCGGCACCAGAGGCGCGCGGGACCATGCCGTATTCTCGCGGATGAAGGCGATGTCTTTCATGGCAACAATCCGATCCAGCCCCACAGGAAAGCTCCCGCTACTGCCAGCCCGATTCGGGTATTGGCCCGAAAAGCCCCCAGACAGGCTGCGGGATTGAGAATATCCAGCCTGTGTACCTGCCATAGCAGCAGGGCGGCGGGCAGCGTCAGCGCAAGGTCATACAGCCATGGCAGCCCGGCCCTGATCCCGGCAAGAATCAGGAAAACCACCATCAAGGCGTAGCTTGCGCCGACGAAACGCCGCGGCATATGCGCGAAACGGCGGGAGGTGGATTTGACGCCGATCACGGCATCATCCTCGATATCCTGAAACCCGTAGATCGTATCGAAGCCCAGATCCCAGACGATAGCCGCGGCATAAAGCAGCCCGACCAGCCACCAGTCCGGCCCCGTCTCCGCCCCTGCGGCGATGGCGCCTGCCGGAGCGCCGAAGCCGAACGTGAATCCCATCACCAGTTGCGGCCACCATGTCACGCGCTTGGCGAGCGGATAGACCGCCACCAGCAGCAGGGATGAAGCGGCGGCTATTTGTGCTATCCTCGGAAGCTGGAGCAGAACCAGTAATCCCGCCAGCAACAGCAGGCCGAGAAACACAGTCGCCTGACGCATCCCCAGCACTCCGGCGGCCAGTGGCCGGCCCGCGGTGCGCGCGACGCTGCGGTCCAGATCACGGTCCCACATATCGTTGACGACGCAGCCCGCTGACCGCATCACCGCGCTGCCGATCAGAAACAGTACGATCAGGCGCAGGCTTTCCTGGTCCGGCGGCCGTGCCGCCAGAATCCCCCACACGCCCGGCAGAAACAGCAGCCAGATACCGACAGGCCGGTCAAGACGGGCCAACAGGGCATAAGGCTGTATCCGCCGGGGCAGGCGGGCAATCCAGCCATCGGGGCGGAGATCGGTGTGAGGCCTTGGCATCTTCTCTGCCGTGCTGGCAGCGTTTGTGGCAGGATGCCGCGTCATGACAGCCTCGAATCGTTTTTCATCCGCCCGTGCCCCTTCCATCCGGCTGCATATGGACCATGCCCTGCGTGGGGGCGAGCATTTAACACTGGATGCCGCGCGCGCCCATTACCTAGGCACCGTGATGCGGCGCGGGGTAGGGGATGCGCTGAGCCTGTTTAATGCCACGGATGGCGAATGGCGGGCGGTGATTGAGAGGATCGACCGCAAGGGGGCCACACTCAGCCTGAGGGAGCAGCTTCGTGCCCCCGTGCCGGAAGAGGGGCCATGGCTGGTTTTTGCCCTGCTGAAGCGCACGAATACCGAACTGGTGGTGCAGAAAGCGACCGAGCTCGGGGTCTCCCGCCTGATTCCGGTGATGACCACCCGCACGAATGCCGAACGCATCAATACGGCGAGGCTGGAAGCCATCGCGGTCGAAGCCGCAGAGCAGTGTGAACGCCTGACCATTCCGGTGCTGCAGGCGCCTCAGCCATTGCCGGCCCTGTTGCGTGACTGGCCGGAGGATCGGCAACTCTATGCGGCAATCGAACGGTCCGAAGCGGCGCATGCCAGAGGGGTGGCCGGGCCATCTGCCCTGCTGACCGGCCCGGAAGGCGGATTTTCAGAACAGGAACTGATTCTGTTGCGTTCCCATGCGCATGTTATTCCGGTCTCTCTCGGCCGAACGGTGTTGCGTGCGGAGACGGCCGTCATTGCCGGGCTGGCCTTGCTGACAGCTCCGCCTGTGTCTGATATTGCCGATTGAGTAACCACAGGGATGCAACCCTGTAACGTTCCAGTTAGTCAGGAAGCCGATGTCCAATCCAGGCGATGCCGATATCACTCCGGCGACCACGACCCGTCAGCTTGCAGATTATCTTGCCAGCGGCTGCCGTGAGCGTTCCGACTGGCGTATCGGCACCGAGCACGAGAAATTCGGCTTTTCCCTGACCGATCTTGCTGCTCCGCCCTATGATGGCCCTGCCGGAATTTCGGCGCTCCTGGAAGGTCTGCACGCTGTCAAGGCGGCAGAGGGCTGGGCGCCGATTCTGGACCGTGGCCACGCAATCGGGCTGAAAGGTCCGGCTTCTTCCCTCGGCGCTTCCCTGTCGCTGGAGCCGGGCGGGCAGTTTGAGCTGTCCGGCGGGGCGCTGACGAACCTGCACCAGACAAGGCAGGAGTTTCAAATCCATTTCGCCGAGCTGCATCGTGTCGCGGCTCCGCTGGGTCTGGGGTTCGCGCCGCTGGGGTTCCAGCCGTTGCACAGCCGCGCCGCGATGCCATGGATGCCCAAGGGCCGGTACGAAATCATGCGGGCCTACATGCCCAAAGTCGGGACGCTCGGGCTGGACATGATGCTGCGCACCTGCACCGTGCAGGTGAATCTGGATACGCAATCAGAGGCGGATATGGTCCGCAAATTCCGGGTTGCGCTGGCCTTCCAGCCGGTGGCCACGGCGCTGTTCGCGAACTCTCCCTTCACGGAGGGAAAGCCGAATGGTTACCTGTCCTATCGCGCCCATATCTGGACGGATACCGACCCTGATCGCACGGGATTGCCGGGCATTGTGTTCGAGGACGGGTTCGGCTTCGAACGCTGGACAGAGTGGCTGCTGGATGTGCCGATGTATTTCGTGCATCGCCCTGGTGAGGGCTATGGCGGATATGTCGATGTCGCCGGAGCCAGTTTCCGTGATTTCATGGCCGGGCGTCTGCCGGGCCGGGAAGGGGAGTGTCCGACCATCGGTGATTTCGCCGATCACACCACGACGGCTTTTCCGGAAGTCCGACTGAAGCGTTTTCTGGAAATGCGGGGCGCTGATGCCGGCAGTATGGCGATGATGCTGGCTCAGTCGGCGCTCTGGGTTGGTCTGCTTTACGACGATGCGGCGCTGGAGGCTGCCACCGCGCTGATGAACCGCCATGGATGGCAGAGTCTGGTCGGGCTGCGATCCGAGGTCGCAAGGCAGGCGGTGAACACGCCTTTCGCGGGTGGCACGGTACGCGATCTGGCCCGCGATCTGGTCGCCATCGCCGCTGACGGTCTGCGTGCCCGTGGGCAGGAGGAAGAAGTATACCTCGATCCGCTGCGGGACATCGTGGAAGGCGGCGCTCCCACACAGGCGGAGCACTGGCTGAACCGCTATCAGAGCGTTTGGGCAGGGGATGTGAGCCGGATTTTCAACGAGGCTCAGGTTGCCTAACTGCCATCATCATCTCCATCATCATCCCCGTCCGGTCCCTGAGCATTACCGGGCGAGGCTTTTCTGACCGCCGGATGGGCGGCGTGATGGGGAAGGCCGGAGGTGGTGTCCTGTTTGGCCCCGGTTTCCTTGAGCCCCGCCAGAATCGCCTGTGCCAGGGCATGCGCCACGCAGCGATAACCCAGATCGTTATGATGCAGCCCGTCTGAGGCGATGAAATCAGCATATGGGTGGCCCATATCCCGCCAGTGATCCATCAATTGCCCACGCTGGAACAGCGCTGCGCCGGTCTTCTGGGCAATGGAGGCCATGGTGCTGTCCAGTAATGTGCCTTCCTTGGTTGCGATGATACGGGGCGCACGCTGATTATCCATCAGCACCACATCGACGGAAGCTTTGTGCATCCGGATGACCCCGGCCATGACCATCTTGCGGAATACGTCAGGGCTGATATTGCGCATCGCCCCATTGGCTCCGACCTGCCAGATCACGACCTGAGGATGAACATCCAGCGCGTCACTTTGCAGGCGCGGGGTTTCCTCGGTCACGTCTTCCCCGCCGATGCCCCGGTTGATCACGGCGATATGGGCATGCGGCAGAGCCTCTGACAGCTCCTTCTGCAACAACGCGGGGTAGGAGGCGCCAATATCTGACGACATCCATCCTTGCGTGGAAGAGGAACCGATGGCGACGATCACCACCTCCTCGTTATCCTCCAGCGCATCCCGCAGATTTTTGAGATGCAGGGGCGGCACCTCATAAGCCGGGCAGTTCGGCGGTGGGGAGGATGTTTCCACATGGATGGAAGAGGAAGATGCAGAATGACTCTCCTGCATGGCATGGGCCATGAAAGGAACCGTGAGCATACCAATGGCCGGAGCGGCGAATGCCAATAAGGCGCCGGTTTTCCAGAAAATGCGATCTATCATGCTACGTTTGATCATTGGATGCTCTCAAGCCTGATGCAGGCTTACCCTGAAACAGGAAGTATCGCTGGCATGGAGAGAGCCGGGAGAAAACCCTGAATCTGTTTAAATCTCATTCATCTTCAGAGTGCGGCGGCGGTGTGGCTGCCCGGATAGACCCCCCAGATTTCCGGATGCTATCGGAAAAGATACACCGCAGGCCGGAATGAAAAAATTCGTTCCGGCACTGCGTCAACTGTTTCAGTCAGCTGTACCGCCGATGGTCAGGCCGGTCAGTTTCAGCGTCGGCTGCCCGACACCGACCGGAACGCCCTGACCGCTTTTGCCGCAGGTGCCGATTCCAGGGTCCAGCGCCACATCCGGCCCGATCATCTCGACTTTCGTCAGACTGTCTGGCCCATTGCCGATCAGCGTCGCCCCCTTGACGGGGGCGGTGATGCGGCCATCCTCAATCAGATAGGCCTCGCTGGCGGAAAACACGAACTTGCCGGAGGTGATGTCTACGCTGCCGCCGCCGAAATTCGCTGCGTACAGGCCGCGTTTTACCGAGCGGATCATTTCTTCCTTCTCATGCCTGCCGCCCAGCATGACTGTGTTGGTCATACGCGGCATCGGTGCATAGGCATAGGACTGGCGGCGGCCATTGCCGGTGGGGCGGACGCCCATCAGCCGGGCATTGAGCCGATCCTGCATATAGCCGGTGAGAATCCCATCCTCGATCAGCACGGTACGGGAGGAAGGCGTGCCTTCATCATCCACGGTCAGGCTGCCACGCCGGTCTGGCAGGGTGCCGTCATCGACCACAGTGACGCCCGGCGCTGCGACCCGCTGTCCCATCAGCCCGGCAAAGGCGGAGGTTTTCTTGCGGTTGAAATCTCCTTCCAGACCATGGCCGATGGCTTCATGCAGCAGGATGCCGGGCCAGCCGGAGCCGAGCACGACGGGCATTTCCCCGGCTGGCGCCGGGCGGCTGTCGAGGTTGATCAGCGCCTGACGCAGGGCTTCGTCGATCCCGTTTTTCCATGTTTCCTCGGTCAGCAGGCGATCATAGCCATAGCGGCCACCTGTGCCGAAGCTGCCGCTTTCCCGGCGGCCATCCTGTTCGACGATGACGGCGATATTCAGCCTGACCAGCGGACGCAGATCAGCGACGCGCAGTCCGTCAGCGCGGATGATCTGCACGGCCTGCCATTCCCCGACGATCGAGGCCGTCACCTGACGCACGCGGGAGTCTTTTTCCCGCGCATAGGCGTCGATGGTGGCGAGCAGGGCGGTGCGGGTGGCGAAATCGACGCTCGGCAGCGGGTTGGCGTCGCTGTACAGCCGTGCGTTGGTCGCCCGCGGTGGCTCGGCGAGGGTACCGCCATGGCCGGCCGCGACGGAGGCGACTGTGGTGGCGGCACGGCGCAAGGCGGCTTCGCTGACCTCCCCGGCATGGGCATAGCCGGTGGCTTCACCGGCGACGGCGCGCAGGCCAAAACCCGTCGCGGTGTCGAAATTCGCACCGCGAATACGGCCATCATCCAGACTGACAACCTCGCTTTCCCGATATTCCAGGAACAGCTCACCATCCTCGGCCCCATGCAGGGCACCCTGCGTGATTTTCAGGGCGCTGTCCTGATCGAGGGCCGCATCCGCGCGCTCGAAGAACAGGTTATCGGTGGCGGCGAGGGCGGTATCGAGACTCATGAGAACTCCTGCCCGGCTAGTGAGAAGAGGCCGGGGCATTGATGGAAGCGGTGCGGCCGGCACCACGCAGACTATGCAGGGTGACGATCGCGGCAGTCAGCAGCAGAACAGCCATACCCTGATGGGCCACGGCCACTGGTATGGCGACGACACTCAGAAGCGTGGCGACGCCAAGCGCATATTGCAAGATCACCGCGACCATCAGCGGCAAAACGGCACGTCGGGCATTGCCGCCTCTGCGGAATCCGATCAGCCCGGTCAGCAGCGCTGTCAGGCCCGTCAGTGTGGCCAGCAGGCGGTGGTCGAACTGGACGGTGGGGATGTTTTCGAACATGGCACGGGGGCCTTCGCCGTACCCTTCCGGGACCAGTCGTCCATCCATCAGGGGGAAGGTATTGTAATCCAGCCCGGCATGGATACCGGCGACGAAGCCGCCGGCAATGATGGTGATGCAGACCAGCACCAGCGTAACCATGCTCATCCGGCGCAGTCCCACCGTGCCGGGGAGCGGGCGCGGCTCAGGATTGAGGACCGAGAGCGCAGTCCAGAGCAGGGCGCTGTAAAGCAGCAGTGCAAAGGAGAGATGGACCACCAGACGGTAGGGCGAAACCGCTGTGCTGTCCGGAAAAAAACCGGAGGCGACCATGAACCAGCCGACTGCCCCCTGCAGGCCACCCAGTACGAAAATCAGGATCAGGCGGGGGATCAGGGTGCGCTCGATCCGGCGCGTCACTGCCAGAAAGATCAGCGGCACCAACAGAACCAGCCCGATCAGGCGTCCCCATAGCCGATGGGTCCATTCCAGCCAGAAAATATGCTTGAACCCGTCCAGCCCGAAGCCATGATTGACCAGCGCGTATTGCGGGATCTTCTGATACAGCGCGTATAGCCGCTCCCATTCAGCCTGGGAGGTCGGTGGCAGCGTGCCCATCAGCGGCGCCCATTCCATGATGGACAGGCCGGAACCGGTCAGCCGGGTCGCCCCTCCGAGCATGACCATCACCAAAATCATGAAGCAGAGCGTGAACATCCATGTTGCAACCAGAATGCGGTTACGCTGCTGCGGAGTCACAGCATACTGGCGGCCATGGCGGGAGGGAGAGGATGCGGCACGGATATGGTCTGACATGCCCGCTCTATACCGGTTTCAGCGACAGCCGAACAGCAGGCACGATGATGCCTGTATGGGGCAGCGACATGGGGGCAGCGACATGGGGGCAGTGACATGGGGCTCCTGTATGGCTTGATGCTGCCCGGTCATGACGCTAACCGGGACGGCCATGGTCACAACCGAGCCTCCCGAGGCTGCTCCGTCCGTATCGCTGCGTGTCGTACCCCCTTTGTGGAAAAGTGTCGGCAAGCCGCTCCTGCTGATCGCCGGTCTGGTTGCGGCCGGGCTGATCATGCGCGGCCTGTCGGTTGAAAGACTGCGCAGCACGGGCGGCTGGACGTCCTATCTGCTGCTGGCCGCCCTGTCCTGTGCGGTCGGAATGCCGCGTCAGGTGGTGGCATTTGCGGGCGGATACAGTTTCGGGGCGGCAGAAGGATTTGGTCTGGCCTTGTCCGCCACCGTGCTGGGCTGCGGTGCCGATTTTCTCTGGGCACGGCTGCTGGCGCGCGCCTGGATGCGGCGTTTTCTGGCAAGACGCGATCAGGGTGGGCGTCTGGTCAGGCTCAGCCGGCTCCTGGCCGTGCATCCATTCAGCGCCACCCTGACCCTGCGTCTGCTGCCGGTCGGCAGTAATCTGCTGCTCAATATTCTGGCCGGCGTGCTGGATATCCGGCCGATCCCTTTTGTGGCGGCCAGTATCGTCGGATTTATCCCTCAAACCCTGGTGTTCGTGCTGCTGGGCGGGGGTACCCGAATCGGTCATGGCGTTCAGCTGGCCGTGGCCATCCTGCTGTTCTGTATGTCCATGATGCTTGGGTTCTGGCTGTATCGCCGCACCCGGCTGGGACGGGAGGCGATACAGCCGGATGAGACCGTCAGTGCAGAGTGGCCACCAGCGCCGGATGACGAATCTCGCCGGGCGTGATCAGACCGGCAGCGGTCACGCGCACTGAATGGAGCCTGCCCTCAAGCTCGCGACTCCAGAAATCCAGAAATTTATGGAGTTCCGGAAAGCGGGGGGCGATGTCCAGCTCCTGCCAGATATAGCTCTGCAACAGGGCGGGATGGTCGGGCAGGTGATAAAGAATTTCAGCGGTGGTCAGACGATAGTCCTGCAACTGACGGCCAAGATTCATAAGGGTGCCTCCTGACGGTAAAAAATCCGGGCCTGCGCCCGTCTGACCGCAGCCCGTTTCAGAAACGTGACATTGCGGTTGGGGCGATTTCAAGAAAAATGTTTCTTATCAATGCATTAGCACTCGCGCTGTACTGTGGCTGCCAAAAATTCACAAAGTCTGCGCGCCGATTGCTTGAAAAATGAAATGAGCTGCCATACATGGCTGGCACTCTCCGCGTGGGAGTGCTAACAAACGAGCCCATCAAGCGCCGGACAGAGGCGCACGAGTTTTATGGAGCGTTTTCCGATGGCAAGTTTCCGTCCCCTGCACGACCGCGTCGTGGTCCGTCGCCTGAACGCTGAGGAAAAAACCTCTGGCGGCATCATCATTCCTGACACCGCCAAGGAAAAGCCGATGGAAGGCGAAATCGTCGCCGTCGGCGCCGGCGCGCGTAACGAGCAGGGTCAGATTCAGCCGCTCGATGTCAAGGCTGGTGATCGCGTGCTGTTCGGCAAGTGGTCCGGCACGGAAGTGAAGATCGACGGCGAAGAGCTGCTGATCATGAAGGAAAGCGACATCATGGGCATCATCGGATAAGGCTGCGCACGGCAAAAAGCCTGCGCCTTTATTCTGAATGAAGTCCTGTTTTCCTCCCCACAGACTGTAATCGAGAGAAACGACAATGGCAGCCAAGGACGTAAAATTCGGTGGCGACGCCCGTCAGCGTATGCTGCGCGGCGTGGACATTCTGGCCGATGCGGTGAAGGTGACCCTGGGTCCGAAAGGCCGCAACGTGGTCATCGACAAGAGCTTCGGCGCACCGCGCATCACCAAGGACGGCGTGAGCGTCGCCAAGGAAATCGAGCTGGCCGACAAGTTCGAGAACATGGGCGCCCAGATGGTGCGCGAAGTGGCCTCGAAAACCAACGACAAGGCCGGTGACGGCACCACCACCGCGACCGTCTTGACCCAGGCGATCGTGCGTGAAGGCGCCAAGGCCGTGGCCGCTGGCCTGAACCCGATGGATCTGAAGCGCGGCATCGACAAGGCCGTCGCCGTGGTGATCGAGGATCTGAAGGCCAACAGCCGCAAGATCACCAACCCCTCCGAGACCGCTCAGGTCGGCACCATCTCCGCCAATGGCGAAAGCGAGATCGGTCGCATGATCTCCGAGGCCATGCAGAAGGTCGGCAATGAAGGCGTCATCACGGTCGAGGAAGCCAAGGGCATCCAGACCGAGCTGGACGTCGTTGAAGGCATGCAGTTCGACCGCGGTTATGTCTCTCCGTATTTCATCACGAACCCGGAGAAGATGATCGCCGAGCTGGATAACCCCTACATCCTGATCCACGAAAAGAAGCTGGCCCAGCTGCAGCCGCTGCTGCCGCTGCTGGAAAGCGTCGTGCAGTCCGGCCGTCCGCTGCTGATCATCGCCGAGGATGTCGAGGGCGAAGCCCTGGCCACCCTGGTCGTGAACAAGCTGCGTGGTGGTCTGAAGATCGCGGCCGTGAAGGCTCCGGGCTTCGGTGATCGTCGCAAGGCGATGCTGGAAGACATCGCGATCCTGACCGGCGGCACGGTGATCAGCGAAGATCTGGGCATCAAGCTGGAAACCGTCACCCTTCAGCAGCTCGGCACCGCGAAGCGCGTGCTGATCGAGAAGGAAAACACCACGATCGTCGAAGGCGCCGGTTCTGCCGACGACATCAAGGGCCGTTGCAGCCAGATCCGCGCGCAGGCAGAGGAAACCACCTCTGACTACGACCGTGAAAAGCTGCAGGAACGTCTGGCGAAGCTGGCAGGCGGCGTCGCGGTCATCCGCGTCGGCGGCTCCACCGAGGTCGAGGTGAAGGAGCGCAAGGATCGCGTCGATGACGCGCTGCATGCGACCCGCGCCGCGGTCGAGGAAGGCATCGTTCCGGGTGGTGGCGTGGCTCTGGCCCGCGCGTCCCTGAAGCTGGCCGATCTCGGCTATGACAATGGCGATCAGAAGGTCGGTATTGAAATCATCCGCCGCGCCCTGCAGGCGCCGCTGCGTCAGATCTCCGAAAATGCGGGTGAGGACGGTGCGGTGATCGCCGGCAAGGTTCTGGAAAACGGCACCTACAATTTCGGCTTCGATGCCCAGACCGGCGAGTTCAAGGATCTGGTTTCGGCCGGTATCATCGACCCGGCGAAGGTCGTTCGCACGGCTCTGCAGGATGCGGCTTCCGTCGCGGCCCTGCTGATCACCACCGAGGCGATGATTGCCGAGAAGCCGGAAAAGAAAGCGCCGGCTGGTGCGCCTCCGGGCGGCATGGGCGATATGGATTTCTGATCCATCCGTTCAACCGACGATGGAAGGGCGGCCCTGGTGGCCGCCCTTTTTCTGTGAGCCGTGTTGAATCACCAGACCAGAGGCCGGTTTTTGGTCGATCCCTGATGTGGTTTGTCATTGATCCACAATTGACATCTGCAGTGCTTTCTGTCCCACTACAAACTGTCAATCGTACTTTTGCTTGCCTTGCTGCGCGTCCGTTCCCGGTGAGAGTGTTTTTCGGAACACATGCACCGGTGCCCCACCGGGGGGAGCCTTCAAGTAATACAAAAGGCTCGGTTGTCGATCACCGCACAATGTGTGTGGTGTTAACGACGGAGAAGTGACGCGCTATGGCTACGGGTACAGTTAAGTGGTTCAATGCTACAAAGGGCTTCGGATTCATCATGCCGCAGGATGGCGGTAAGGATGTGTTCGTGCATATCACCGCTGTTCAGGCGGCTGGTCTGCGTGGCCTGGACGAAGGTCAGAAGGTGACATACGAAGTTGCGATGGAACGCGGCAAGGCCGCTGCCACCAACCTTCGCGTGGCCTGATTGATTGCTCAGCCAGCCTGATGCTTCACAGCATCGTGCTGATCTGATCATGAGACCATGAAAACCGGTCGTTCCTGATGGGGCGACCGGTTTTTTTGTGTTCAGACATGGATCGGGAGGGGTCAGACCTTCTCAATCCGGTGAATTGAGGTTCCACCTGCCTCTGACAAGGCCCGTTCGGCACGATATTGCTGGTTCGCATCCTGCACGGAGACTGACAGAATCAGCGCATTGGACTCTGCAGCTGTTTCACGTTTTTCGTGCCCGGCCTGGCTTGCCGCCTGCCCGATGCCTTCTGCTGCACCGCCTGCCACCATACCGCCTGCCAGCGCAGCCCCTATCACCGGGGCGGCCGCACCGCCTGTCGCCACGACGGCACCAGCAGCAGCCATAGCGCCTGCCGCCGCTGCAACGCCCGCCCCGAGTGTGCGCAACTGGCGGTGATCGGTTTCTGTCGTGGGTGCATCGACACTGTCATCGGGACCAGCCGGGACATTGTCACGATGGGTCAGGGAAATGGCGCCCCGGTCGATCCCGGTCTGCATGACACGATCAATGGCCGCCTGCACGGCTTCATCGCTGTCGAAATTGGCCTGAATCAGGGTGACGGAGGACTGAAAATCCGGGCCTTGCTTACTATGATTGTGGCTCATGATGTCCATCTCCCATGCTTTTGTTGTCATGGAAGGCGAACGCTCTCTGACGGTACATGTTCCGTCAGGGCAGGTTCCGGCAGGGTAAAGAATCAAACCCGCTGGTGGCGTGCGCGGGTACAGCGTTCGATGGCGGTAATGACAAGCGGGTCCAGATGCAGTTCGTGGGCCACCATCTCCAGCATACGCAATGAAGGCTGCTGGGCTTCACTGCTGGCGGCGATGACTTCGCAGGCAAGAGCATAGGCGGTTTCGCGCAGCCGGTTCGGCAAGGCGTTTCGAATCAGACGGGAGGCATGGGCCAGTCCGTTTTCATCCCGCAGCAGATTGACCGTGGCATCGGTGGCGGTGGCCAGTTCCTGAGCTGTGAAACCGTGGAAAACCGGCAGAAACTGGACCAATCCGGCCATCGTGCCGATTTCGCGGTCGGTGATACCGCCATCAGCGGCCGCCACCAGCACCATCGTGCACACAAGGGCTTCCTGGGGAGTCAGTGTTTCACGGGTCAACATAGGAAAAAACTCGCTGATACTGGCAAAGGGCGCAAGCCGAAACGTATCAAATTCTGAATGGGTCAGCGCTGATCACGTTTTTGTGTTCAGGTCCCAAAAAATCGGCTGCTTCTGACGCGGCTTCCGCCAGCCCGACGCGTCTGATTGTGACGCCAGGGGGAAAGGCGGTGAGAAGGCGGCTGGGTGTCCGGCGGTCCAGCAATACGAACACTCCACGATCGGAAGCGCTGCGCACAAGTCGCCCGAAAGCCTGTCGCAATCTCATGCGCGTGATGCGCTCGTCATAAGCTGACGGCATGCCGCCAGAAAGATGAATGCGGCGTTCCCGATGCAGAATGTCCGGACGCGGCCAAGGCACACGTTCGAACGCAACAAGCCGTAGAGCACGGCCCGGCACATCCACACCGTCACGCATTGCATCGGTCCCGAGCAGACAGGAATCGATTTCGGTACGGAAGACATCAACCAGCGTGGTGTTGTCCATGGCATCCACATGCTGGGCGAGGACTTGTATCCCCTCCGCTTCCAGTGCGGGTGCAATCCGTGCATGGACGGCGCGCAGCCGGGTAATAGCGGTGAACAACCCCAGCCCTCCTCCGCCTGCCGCCAGAAACAGGGTGCGGTAGGCAGCGGCGAGGGCCGCAATATCGTATCCCACATCGGTGATGATGAAGGCCCGCGTCTGCGCTGCATAGTCGAATGGGCTGGCCAGTGCGGCACGGATGGCGGGGGAGGGCAGATGCGGCGCGCCGACCTGTGCTTCTGCCGCTTCCCATGCAGCGGCCTGATCTTCCATGCCGCCGTCACGCAGCGTCGCGGAGGTGATCAGCAATCCATGTGCGGGTGAAGCCAGTGTGGCGGTAAAAGGAATGGTCGGGTCCAGCCAGTGCCGGTGCAGTCCGACATCCCGGTCGCCGGTATCGCCGCGTTGCAGGCGGATGAAATGCACATGCTCCGGCCGGAGTCCTGCTTCCGGGGGCGGCGACTGGATCGCCAGCAACATGGTGCGCCATGCGGAAAGCGGGTCGATGGCCCGCCGACCAAGGGAGCGGCAGGTGGCCTCGATCCGGCTGCGGGTTGGCTGATCGAGCGTGTCGGATTCGCTTTCCAGCCGGTCGGCCAGACGCTGGCGAAGGGTTTTCAGCGGCTGGAGGATACGGTCCAGCGCCCGATCCAGCACGGCGGCGGCTTCAGGCAGTTCGGGCAGAACCGGATGCAGATCGGCCTCAATGGCTGTGCGGGGCAGGTCTGCCCTGTCATTCGATCGGGCCAGAGCCTGACGCCGCAGCAGATGCAGCAGGGCTTCCGCCGGATTTTGTCGTCCGGCCTCGATCCCGCCGAGATCGGGCAGCAGACCATTGCCGGGTGAAGAATCCGGGTGTTCCGGTGCATCGTGGGCCGCTTCGGCCAGACGCATCTGCCAGCCTTGCGAAGGCAGGGCGGTGGCCGCGGTCAGGGCTGCTTCCAGCGGGGTCTGAAGGTCGGGATCATCGGCCACCAACTCCTCCAGCCTGCGACGCAGCCCGCGGGCGCGGGAACGGCCGCCTTCTGCTCCGCGCAGCCAGCGGCGGAGTTCTGCCGTTTCCATCCCTGACAGGATAGCGGAAAACGCACTATCTGCGGCATCGAAGACATGATGCCCTTCGTCAAAAACATAGCGCGTGGGCACTGTCGTATCGTCCAGCCCGCCCCACACGGCCTGCGCCATGACCAGCGCGTGATTGGCCACCACCAGATCGGCCCCGCGTGCCCGGCGGATGCTGTGTTCCACGAAGCATTTCTTCCAGTGGCCGCATCCGGCGTGGATGCACTCACCGCGCCTGTCCGCAAGGGCCGGCAGCAGGCCGCCGCCGAACAGTTCCGGCAGCCAGCCGGGGAGATCGCCACCTTGGAGGTCCCCATCTTCTGTCACCAGTGCCCAGCGTGCCAGCAGCGCAAGCGGAATGGTGCGGGCATGCGCCAGCCCGGCTACGCTGGCCACGGCATCCTCGAAATTCAGCAGGCAGAGATAGTTCTCCCGTCCTTTGCGCAGCACGGTTTTCTGCCGCCTGATGAGGGGATCGGGAAACAGCCGGGCCAACTCACCCTCGATCTGCCGTTGCAGATGGCGGGTATAGGTGCTGATCCAGACGGAACCGTGATTACGCTCGGCCCACAGGCTGGCAGGGGCGATATAGCCCAGCGTTTTGCCGGTGCCGGTGCCCGCCTCGGCCAGCACCAGATGGGGATCGCCCTGGCTTTGTCTCGGTGCAAAGGCGGCGCTGGCGGCACCTGCATAATCCGCCTGTCCTGGTCTTTGCTCTGCCTCGGTGCCGAGAATGCTGCGCAGGCGGCTTCTTGCCTCGGTATCGCTGACCGGGTGGGAGGAGGGCGGCGGCGGGGGCGGCAGGTCTTCCCATTCCGGCAGCCGGTTCCAGATTCTCAGCGTATTGGCCTGTGCGGCGGCATCGGGCTGCCCCAGCGCCTGCATCACATAAGGCGCCCATGCCCAGCCGCTTTGCCCCATCCGTGCGGCGAGTGCAGCGGCATCCCGGTTCAGCGGGGTCATGCGTCCGGCCTGCAACCGGGTCAGCAGAGTGGAGGCCAGCCGGGACAGGCTGGTGACCTGTTCCTCCAGCAAAGGTCCTGGTGGTGGCAGGTCGAGCGCCAGCGCCAGCCCGCGCGGGGTGGGGGAGGCGGTTTTGCCGGGCAGCACGAAAGCGAACAGCTCCAGCAGATCGAGGCACGGCATGGCATGACCATGCAGAGCAAGCCGGTTCAGTGTGGCGGGCGCATGAATAACCAGCACAGGCGGCAGTGTACGGAGCATGGTGGCGGCTCTGGCGCTGCTGGTCTGGTGCAGCACGCCGTCCTGATCAATGATCGCGGCCTGTCCGTATCCGGCGACAAGGGCGGCATACCCTGCCTGTGAAGAAGACTCCTGCCGGATGACGCTGGGGGGGCGGGACTGCATCAGACCTTTATAGGGCTAACCAGACCAGCCGCCAGAGCGTATCTGCGCATCGGGCCGGTGTGTGCATCCGGCAGCATTTCCTGCCGGTCAGCGGAGCCATGTTCACGGCTCCGATTGACCGGACGCGCTGCCGTTTCTAGCTTGCGCCGCATGGTGACGTCTTTATCGGCTTCTTCCCCCTCTGATCCCTCCTCTTCCGGCCAGACGCCGGATGTTCCCAAGGCATGGCCTTTTGAGGAAGCGCAGCGCGTTTCCGCGCGTCTGGCCGCGACCGGAAAGCGGGAGGCGCTGTTCGAGACCGGCTATGGCCCCTCCGGCCTGCCGCATATTGGCACATTCGGGGAAGTGGCGCGCACCTCCTGGGTGCGGAACGCCTTTACGGAGTTGACCGGCCTGCCATCCCGCCTGCTGGCTTTCAGCGATGATATGGACGGGCTGCGCAAGGTGCCGGACAACGTCCCGAACAAGGAAATGCTGGCGGAATTCATCGGCCGTCCGCTGACCAGCGTGCCTGATCCGTTTGGCACCCATGACAGTTTCGGCGCCCATAACAATGCCCGGCTGCGCAGCTTTCTGGACGGGTTCGGCTTTTCCTATGAATTCGCGTCCTCCACCGAATATTACCGGTCGGGCCGGTTCGATGCGGCCCTTCGCCGTCTGCTGGAAGTGTATGACGAGGTGACCGCCGTCATCCTGCCGACGCTGGGGCCGGAACGTCGGGCGACCTACTCTCCCTTCCTGCCGCTGCATCCGGAAACCGGTATCGTGATGCAGGTGCCGATCGAGCATCGCGATGTGGAGGCTGGAACGATCGTCTGGCGGGATGAGAACGGCAAACGCTTCGAGACGCTGGTCACCGGTGGTGCTGCCAAGTTGCAGTGGAAGGCCGACTGGGCGATGCGCTGGTATGCTCTGGGCGTCGATTATGAAATGTCAGGCAAGGATCTGATTGACAGTGTGCGGCTGTCCTCCCGCATCTGCTCCATTCTCGGTGGCCAGCCGCCGGTAACGCTGACCTACGAGCTGTTTCTGGACGAGCATGGCCAGAAGATCAGCAAGTCGAAGGGCAATGGCCTGTCCGTCGAGGAATGGTTGCGCTATGCCCCGCCGGAAAGTCTGGCGCAATACATGTATAATGCGCCGCAGCGGGCCAAGCGCCTGTATTTTGACGTCATCCCGCGTGCTGCCGATGAATATCTCGCCCATGCTGATAAGGCCGCGACTCAGGATGAGGCCGCGCTGAAGACCAATCCCTCCTGGCATATTGCCGGACGGCAGGTGCCGGAACAGCGCAGTCCGCTCAGTTTCGCGATGCTGCTCAATCTGGCCAGCGTGGTGAATGCAGAGAATGCCGATATTCTGTGGGGCTTCATCCGCCGCTACTGCCCCGGTGCTACCCCGGAGACGCAGCCTTTTCTGGCACGGCTGGCCGATCATGCGGTGATGTATTACCGAGATTTCGTGCTGCCGCAGAAAAACTATCGCGACCCGACAGAGACCGAGCGGGCTGCCCTTGTTGATCTGCGCGATGTGCTGCGGGCTATGGAACCCGATACGTCCGAAACCGTCCTGCAGAATGCAGTGTTCGAGGTCGGCAAGAGACATGAATTTGCAGAATTACGCGCCTGGTTCGGCTGTCTTTATCAGGTGCTGTTGGGGCAGGCGGAGGGGCCGCGCTTCGGTAACTTTGTTGCCGTCTATGGCGTTGCTGAAACCGCTTCTCTGATCGAGGCCGCCCTTGCGCGCCAAAACACTCCAACGACTTGACGCAAAGCGGATCCGCCAGCTGAGGCTGCTGGTCCGCGGCAAGCGGATCCTGCGGCGGGCTCCCGCTTTTCTGGGAATTCTGCTGCTGATCGGTGCGATCTATGTGGTGCAGAGGGAATTCCACCATCTGAAGGTGGATGACATTAAACGCGCCTTGGAGGAGATCCCCAATCGCGTGCTTTGGATCTCTGCCGGATATACGGTGGTTTCCTATGCCGTGCTGACTTTGTACGACAGGCTCGGCACGATTTATGCCGGACGGCGGGTCAGTTACTGGAAGGTCTCTCTGGCGTCTTTCTGTGCCTATTCACTGGCGCATAATCTGGGGTTTGCGGCGGTTTCCGGCGCTGCCGTGCGATATCGGTTGTACGCGCACTGGGGCCTGACACCGGTCCAGATTGGAAAGGTCATTGCCTTTTGCAGCCTGACCTTTGGCCTGGGGGGCATGGTGCTGGGCGGGGCGATTCTGCTGTGGGAGCCGGAATCCGTTCCCTTCTTCGGTCAGTGGCTGCCTGGCTGGGGCATGCATCTGCTCGGTGTGGGGATGTGGGCCGTGGTCGCTGGTTATGTCACTCTGGCCCGTATGTTCGGTACGTTCCGGATGTTCGGCCATGAAATATCGCTGCCCGGCGCACGAATGGCGGTCTTGCAGGTTCTGCTGGCAACGGCGGATGTGGCGGTGACGGCGGCAATTTTCTACGCGTTGCTGCCGGAAGCGGAGGGGCTGACCTATCTGCGTTTTCTCGGGGTCTATCTGTCATCCTACACAGCCGGTCTGGCGGCCAATCTTCCCGGAGGACTGGGTGTATTCGACAGCGCCATCTTGATTGGGCTGTCCGGCTGGCTGCCCCCGCCTCAGATCGTTAGTGCGATTCTGGTTTTCCGTCTCTATTATTACATCATCCCGCTTTTCATATCCGGCGCTCTTTTTGCAGGGAACGAGCTTCTGCTGCGCGGCCGTAAAGCCATTTCGTCAGCGGATCAGGGGCAGGATGCGTTGCCCGCTCCATCGCGCTGGAACGCGCCTGATCTGGCCGTGGGGGCGGCAACCGGGGCTGTGGCCCTGAGCGGCTCCCTGTTGCTCGGTCTGAATTTCGTCGATCCTAATCCGGATCTGTCCTGGCTCGGTATTGATACATTCGGGGCAGCGAGAGAGGTGGAAATGTTTTTCCCTTCCCTGCTCGGAACCGGTCTGCTGGTCATGGCGGTCGGTCTGGCGCAGCGTGTGCGTCTGGCGTGGGGGATGACCATTCTGCTGCTGCTCAGTGGGGCTGCGGTCTCTCTGGCGCGAGGAGAAGGGGTATGGGTTTCAGCCGTCCTGATTCTGACCGGGCTGCTGCTGGCTCCGTTCAGGGAGGCGTTTTACCGTCAGGCCCGTTGTCTCCGTGATCGGATGCAGGCCGAAACGATGGTACCGCTTTTTGCCCTGGTGATTTGCCTGCTGATGCTGGCAGGGTTCGAGCGGCATGTGAGTGGACTGGCCGGGGCATCCTGGTGGAGTATTGTACTGTCAGCGGATGTGCCTAATGCAATCCGTGCCAGTGTGGCTGGGGCGGTACTCGCCGGACTTGCGGCGATATGGGGGCTGATTCGTCCGGCGCATGTTACTTTTCAACCATGGACGCCCGAATGGCGGATGCGTTGTGCCCGTATGAACGGTCTCAGCATTCCCAAGGCTGATGGCGTCGTTCTGGGGGAGGCAGCGCATGCGGGGATTCCGTTCTGTCGCGTCGGATCGCTGCTGCTTGGTCTGGGTGACCCCACAGGGCCAGAGGCAGACCGTGTCTCTGCCGTGTGGCATCTCCGCGATCTGGCGAGCCAGGAGGGGCGGGAGACTGCTTTATGGGGTGTAGGGGAGACCTACCTTCAGGTTTATGCTGATCTCGGGCTTCATGCTGTGCCGCTGGATAAGGACGGGTTGCCGCTCTCCGGGGGGCAGGGAAGGCTTGAGGGTCTCTATCTGGTGTGCAGGGCCGAGCGTGATCTGCAAACGATTCTGCCGGCCTTGTCCGGACTGATGAGGCCTTCTCTACTGGCAGAATAAGTTGTTTTTCGTGTTATATCGGTATTCTCCCCACCCATATCCCGTTCCGGCATGATCAAAGGCTGGATTGGCCCTGTTCTGAAGCCCCTCAACTGGGGCAGCATAGTTTCCCTGTTGCCGAACCCCATCGTCGAGGTCTGATTGCAATCATGAGAACGCGCATCAGTGAGGGTCTGCCCTATCCACTGGGGGCAACCTGGGATGGGCTGGGCGTTAATTTCGCGCTGTTTTCCGCCAATGCGACAAAAGTCGAGCTCTGCCTGTTCGATTCTTCAGGCATGCGGGAATTACAGCGGATTGAATTGCCCGAATATACCGATGAGGTCTGGCACGGCTATTTGCCGGATGCCCGGCCTGGGCAGGTCTATGCCTATCGCGTACACGGCCCGTATGCGCCGGAGGTCGGGCACCGATTCAATCCGCACAAGCTGCTGCTTGATCCTTATGCCAAGGCTCTGGTGGGCGATCTGCATTGGGATGATGCCTGCCACGGCTATATCATCGGCAATGAGAATGAAGATCTTTCATTCGATACACGTGATAGCGCCCGATTCATGCCGAAATGCCGGGTGATCGATTCCGCTTTCACCTGGGGTAGAGATCATCCCCCCAGCGTGCCATGGGAAAAAACGGTTTTCTACGAAACCCATCTGCGCGGCTACACCATGCGCCATCCCATGGTGCCGGAGCCTCTGCGCGGTACTTTCGCCGGTATGTCGGTGAAGGAGGTGGTGAAGCATATCAGATCGCTCGGTGTGACCTCCATCGAGTTTCTGCCGGTTCATTACTTCATTAATGATCGTTTCCTGATCGAACAGAATCTTTCCAATTACTGGGGCTACAATACGATCAGCTTTTTCGCACCTCATCCGCGTTATTCTGCCACCGGTGCAGTGGCGGAGTTCAAGGAGATGGTTGCGCATCTGCATGATGCCGGTCTCGAGGTCATTCTGGATGTCGTCTATAACCATACTGCCGAGGGAAATGAGCGTGGCCCGACCCTGTCTTTCCGCGGTATCGACAATGCCAGTTATTACCGGCTGGCCCCTGATCCACGTTACTATATCAACGATACCGGCACCGGAAACACGCTGAACCTGTCTCATCCCCGGGTGTTACAGATGGTGACTGACAGCCTCCGCTATTGGGTGGAGGAAATGCATGTTGATGGTTTCCGCTTCGACCTCGCAACTATTCTCGCCCGTGAAGAGTACGGATTCGATGAAGGAGGCGGCTTTCTGGACAGCTGCCGGCAGGATCCTGTTCTCTCCCGCGTGAAACTGGTGGCGGAACCGTGGGATCTGGGGCCTGGCGGCTATCAGGTCGGCGGCTTTCCGCCCGGTTGGGCCGAGTGGAACGACCGGTTCCGTGATACGGTGCGTGGTTTCTGGAAAGGAGAGGAAACGGCCTCTGCCATGGCTGCGCGGCTATGCGCCTCGGCCGATATTTATAACCGTCGTGGCCGCAAGCCATGGGCCAGCGTGAATTTCGTCACTGCGCATGACGGGTTCACCATGCAGGATGTTGTCACCTACAACGACAAGCACAATGAAGCGAATGGCGAGAATAACAAGGACGGCCATTCTCATAACCGCTCCTGGAATTGTGGAGTGGAGGGGCCGAGCGACGATCCGGCGATCTGTGCATTGCGGGAGCGGCAGAAGCGGAATCTTATGGCAACGCTGTTCCTTGCGAAGGGAACGCCGATGCTGCTGGCGGGCGATGAGTTCGGACGCACGCAGCAGGGCAATAACAATGCCTATTGTCAGGATAACGAGATTTCCTGGGTCGACTGGGACATCGATGCGGATGGTCATGCCCTGATAGCTTTTGTACGGGCACTGATTTCTTTGCGGGACCGGTTTCCCATCCTGCGGCGTGGACGCTTTTTGACTGGCGCGTATGATGAGGAACTCGGCGTTCAGGATGTCACCTGGATCGCTGCCAGTGGCGACACGATGGAAGCTGCCGACTGGGAAAACGGCACACGGTGCTTCGGCATGCTGATGGATGGACGTGCACAGGCCAGCGGTGTCAGGCGGGCGGGAACCGACACCACGTTGCTGGTGATTTACAATGCCCATCATGAGGAAGTTCCGTTTCATCTGCCACCCTGTGCCGGGGCACGGCGATGGGAACTGACATTTGACACCAGCCAGCCGGAAAGTGCCAAAACCCGTGCCTACCGGATCGGACAGGTTTATGCGGTAACGGCACGATCAGTGGTTCTGTTCGCACTTCAACCCTGACGGTTATTTAAGCGTTCGGCAAGCAGATTGGGGATTACAGCAGGGCTGGGATGTGCTGATATCATAATAATAAATGACTTTAGCTTTCAGTATGCAAAGAAAAAAAAGGAACATCCCTTGAAAGCAGCGATACGCTGATGGCTGGGCGATTGAAGCGGGATGTGGGTCCCTGGGCTTTGATGTTTACTGGTCTTGGATCAATTATCGGTTCAGGATGGTTATTTGGTGCGGCGCGAGCAGCCAATCTTGCCGGGCCAGGCGCAATTTTTGCGTGGCTGCTGGGAATGGGCATCGTGCTGCTTTTTGCGCTGCTGGGTACCGAACTTGGTACGATGATGCCGGAATCCGGTGGCATGGTGCGTTATGCACGCTACAGCCATGGTTCCCTGCTTGGGTTTCTGACAGCATGGGCCAACTGGATTTCCATTGTCAGCGTTATTCCGATCGAGGCTGAAGCCTCGGTTCAGTATATGAGTTCATGGCCCTATCCATGGGCGCAGCATCTCATGGTGAACGGGGAACTGACAGGTTTTGCGCTGATGTTGTCGGCCGGCCTGGTGATTATTTACTTTTTGCTGAATTACTGGGGCGTCAAACTGTTTGCACGGGCCAATTCAGCCATTACCGTTTTCAAAATCATTATTCCGGCGGCAACGGCAGTGGCGTTGATGGCATCCTCTTTTCATGCCCCCAATGTCAGCGGGGCTGGAAGTGGTGGCATGCTGCCTTACGGCCTGGCCGGTGTACTGACCGCCATTGCCACATCCGGTATTGTCTTTGCTTTCAACGGGTTTCAAAGTCCGCTGAATTTGGCAGGGGAAGCGCGTAATCCATCACGCAGCGTCCCGTTTGCAGTGGTCGGTTCCGTGTTGTTGTCCGGTGCGATTTATGTGTTGCTTCAGGTGGCTTATCTGGGTGTCGTCGACCCTGCGCAGATTGTGAATGGCTGGGCGCATGTAACCTTTGATTCGCCTTTTGCGCAGCTTGCTCTGGCTCTCAACCTGAACTGGCTGGCGATGCTGCTGTATCTGGACGCATTCGTCAGCCCCAGCGGCACCGGTACAACCTATATGGCCAGTACCACGCGTATGCTGCACGGAATGCAGCGCAATGGCACGGCACCGGATGCGCTGGGTGTCGTGCATCCTGTTTATGGGATTCCGCGTGGGGCATTGTGGTGCAATCTCGGTGTCTCGTTTATTTTTCTGTATTTCTTTCGTGGCTGGGGATCACTGGCAGCAGCCATTTCAGTGGCAACGATCATCAGCTATGTGATGATACCGATCTGTGCCATGAGCCTGCGTCGTACCGCACGTGATATGAATCGCCCGGTGCGTTTGCCGGGGATTTATGTCATTGGCCATTTCGCTTTCATGTGCGCGTCGCTGTTGTTGTACTGGGCGCGCTGGCCTTTGACCGGTTACATCATCCTGCTGCTGATCGCCGCCTTGCCCATCTATATCTACTACCAGAGCAAAAAAGGCTGGGTTGGGGCCGGTGATGATGTGCGGGCTGCAAGATGGTTCGTATTGTATCTTCTCGTTATGGCGGCCCTGTCATGGGCAGGCAGTGCCGCGTTCGGAGGGCATGATTACCTGCCTTATGGATGGGACATGGTGATTGTGTCGGTGATTTCGCTGGTCTTCAGCAATTGGGGTGTGCGCAGCGGCTGGCGCACGGATGCACTGGAGATTGCGGAGCAGGAGCACGCGGCAAAATAGGCTTTTATGACCGCCTTTGCGATCGGGCTGCCGTTACATGCACGCCCATGGCAAGTGCAGTGATGGTGGCCCCCAGCAGGCACAGCAGAGTCCAGCCACCGCTGTGCCATGCGAGGTTGCCCAGCATCGATCCGGCCGCCCCGCCCAAAAACATCAAGCACATGTAGATCGTGTTGATTCGGGAGCGCGCTTCTGCCCGCAGGGCATAGATACGGTGCTGATTGGAGATCTGTGTGGCCTGCACCCCCAGATCCAGCAGCACAACCCCCGCGGCAAGTCCGGCGATGCCTGGTACGGCGTAGAATACACTCCAGCTTGCCAGCACCAGAATCAGGCCAACCCCGATCATCAGCTCCGGCCCTCGCCGATCCGCCAGACGTCCGGCCACGGGGGCGATCAGAATGCCGGCAATGCCGAGGACACCGAATAATCCGGCTGCGCCCGCCCCCAGTTCAAAAGGAGGTTGTTCCAGGCGTAATGCCAGAATGGACCAGAAAATACTGAACGCGGCGAACTGTCCGATCTGGATAAAGGCTGAGCGTCGCAGGACTGGTTCCTGCTTCCACAATGTGCCGAGCGACAGCAGTAACGCGCCATAGCGGGTGCGTGTCACCGGGGGCAGAGAGGGCAGCGTGATCGCCAGAGCCAGTGCCGCCAGAAGATCGAGCACGGCGCCTCCCTCAAAAGCGGCGTGCCAGCCGAACATGTCGGTGATCCAGCCTGACAGGGTGCGACTGAGCAGAGTGCCGCAGAACAGCCCGCTCATCACCATGCCGACAGCGGCACCCCGGCGTGATGGTGCGGCCAGAGCGGCGGCCAGCGGAACGATCTGCTGGGTGACAGACGCCCCCACCCCGACCAGCACTGAAACAGCCGCCAGTCCGGCGGCGCTCTGCACCAGCCCGGCGAATATCAGCGTCAGCGCTGCTGCCACAGTCTGGATCAGGATCAGACGGCGTCTCGGCAACATATCGCCGAGCGGAACCAGCAGCAGCAAACCCAGCGCATAGCCGAGCTGGGTTGCTGTGGGGATCATGCCGATGGCGACAGGATGATCGGGGAACTGTTTGCTGATCGCCCCCAGCATCGGCTGATTGTAGTAAATGGCTCCGACCGTGCAGGCGACACAGACGGACAGAACCCATTGGATGAAGGCCGGTGCTGCCGCAGAACTATCCGACGACGGGGGAGGCTGGCCAGCGCTTGTCGAGGATTGCAGGGAATGCGAATCTTGGGACATGGGGTTAGCCATAGCGGATAGCGGGCGCTCTTCAAAGGGTAGGGTAAGCATTCATGACATTGGATATGCTGGCATTGGCTTTATCCGCTCTGACCCTGCTGGCGGTTCTGTGGCTTGTGCTGTCGCTGCCTTCCCGTCTGGCGGCGATGGTGGAGCAGTCCGATGCGCGGGGTCGTGATGAGACGGAAGCGATGCGTCGGCATTTGCTGGATATGGAACGTGCGCTGTCGGCGGCATTGCGCGATGCGAACACGGAAGCCATGGGCCGTATTTTCTCGGAGGTTGGTACGGCAACCGGGGCGCTGCGCCAGGATGTCACCGGTTCTCTGGGGGCATTGCGGGATGCGCAGGGCCGTGCCATCGGGGATCTGCATACCGCCCTGCGGGAAGGTCTGGACCGGCTCCGTGAAAGCAACGAGACCAGACTGGCGGAAATCCGCACGGCGGTGAACGAGCAGCTTCACGCCGCAGTTGAAAAGCAGATGACCGAGAGTTTTGCCCGCGTTATCGACCAGTTCGCAGCGGTTCAGAAGGCAATGGGCGATGTGCAGGCTGTTACGGCCCAGATCGGCGACATCAAGCGCCTGTTCAGCAATGTGAAGACCCGTGGCGGCTGGGGGGAGGCACAGGTGCGCGCCATGCTGGACGATGTTCTTCCGCCGGGCAGTTATGAAACCAATAAACGCCTGCGTGATGACAGTGATGAGGTGGTGGAATTCGCCGTCATCATGCCGATGAAAGGGGATCGACCGGTTTACCTGCCGATTGATGCCAAATTCCCGGTGGAGGATTACGAACGTCTGCTTGCTGCCTCGGAAGCGGGAGATGTGGAGGCGGAGCGGATGGCAGTGGCCGGTCTGACCCGTCGCATCAGGGATGAGGCGCGCAAGATCGCGACGAAATATGTGCTGCCGCCGCGTACGGTGGAATTTGCTGTACTGTATGTGCCGACTGATGCGCTCTATGCGGAAATAGCCCGTGTTCCCGGCCTGATTGACGAGGTAGGGCGTCTGCACCGCGTGTTGGTGCTTGGGCCGAGCGTGTTTCCGGCTTTGTTGCGCACCATTCATCTTGGCCATGTCACGCTGGCGCTGGAACAGAAGGCCGATCAGATCAGAACACTGCTGGGTGCGACCAAAACCGAGATGGAGCGCATGGATAAGGTGCTGGAGCGTCTGGCCAAACAGGCTGGTACCTTCAGCAACACGATCGAAAGTGCCCGTGTCCGCACCCGCGCTGTTGCCCGCACCCTGCGCAGTGTCGAGGGACGGGAGCCGGAAGAGGCCGAAAATCTGCTCGCCACCCGGGGGGACGGAGCGGAAGAGGCGGAGGGAGAACTGTTTTAACAGGCGATGCTATTGTGCCGCGCTGATTTATTGGAGCGGCAGGAACAGATCGGTAACGGCCTCATGTTCTGCGACATCAGGGAACAGGGTGATACGCTGACGGTACAGCGGAAAATCTCCCGGTGTTTCATTGCTGATGGGTAACTATACACGGTAAAGATAAGCGGCAGCCTGTTCCAGATTGTCGCTATGCCCCGTGGCACGCAGGACGGCGCAGCGTCCACCGGGGATAATGCCCTGCTCAAGCTTTTCGCCGTTTGCTTCACGTCTTCTGGCTGTGCCAACGCACAGATCAAGCCGGTATTCCTCTGGTGATGTTGTGTGTGGATCGGAGTGAAAGATGTTGAAGGTCGGGCTGATTCTTGGTGTCAGCCCCGTTGTCTTGCGCCATGCGATGAAGCGTTGAATCGTTGCGCCAATCATCGCCGGATCGCCGCGATGCGTCATGATAGCAACCGGTATGGGGTCCGTTTCGCGGATGGTGATATCCGCTGTTGTGAAGCGTGGCTGTATACGTCTGCTTCTGGCCTGGTCGAGTGGTTCAAATGTTTCCAGCAATTGTTGCCAGTCCGGATATGCCCTGAATGCGGAAGGGGATTGTCGGAACTGTTTCCGGAAGGCTCGGGCGAAAGCATCCGGTGCATCGTACCCGGCATCCAGCGCAATATTGGTAATCCGCTCGGCATTGCGATAGGCCAGTCGGAAAGAAGCCCGCTTCAAGCGAGTGAGCTGAATATAGTCGTGAACGGACAGGCCAAACAGCGCCGTGAATTGCCGGTGAAAATGATATTTCGAAAAAGCCGCCACATTGCTCAGTCTCTCGACGCTCAGCTCATCATCGAGATGGTGGTCAATGTAATCGAGCACCCTCTGCATGCGTGTATGATAATGTTGAAGCGGTACCTTCATGGCTGGTCCTCCGTGAAGGTACCATTGTGGACGCGCACAGTGACGGCGCGCACGACCGATCTTGCGGTTTGGGAGAAGATCACTCCGGATCAGATGGTATCCGGAGTGACAAACCCACCACTTTGCAGGATGAAATCAGCGATTTCCTGCACACCCTGCTGATCTTTCAGATTGGTGAACAGAAACGGGCGTGTCCCGCGCATCTTGTGGGCATCGCGGTCCATCACACCCAGATCGGCCCCCACCAGAGGGGCGAGATCAATCTTGTTGATGACCAGCAGATCGGATCGCGTAATGCCGGGGCCGCCTTTGCGGGGGATTTTATCACCGGCCGAGACGTCGATGACATACAGCGTAAGATCAGCCAGTTCCGGTGAGAAAGTGGCTGCCAGATTATCGCCGCCGCTCTCGATGAACAGGATATCGAGGCCGGGGAAACGCTGGCTCAGATCACGCACGGCGGCGAGGTTGATGGAAGCATCCTCGCGAATGGCAGTATGCGGGCAGCCGCCTGTTTCCACGCCCACGATTCGTTCAGGGGCCAGCGCGCCGGAGCGCGTCAGGAATTCCGCATCTTCCCGCGTATAGATGTCATTGGTGATGACGGCGATGTTGTAGGAATCACGAAGGGTTTTGCAAAGACGGTCTGTCAGCGCGGTTTTACCGGAGCCAACCGGGCCGCCGATCCCCACCCGGAACGGGCCATGCGTGGAGCGGTCGGAAGAAGAGGGGGCGGTCATGATCGGAACAGCCTCGTATATTGCGTTTCGTGACGGATAGAGAACAGATCGAGCATCAGGGTGGCCGAGCCTGCGTCTTCCAGTGAGGTGTTCAGCCCGTAATCGGTGGCGCGCTGAAGATCATCCAGCAGTGCGGCCTGTGCCCGCTGACCGTCCGTCTGGCCCAGCGGAATCAACCTGACACCGGCAGAGACCAGATTGGCGGCAAAAGCAGACAGATACCCGAACAAAGCAGCCCGCAGCGGAATCTCCTGCCAGCAACTGGCAACTCCGAAGGCGACGGGATGGACGATGCTGTCCTCATGACGGGCGCAGAAAGCGGCAAAGCTTGGATCAGGCCATGCCGCCTGCGTGACATCACAAAAAGCCCGCCCCTGTGCAGAAGTTTCCAGAGCGGTTTCCGCACTGCTGCGCCATGCAGCCCCCAGCGCAGCCAGTTCATCAAGCTGTGCATGATCTTCTGCCTGTGCTGCCCGCCATGCAGCGGCGAGTAACGGACCGTCAATTGCTCCCGCTCCGTCATGCAGCACGGTGGCGACATAATCGGCCAGGCTCTGCCGATGACGCACCAGACCATCCTCCACTGCGGTTTCAAGCCCGTGGCTGTAAGTATAGGCCCCGACCGGATAGGCCGGAGACAGCCAGCTCAGCAGCCGGTACAGCGCGGCATCGCCAGTGGAAGGGAGAGAGGCAGAATCGTCAGTCATGCGTGTGGGTATGATCGTTCCCATGATCGTGTGAATGCGTATGCGCATGTGGATGACCATGGGTATGCGCGTGATGCCGGTTATGCTCGCCATAGGCGCCGCCTTCAGGATCGAACGGCATGGTCACGGAACGCACATGCGCACCCAGTCCACGCAGCATGGCGACAATCACATGATCATCACGGATCAGAATCCGGTTCTCGCTGATCTGTGCTGGAAGATGGCGGTTGCCCAGATGCCAGGCCAGCCGCGCCAGTTCGCCTGTACCATGCGCGGTAATCTCGATCAGAGGTTCCGGTGCGGCCCTCACGGCGATCAATGTGCCATCTTCGGCCTGCATGGCGTCACCATCCCGCAGGACGGTTGCTTCGGTCAGATCGAGCAGAATCCGGCGTCCTTGTTCGGTGGTGTAGACCCTGCGGCGGCGATGCCGGTCATCATAATCCAGTCTCACGCTGTCATCGGCGTGGGAGGCATTCCATTCGCCGCTGCGGCGGATGTGACGGGCGACAGGCACGATTTCAGTCATTATGGATCAATTCCTGCAACAGCACGGATAGTCAGAACAGAAAATACCGTTGCGCCATCGGTAATATTTCCGCTGGTTCACAGATCAGCAGTTCACCGTCGGCCCTGACTTCATAGGTTTCCGGGTCGATTTCGATATGCGGACAGTAATCATTCAGCACCATATCCCGTTTCGACAGGCCGGACCGGGTGTTCTTCACCGGCAGCAGGGCGCGGCGGCTTTGCAGGCGCTCCGCCAGACCGTGTGCAAGAGAAACCCCGGAGACGAAAATCAGGCCGCATTCCGGCAGAGCTGCTCCGTAAGCGCCGAACATAGGCCGGTAATGTACCGGCTGCGGTGTGGGGATGGAGGCGTTGGGATCGCCCATCGGGGCCATCACGATGGTGCCATTCTTCAGCACCATATCGGGTTTGACGCCGAAAAATGCCGGAGACCACAGTACAAGATCGGCAAACCGGCCCACCGCCACGCTGCCGACATGATCGGCGATCCCCTGCGCAAGCGCGGGATTGATGGTGTATTTCGCAATATAGCGCCGCACCCGCAGATTGTCGTTATCGCCTGTCTCACCGGGCAGGCTGCCGCGTTGCTGCTTCATCTTATGCGCGGTCTGCCAGGTGCGGATGATGACTTCTCCTACCCGCCCCATTGCCTGACTGTCGGAGCTGATGATCGAAATGGCCCCCAGATCGTGCAGAATATCCTCGGCGGCGATGGTTTCACGCCGGATGCGGCTTTCCGCGAAGGCGACGTCCTCGGGAATGCGTGAATCCAGATGGTGGCAGACCATCAGCATATCCAGATGCTCGTCGGCTGTGTTCACCGTATAGGGCATGGTGGGGTTGGTGGAGCTGGGCAGCACATTGGCTTCCCCCACCAACCGCAGAATATCCGGTGCGTGGCCACCACCTGCGCCTTCCGTGTGGAAGGCCTGAATGGTGCGCCCCCGCAGCGCGGCGATGGTGCTTTCCACGAAGCCTGCCTCGTTCAGCGTATCCGAGTGCAATGCAACCTGAACATCCAGCGCATCGGCGACAGACAGGCAGTTATCGATTGCGGCAGGCGTGGAGCCCCAATCTTCATGCAGTTTCAGCCCTGCGGCGCCTGCCAGGATCTGCTCTTCCAGTGCGGCGGGGAGGGCGGCATTCCCCTTGCCGAGAAAACCGAGATTGATCGGAAATCCTTCCGCGGCCTTCAGCATCCGGTGCAGATGAAAGGGGCCGGGCGTTACGGTGGTGGCCAGCGTGCCATGGGCCGGACCCGTGCCGCCGCCGAACAGGGTGGTCATGCCTGCGGACAGCGCTTCCTCGATCTGCTGCGGGCAGATGAAATGGATATGCACGTCGATCCCGCCCGCAGTGAGAATGCGTCCCTCTCCGGCGATGATCTCCGTGCCGGGGCCAATCACGATATCCACGCCGGGCTGGGTGTCGGGATTGCCGGCTTTGCCAATGGCGGCGATGCGGCCTGCTTTCAGCCCGATATCCGCCTTCACGATACCCCAGTGATCGACGATCAGGGCATTGGTGATGACCGTATCCATCGCACCGGCGGCGTTGGTCATCTGCGACTGGCCCATGCCGTCACGGATTACTTTGCCACCGCCGAATTTGACCTCCTCGCCATAGGTGGTCAGGTCGCGCTCGACCTCGATGATCAGATCGGTATCAGCCAGACGCAGGCGGTCCCCGGTGGTGGGGCCATACATGCCGGCATAGGCGGCGCGGGACAGGCGGGCCATCAGAGTGCTCCTCCGGTTTCGTTCCGGAAACCATGCACGATTCGGGCCCCGCGATAGGGGATCAGGGGAACCTCCCGGCTTTGCCCCGGTTCGAAGCGGATCGCGGTCCCGGCGGGAATATCCAGCCTCTGTCCACGCGCCGCTTCCCGGTCGAAATGCAACAACGGATTGGCTTCGGCGAAATGATAATGGCTGCCGACCTGAACCGGACGGTCGCCGGTATTGGCGACGACCAGTTTCGTCACGGGCAGACCATCATTCAGAACGATCTCGCCGGGGGCTGAAAAAACTTCACCTGGGATCATCGCCGAATGTCCTTTCCGCTCAACGGATGGGATTGTGAACGGTGACCAGTTTTGTGCCGTCAGGGAAGGTTGCTTCCACCTGCACGTCGTGAATCATCTCCGCCACACCTTCCATCACCTGTTCGCGGGTCAGGATGGTGGCGCCATCGCGCATCATTTCCGCCACGCTGCGGCCATCGCGTGCGCCTTCCACGACGAAATCGGTGATCAGGGCGATGGCTTCGGGGTGGTTCAGCTTCACGCCGCGTTCCAGACGACGCCTGGCAACCTGCGCTGCCATGGCGATCAGCAGCTTGTCTTTTTCGCGGGGAGTCAGATGCATCGGCGTGGCCTGCGTGCGGTCGTTGAGAATGGAGGATGAATTATGGGTGGTGTTGCTGGTTGTGGTCCAGCCGGATCAGCTCAGCCAGAGGCGGGGCAGCCGCGTCGGGCCATGCATCGCGGTGGCGCGCAGGATGGTGATTGCTTCTTCCACCCCCTGTCTGACGGCTGTGGCAGAGCCGATCAGACGGCCCAGCAGAAGGCCGGGACGCGTAACAGTGGCGCCCTTGCCGGTATCGTCCTGCCATTTTTCACGCAACAGATCCCGATAGGCGGCGGCATCAGGGACTGCCAGCACGACTGTGGCCATAGCCGGATGATGGTTCAGACCGAATGGGTGGTCCAGCACCCGTGCAGGCTGGTCCGGAAGACGGAAACTGTCTGCCCAGAGCAGTCTGCCATCACGCCATAGCCGCCAGTGATCGGAAAAATGGCCGCTCAGAAATATTTCCTGATGCGCGGTCCGCCCGAAAATGATGGTTTCGGTGGCCAATAATCGGGCATCGGCGGCCAGCGAGATATTCATCCGGCGGCGCAGTCTGGCCCCGTTGAACAGGATGGTCTCCTGCGGCAGCCACTCCAGCGCTGCTTCCGGTCCGACAGTCAGGGTGTTGCTGATGTCGGTATCCGGGCCGAGCGAGCGGTAGACTTTCTCAGCCGCTGCCGTGCAGAGCGTGGCGCGGGCCTGCGTATCCAGGGTCATGGCGAAAGACAGCCGGTCGCCTCCGGCCAGCCCTCCGGCGATGTTTACCAGCGCTGCGACCGGCGCTTCATCCGGTTCCGGCATGGGCAGCAGCACGCGCAGAGGGGCTGCCTGATCCAGGTCGGCCAGCCGGGTACGGCCATCATGATGGCGAAACCGGATTGCGGCATGACCATCAGCCCGCTGGTGGCGGGGGGAATCTGCCTGATCAGGGCGCTCCCCGTCCGTCAGCGGAGCAGCCCGCTATCCCGCAGATGGCTGATGACCTGCTCGGCCAGCAGTTCCGGATCCTTGCCGAAGGCTTCCAGATGCACCTCTGGATTTTCCGGCGTTTCATAAGGGGCGTCGATGCCGGTGAAGCCGGTGATTTCCCCTGCCTTGGCCCGTGCATACAGTCCTTTCGGATCGCGGCGGGCGCATTCGTCGATCGGCGCATCCACGAAGACCTCGATAAACCCGCCTTCCGGCACCAGCGCCCGCGCCGCCGCACGATCGGCGGCATAGGGAGAGATGGCGGAAACCAGCACGATCAGCCCTGAATCATGGAACAGACGCGCTACCTCAGAGATGCGGCGGATATTCTCGCGCCGATCGCTCTGGGAGAAGGAGAGATCCTTGTTCAGCCCGTGCCGCAGGTTATCGCCATCCAGCAGATAGGTGTGGCACCCCTGGGTCAGCAGCTTCTGTTCCACCAGATTGGCGACGGTGGATTTCCCGGCGCCGGACAGACCGGTGAACCATAGCACAGCGGGGCTGTGCGCTTTCAGCGAGGAACGGGCTGCGGTATCCACGGTATGACGATGCCAGACCGCGCCTTCCGTGGCGGCGGCGGCACGGACCATTCCGGCTCCGGCTGTTGCATTGGTGATGCGGTCGATCAGGATGAAGCCGCCCAGATGGCGGGTAAGATCATAGGATTCAAACGGTACAGGCCGGTCGAGAACCAGCTCGATCTTTGCGACCTCGTTTTGCAGCAGGCGCTCGCCGGGTTCTTCTTCCAGCGTGTCCACATCGATTTTCGCGCGGATCGCAGCAACCCGTCCGCCCAGGGTCAGGGTGCCGATTTTTACCAGAAAAGCAGCACCGGGCAGTAACGGGGCTTCCTGCATCCAGACCAGATCGGCTTCCAGCCGGTCGGCACTGGGAGGAATGGAATCAGAAGCGCTCAGCACATCCCCGCGCGAGGCGTCGATTTCGTCTTCCAGAAACACGGCGACGGCATCACCGGTGCGGGCTTCGGTCAGATCGCCGCTCATGGTGGCGATCCGGGCCACCCGGCTGGAGGCCGCACCGGTGACGTTGGTGATCTGATCACCGGGGCGCAGCACGCCGCTGGCAATGGTGCCGCCGAAGCAACGTCCGCCACCCTGCGGGCGCAGAACGATCTGTACCGGCATGCGGAAAGGATGGCTGGTTTCTTCCGGCTCGATCTCGACGGTTTCCAGATATTCGATCAGGGCCGGACCAGTGTACCAGGGCGTGTTTTCGCTCGGGCCGGTGATATTGTCGCCAGCACGGGCAGAGAGAGGGATCGCCACCACATTCCTGAAATTCAGACGGTCGGCGAAAGTGCGGAACTCGTTTTCAAGTTCGCGGAAACGCTCCTGATCGTAGCCGACCAGATCAATCTTGTTGACCGCCAGCACGACGTGACGAATCCCGAGCAGGGAAGCGATGGTGGCATGACGCCGTGTCTGCACACGCAGCCCGCGCCGTGCATCACACAGCATCACGGCGACCTGTGCGGTGGAAGCGCCGGTCGCCATGTTCCTGGTGTATTGCTCGTGGCCGGGGGTATCGGCGACGATGAAATGACGGCGGGGGGTAGAGAAAAACCGGTAGGCAACGTCGATGGTGATGCCCTGTTCACGCTCGGCCAGCAGCCCGTCCAGCAACAGGGAGTAATCAGGATCATCCGCTGCGCGTCCGCGACGGATGCTGTCGCGCACCATCGTCTCGATCTGATCCGGCGGAACACTGCGTGTATCATGCAAAAGACGCCCGATCAGCGTCGATTTGCCATCATCCACACTGCCGCAGGTTAAAAACCGCAGCAGACCGCTGGAGCGGGCCGAAGAAGCGGGGGAGGTCGGGGGCTGGCTCAAGTCATCTCTCCGGGCGGATCAGCGTGTGGATGGCGGATTGATCCGGTCATCCCGTCAGGTGGCGCGTGTTATCGCTGGAATCACCAGCTTGTCTAGGGATACGAACAGGCTTTGCGTGTGGGGCAAGGCCTCCCATATTGCATGGCATCCTTCAGGGCGCCCCGATAGGGGGGTGTGTCATAAGAGTCTACAGGGGAGGAGACAGGCAGAATGGCCGATCAGAACACTGGCTGCGGCTGTGGCAATCATGCCCCGTCATGCGGCGATGACCGCTGGCAGGAAACGTTGACCCCGGAGCAATATCGTATCCTGCGCCAGCATGGCACGGAACGTCCCGGTACCAGTCCGCTCAATGATGAAAAACGGCCCGGCCTGTATGCCTGTGCCGGTTGCGGGCAGGTGTTGTTCGATGCCGCGGCGAAGTATGACAGCGGCTCTGGCTGGCCCAGCTTTTTCCAGCCGCGGGAGGGCGCGGTTGCCACCACGACGGATACCAGCCACGGCATGGTTCGTACCGAAGTCCATTGCAGTCAGTGTAACGGGCATCTCGGCCATGTTTTCCCCGATGGACCGCGTCCTACCGGCCTGCGCTACTGCATGAACGGGCTTGCCCTGAGTTTTGAGCCTGCATCAGGCTGAAAAGCACAGGGACTGGCTGAATTCCTGTGCACAGGGTTGCGAAATATGTCGTCTCGCGGTGTCCTGACCCTTCTGCGATGGTTGAGGACACTGCCTTCCCATGACCGATTCCCCCAATACCGACCCCGCTTGCCCGCCCCTGACCGAGACAGATCCGTGGCCGGCCCATCCTTCCCATGAAAGCGAAGAGGAAGGCGGCGGAGCAAAAGGGATCAGCCGTCAACTGGCGCTGAAACATGGCGACTGCTTTCTGGTGGCGGACCAGATGGGCGACATGCATGGCGACGATGACGGGTTTTTCGACAACGATACCCGTGTTCTGTCGCGCTTCCGCCTGATGATCGGGGAGCGTTCTCCTTCCTTGCTCGGGGCGGCGGTCAGCTATGACAATGTCTATGCCACCACCAATATGACCAACCGGCCTCTGCCGCCACTGGGTGGGCAGTCCCTGCCGGAAGGGGTCATTCTGGTGGAACGCCGCCGGTTTCTGTGGGACCATTGTCTCTACGAGCGCATCACGCTGGTCAATTTCGGGCAAACGCCTGCCACGGTTCCGATCGAACTGCGTTTTGCAGCTGATTTCCGTGATATGTTCGAGGTACGTGGATTACAGCGTGTTTCACGCGGGCGTGTGATGCCTCCGGAAATCCGTAACGGTATGGTTCGCCTCGCCTATCAGGGCCTGGATAAGATCAACCGGGTGACGCTGATCAGTTTCTCGATTCCTCCCGCCAGACTGGAGCCGGGGCTGGCGGCGTTTCTCTTTCATCTGGAGCGGGAAGGGCGGATCGAGCTCTTTATGGAAATCGGTCCGCAGGCCGATGCTTCTCCCTCGCGGGAAAGGTTTCGCAAGGCGGCTGCACGCGCGCGTTGGGCCATGCGGACGAAGCGCCGTCGTGCGGCCGAAATCGACACGCCCAGCCGGATGTACCGCCAATGGATTGATCGGTCGGCCGCTGATCTGGCGCTGCTGACGACTGATCTGCCGACCGGCCCCTATCCTTATGCCGGGATTCCATGGTTCTCCACGCCATTCGGGCGTGATGCGGTCATTACTTCCCTGCAAAGGCTCTGGCTTGATCCGGGCATGGCGCGGGGTGTGCTGACTTTTCTGGCCAGCCATCAGGCCACAGATACATCCAGTTTTCAGGATTCCGCGCCAGGCAAGATCGTGCACGAGATGCGGCATGGGGAGATGACGGCGCTCAAGGAAATACCGTTTGGTCAATATTATGGTGGTGTTGATACCACGCCCCTGTTTGTGGTGCTGGCAGGTTCCTATGCCGATCGGACCGGAGACATGGCGCTGATCGACACTTTGTGGCCCGCGCTGATGGCGGCCATCGCCTGGGTTGAAGGGCCGGGAGATTCCAATGGCGACGGATTCCTGGACTATGCCCGCGGTGAGGAAAGCGGACTGGCCAATCAGGGCTGGAAAGACAGTTTCGACAGCGTGTTCGGGGCTGATGCCAAATTCCCCCAGGGGCCGGTGGCATTGGTGGAGGTGCAGGGCTATGTGCATGCCGCCTATCTCGCCCTTGCCAGCCTGAGCGAACGGCGTGGCCTGACCGAAGATGCCGTGCGCTGGCGCACCAAGGCGACCCGTCTGAGGGCAGCCATTGAAGACAAATTCTGGATGGAGGATCTCGGCTGCTACGGCATCGCCTTGGACGGGAATGGGGAGTTGTGCCGGGTTCCGGCTTCCAATGCCGGGCATCTGCTGTACACGGGGGTTCCATCGCCCGAGCGGGCGGCCCGGCTGACCCGCTTGCTGTCCTCGCCTTCTTTTAACAGCGGCTGGGGTATTCGGACCCTCGGCACGACGGCGCCGCGATATAATCCCATGTCCTATCACAATGGTTCGGTCTGGCCGCATGATACGGCGTTGTGTGTGGCCGGGATGGCCTTTTATGGCGAGCGTGACGTTGTTTCCCATATCACACGCGATATGTTCGAATCTGCCGTTCATCTGGGAATGCGGCTGCCGGAATTGTACTGTGGTTTCCCCCGCAGCCCCGGAGAAGCGCCCATCAGCTATCCGGTGGCCTGCCTGCCGCAGGCCTGGGCCGCGGGATCGGTGTTCATGATGTTGCAGGCGTGTCTCGGGCTGCGGATCAATGGCTGGAAGAAGGAAATTACGGTGGACCGGCCCACTCTGCCCTATGGTCTTGATGTCCTGCATCTGAAGCGTTTGCAACTGGGGGATAGCTTCGTCGATCTGACCTTCCAGCGGGTAGGCGATCGCGTGGTTTGTCTGCCGGGTGCGAACAGCCGTGCTGTCGTCAGCATCGTGACCCGATAACAAAGTGGCAGGTGCGGACGGAATGCATGATGAATCCTCGGCCCGGCGCGCGCTGGTGGATGCGTGCCGGGCTATGACTTCTCTGGGAATCAATCAGGGAACGGCCGGAAATATCAGCCTGCGTTGGGGAAACCGGATGCTGATTTCCCCCTCAGCAATTCCTTATGACGAAATGATGCCCGATATGGTCGCTTCCATGCCACTGGAGGATGACACTGGCAGGTGGGAGGGGCCATGCAAGCCATCGACAGAATGGCGTTTCCATCATGGCATCCTGTGCTCACGGCCGGAAGTCGGGGCCGTCCTGCACGCGCATCCGGTATTCTGCACCGCGCTGGCTATGGCGAGACGGTCCATTCCATCCTGTCATTATATGATCACCTGCTTCGGCGGAGATGACATACGGTGCGCTCCCTATGCAACATTCGGTACGGCAGAATTGGCTGAGCTGGCCCTCTCCGCACTGGATGGACGCAAGGCTTGTCTGCTGGCCAATCATGGAATGGTGGTCTGTGGCACGGATCTGCGTCAGGCGTTGTGGCTGGGGGTGGAGCTGGAAACGCTGGCCAGGCAATATTGGCACAGCCTTCAAATCGGTGGGCCGGTTCTGCTTTCGCCGCGAGAACTGGCAGAAACACGCGCTCGTTTCCAAGGGTACGGGCTTCAGGAAAAACAGAAGCCCTAAGCTGTAAGAACAGTTTCCGCCAAGCGGGAAGTCTGTATGATTCTGACTTCAGCTGAACACGCATAAGGAGTGAAAAGTCATGGCGTCATCCCCTGAACTGACCCTTGAACCCCTACCCCCCCATCTTCAGGATGATTATCTCCGTCTGGCTGTGCGGGAGATCGGGGAATGCCTTGCTGATCTGGGACGTGTGCTGGCGCAGGGTGCGCGGGAAGATAATGTCGGCACCCGTGGATCAATTGCGGCCGGCCTGGAGCGGGCTGCACGGCATATTCGAGGGGAACGGGAGGTCGTTCGTTAAAAAGCTCTGATGGCCCTGTATTGATCCCAAACTAATATAAAATTATTAAGCAGGGCCAAAAGGTTATTTTTTAGATTTTCTTGGGTATCGATTTTTAAAACTATTATGTTACCAAGATTAAAATTTCATCTATTTAAATAATATTTTGTAACGCTTTTGGTCGGTTTGAAGTTAATCTTACTGGAATAAAAACCTAATTTTAAAGATGTGAATAAAGTAACAAATATAATTAATTATAACAAAAATCAATTTACCTAACAAAACTCAATTTAAGGTTGCAAAAGCTATTATGTTTCCTTTAATCGGAATATCAAATGCGGTTACAGATAACTCTGAAGCTATCGTAACGCGGTCGTTTCCTGATAGGATATAATATGTCGAAGTAAATAATTTTTCCTCATTTTTAATAGTTTATAGAATCATATAAATAAATAAATTTATAATTTTAAAATGATTGGATATATTCGCAAAACCAATTTCACATAAACAAAATGCGGTAAAGATTTTTATTTTTTGAGGTATTGCTATGTCGATTGATCCTTCTGTTATGTGCCATTGTGGTAGTGGGTTGCGGGCGGTTCGCTGCTGTTTGGTTGAGCCGGTTTCAATGGTGGCAGCCAATAGCGCGGTTTATCTGGCCCCCACGACCGAGCGGGCGCGTCAGGCATTTAAAATAGGTAATGCCGCCGTTGCTGAAGAACTCAGCCTGGCCGTTCTGGATCTGTCTCCTTATGATCCGGATGCTCTGTTAATGTTAAGCCAGATCCGTCTGGCACAGAATAATCACAGCGCTGCAAAGGCGCTGCTCTCACGTCTGGTGAAGGCCAATCCCAATCTGGCCGTCCAGCTGACACAGTTGGCCAGGCTGCATATGGAAGCCCGTGAACTGAAAGATGCAGAGCGGGTTGCACGCATGGCGATCCGTGCGGATCCCGCCCTTGCTGACGCCCATAACGTGCTTGGGATGATCCTGAGCGAAGCAGGTGAGTTGATTGGTGGTGAGGCATGCTATCGGCATACGATAGCCATGATCGACCAGCCCGATGCGATCATTCTGGCCAATCTCGGATGGAATCTGACGTTGCAGGGGCGGTTTGAGGAAGCTGCCAGTTCATATGAGCAATCGCTCAGCCTTGCGCCTGATGTTCCACAAACCGTAATCGGTCATGCTTTACTGGAAAAAAAAGCGGGACGGCTGGAAAAAGCTCGGGAAATCTTGTCTCAGGCTTATGAAAAAGCAGGAGAAAACCGTTTTCTGGCTATCCAATATGCATCTGTTCTCAATGAACTTGGTCTTGCAGCCCAGGCTCTGGAAGTTTTGGATGCCCTTCCTGGTGAAGATATCACCCGCAGCTTCTTTGAATGGAAGGAGCGCGGTCATATTCTTTACGGGTTGGCTCGTTATGAAGACGCTTTTGCAGCCTGGCAGGAAGGTGGCCGTGCCCCGGACGCGCCGGTGGGTGTCGGCCCGGTCGGCTTGGGCGGTTATGTTGAACGGCTTAAAAACTTTTTTACTGCTACCAAACTTGGGCTGATGAGTGCTGTTGAAAAAGAATTCAGCGGCGGTATACAGCCGATCTTTGTGGTGGGAGCCTCTTCTCAGGTAACTGCTCCGTTCGGAAAATGGATTGCCTCAGCTATCTCTGCGCCAACCATTGCATTGGGGCCAGTGCTCTCAAGTCTGGTAGAGCGTTTGCCAGAGATGATGGCATCGCCTTATGCCTATCCTGAGGCCCTGGCTGATCTCTGGATGGCTGATCGTGTTTCAAGCCTGAGAACAATCAGGGAAAAGCTGCAGGAGTATTTCCAGTCAGTCCAGGCGCAGGGACAGGATAAGAGCAACTGGATCGTGAATATTGATCCACTTGATGAAACGCAAATCGGCCTGATCGCCCTTCTTTTTCCTTATGCGCCGATCATTCATCTTATTGATCACCCTCTGTCCTCTGCGGTGCGGAAATTTGCTTCCAGCACGCCGGTATTGCTGGAATATGACGGGACGATTGAAGGGGCCGCTGAATATGTCAAAGCAATGTCAGACATTGTTGAACATATGCGCAGCAATTTTGTCCTGAAATATCTGCCGGTCAAAATTTCGGATCTGCTGCAGAACCAATCCATGGCTTGTGAGCGGATCACGAATTTCGTCAGCTTCGAGCCTGTCTATGGTCGACAGCATTCCCTTACTCTGCCTCAGATGATGGGATATGAACCATTTTCTGCTTATCTGGCTGAAGCATCCAAAATCCTTTCCAACCTGATCCAGGCGAGAGGATTTGAGGCTCTCGTGAGCGAACCCAGCATTGAAAATGCCAATGTCTGATTTATCTATAGCGCCGGATCAGGTTTCGCTGGGCGTCGGCGAGATCTTCGAGGCTGCAATCCGGCATGATGAAGCCGGCCGGATTGACAGAGCTGAAAGCCTTTTGCAGACAATTCTGAAGCAGCATCCGCACCATGCGGATGCCCTGCATCTGATGGCTGTTATTTCCTATAAAAAAGGAAATATGCAGCAGGCATTGGCTTATGCAGAGCAGTCCATTCTTTGTGGGGTTAATACGCCCCTTTATATTCGCAATATATGCGAGTTCTACCGGCTCTGCGGAAAGCTGGATGAGGCGCTGGTAACCGCCAGACGGGCAGTCGAACTGAATCCGGGAGATGGCGAAGCACTTCATAATCTGGCGATTGTGGAAATGGATGCCGGACTGAACGCAGAGGCGCAGAAGAGCTTTCGGGCGGCCCTGTCAATCGTGCCTGATATGGCAGGCGCTCATTTCGGTCTTTCTGAAGCCCTGCTCCAGAATGGAGAATTCAGGGAAGGATGGGAGGAATACGAATGGAGATTCCGTATTCCTGATGCAGCGCCGCCTATTCCTTATACAGATAAACCTCAATGGGACGGATCGCGGTTCGAAGAAGATGAGACACTTCTGCTGGTCGCAGATCAGGGATTTGGGGATGCCATCCAGTTTGGTCGGCTCATTCCCCGTGTTCTGGAGAGGTGCTCAAAAGTATCTGTAGGATGCAGTCCTGAACTCAAGCCTCTGCTGCAAATGATATGCCCGGAAGCACGTTGTTTCGTTAACTGGAACGATATCGGTGACTATAAAGCTTGGCTTCCTATTACGGGATTGCCACGTATTTTTGATATCACGCTTGATAATATTCCAAATCGCGTTCCCTATCTGTATGTGGATGAAGAAAAAAAAGCAGCCTGGTCAGCAAAGCTGGATAAAATACTGCCCTCTCGTTTCAAAAGAATTGGCATTGTATGGGCTGGTCGACCCACGCATAAAAATGACTGGAAGCGTTCTGTACAGCTGAAGGAATTCGAGGCTCTGGCTAACTGCCCGGATGTTGCCTTCGTGATTCTGCAGAAGGGGCCATCGCAGTCGCAGGTGGGTGAATTTTATGGGGTTGCGCCTGTGGTGCATCTCAGCCTCGAAGTCAAAAGCTTTGAAGACACCATGGCGATTATGGCCGGGTTGGATCTGGTCATCAGTATCGACACTTCGGTGGCCCACCTGGCTGGTGCGATCGGTGTACCTTTATGGTTGATATTACCTCATGTCGCTGAATGGAGATGGTTGATTGGTCGGGATACATCCCCTTGGTATCCGACTGCGCGTTTGTTTCGTCAGTCAGATTCCGGCGACTGGAAAAATGTTTTTGAACAAATGCGCCTTGAACTTGGCTCACTGAAAAGAAAAACGTAATTCAACCATGTCAAAAAGCAATATTTCATGATCAAGAATAATCTATCCTGTATTATAGATTCTATTGAAGGTGGCCTTATAAAGGGGTGGGCTCATGATCCTGCTACCCCTAATTCTTCATTGAAGGCTATTATTGTTTTGGATGGTCAGGAAATACAGCGTATTACCTGTGATGAATCGCGCCCCGACGTTTCTGCTGCCGGTTTCCCTCATGCACTGGTCGGATTCACGATTAGTGTTCCAGGCCGTTTCAGAGATGGCGAAACACATTATTTTGAAATGATGACAGAGGGAGGAATTTCAGTCCCGCTGTTATGGAACAATGTACTGAACGCTTCTGTTTCTTTTCAGATGAGTTGGGTTCCCGAATTCAGAAGCTCCATTGATGGGTATCAGCGCGGTGCTTTCCGGGGCTGGATTCTGGAAAATACAGCGGAAGATCCGCAACAATTTGCCGGGAACTGCCAATTGCGTGTGGAATGTGAGGGCCAGACAGTGGCCCTGCTGCGTGCCAATCGCTATCGCAGTGATGTCGGACGTGCGCTCAGTGCGGATCCACGCTGCGGTTTTGAATACAGGCCTGTTTTTCCGGTTGCCAAACCATTCAGCCAGACATTCCGCTTTTTTAAAATGCCGGAAAATATCGAACTGGATGGCAGCCCCTATGTGACGTCTATTCTGACTGATAAACAGGAAGCAAATATTGTCGAAATATCTGATATGGTTGCAACGTTACACCGTCAGCTGACGGCGTTACGGTCTCAAATTGAAGATCTGCTGCCAACATATCGATATAATATCGATGATTACGATACCTGGGCAAGAAAATATACGAAGGCTCTTAATGATTCTTCGATGATCCGTCTGGATTCAAGGCGTAAAACTGCTCCTTTGGTCAGTATAATCTGCCCTGTATACAAGCCGCGCCTGTCTGATTTTATTCTGGCTGTTGAGTCTGTCATAGCGCAGACATATCAGAATTGGGAACTGATACTGATTGATGATTGCAGTGGACAAGAAGATTTAAAGGATTTGTTGCAACAATTTGCGCAGGCTGATTCCCGTATTCAGCATCTGACCACCCGTAAAAACAGTGGGATCAGCGAAGCCAGTAATCTGGGCCTAAAAGCTGCTAATGGCAGCTGGATCGCATTTCTTGACCATGATGATCTTCTTGAGCCCAGCGCTCTGGATATCATGATTGCTTCCGCAGAGGCCACGGGCGCAAAACTGCTTTACAGTGATGAAGATAAAATTGACGATAGTGGCTTTTTCAGGGATCCGGCCTTCAAGCCGGACTGGAATTATCGTCTTTTACTTGAGGTAAACTATATATGCCATTTCGTTCTTGTGCAGCGAGATGTCATTAATAGTGTAGGTCCGTTCAACAAGCAGTTCGATGGTGCGCAGGATCATGACATGCTGTTGCGGATTGCGGAACGTCTGGAACCATCCGAAGTATTCCATGTTCCTGAAATTCTGTACCATTGGCGTATTACGCCTGGGTCAACTGCTGGCGATATCGGTGCAAAGCCATATGCGATTGAAGCCGGGCTTCAATGTGTGTCGCGACATCTGGAGCGCCGAGGCCTTAAGGCAGATGTGTCAACAAGATATGGGATGACCCTTTATAAGATTGATTGGAAAACGAATAACACCCCGAGTGTTAGTATCGTCATTCCTTTCAAGGATCAGATTGACGTTACGCTCACATGTGTCAAAAACATTATCGAAAAAACGAATTATACCAATTATCAGATTGTTTTGGTTGATAACTGGTCTACCGACCCGAATGTATCGCTTTTGCAGGATTATGCCGCGCTGCATTCCAATATTAAAATAATTCGGCAAGAAATACCGTTTAATTATTCCTTGCTCAATAATATTGCCTGTGGGTCATATCCTGCTGATTATTATGTATTTTTAAACAACGATTTATTTGTCCTTACTCCTGACTGGCTTTATCGTCTTGTCGCAGAGGCAGAGGTTGATCCTCGGGTCGGGGCAGTTGGTGGAAAATTTGTTTATCCGAATGGCACTATTCAACATGGCGGCGTTGTACTGGGTATAGGTGGTGTGGCCGGGCATGTGCATACCGGCTTACCCGGCGATCAGGGCGGATATGGTGGAAGGGCCAATTTTACACAGGAAATGTCTGCCGTGACAGCAGCCGGCATGCTGGTCAGAGCCACGGCATTTAATGAAATTGGCTGTTTTGACGAAGCAAAGTTGGCTGTTGCGTTCAACGATATTGATCTTTGTCTTAGATTAAGGGCGGCCGGATACACCATTATCTACACGCCTGAGTTTTTTGCAGAGCACCATGAGTCTCTGAGCAGAGGAGATGATGTCCGCCCTGCTCAGGAGCGCAGATTTTTCAAGGAAACCCAGATCATGTTGGAAAGGTGGGGAGAGGTTCTAAGTCATGATCCATTCTTTAATCCGCATTTTTCGACCAGCATGCAGCCATTTCATGCGCTGAATGATCCGGAACCTGTGATCTGGCACTGGCTTGAGAGTATTTCGGCCAGAGATATTATGAAAAAACGTTCTGTTCTCACTGATTATTCTAAACTTGCTATTAATATTTAGTTTGGGTCGACAATGACTTCTTATTCTGGCGAGATTGTTTCAATGAAAGCGCTTGTCCTTGGTAATGTAAGCAATCTTGTCAATGAGTTGCTTAGTAGTATGCCTGGCGGCAAATGGGATATTTCTTCGACACAGGATCCTCCGGAACTGGTCAAGAACCTTCAGGATAATGATTGCAATCTCGTTATCATTGAGGGTGCAGCCTTATCTTTGCCTCCGGATGTTGCGGTAGGTCAGGTGCGACTGGTCGACGAGACAATTCCCATTATTGTCCTGGGCGTGGGAGAGGTGGAGGCACGGGTCAGGTGTCTGACGGAAGGGGCCGATGAGGTTTTCCCGAAGGATGTCGTCGCCAAAGAGCTTCAGGCGCGCATTATGGTGCGTATGAAAGTTCCCAGCCGCTGGACTCTGCACCGGGAATTGCAGGTTGGGCAGGTTCTGCTGGATGTGCAGCGTCGTACAGCCAGGGTCGGACAGGAATACCTGACTCTGACGCCGCAGGAGTTCTCATTATTGCATATTCTGGCGCAGAACGCGGGTGACGCCTGTTCCATTGCATTGATCATGAGACATCTCAGCCCCAATACGACGGTGCGTGATCCTACTTTGGTTCGGGTCAATGTCTGCCGTTTGAGACAGAAACTATCAGCCGTGCATTCTGGCTTGACAATTTTCTCCGTAAGAAAGCAGGGCTATCGTCTGGTTGCAGAGGAAAAAGAAGAGGCTGCAGCCTGAAGCCGCTATAAAGTGCAATATTAAAAATAGAAAATTTTTATTTTAATATGTGAAAATTAAAAGAAATTTTTTATATTATTTTATACTATATTTTCTGTTTTCACTAAAATCCTCGACAAATATTGTTTTTTGATCATCCGCCCCGGTTTTTGCTTGGCAGGCGGGGGTATTTTGCGATTTGTCGGGGAAGGATATGCATAAGCGATACAGAAATCTGCTATTGGGCAGAACTCTGTATCGTATGGTGAGAATGGAAGGGCCAGGTGACAAAACCGCCTCGTGCTTTCTGGAGTAACTGGCGCACTGTTATCATTGGAACAGGGCGGAAAATGATCGGCGACCAGATGTCGCTGATCGCGGCTGGCTGCGCATTTTATGCCACGCTGGCATTGTTCCCGACCATGACCATGTTGATTTTTGTGTATGGCCTGTTGCTCGATCCCGCCACGATCAGGCCGCAGCTTGATCATCTGCCGGAGCTGTTGCCCCCTGGTGCCTTTGAACTGGTTGAAAACCGGATTGACTGGCTGGTTGCTCAATCTCGGAAGACACTGGGTTTCGGTGCGCTGTTCAGTGCGGGCTTTGCATTCTGGTCGTCCTCGACCGGCATCAAGGCCATGATGTCTGCCCTGAATATTGCGTATGAGGAAAAAGAAAGTCGCTCGTTCCTGCGTGTCCAGTTGGTCGGCTTGCTGATGACACTGGCGGCCCTGCTGGCGGGGGTTATTTCGTTGGCTCTGCTGGTGGCTCTGCCCGCCATTATCTCCTTTACGGGCATGTCGGGATACGGGGAGTATCTGACCAGAGCAGCGGGCATAGGTCTGCTGTTGCTGTTTCTGCTGTTCTCGATATCCCTGCTTTATCGGTATGGCCCAAGCCGGATGAAGGTAACATGGCGCTGGATCACGGCAGGTTCGGTGATTGCGTCCCTGCTGTTTGTCATCGTTTCTTTGTTGGTGAGCCTGTATATTGCCCGTCTGGCGCCTTATGATGCCACTTATGGGCCGTTAAGTGCGGTTGTCGGTGTCATGATATGGTTCTGGTCTGTTATTTACGCGATTTTGCTGGGGGCGGAGTTGAATCGTGTGCTTGAGTTGCGGGGCAACGAAAAAAAAGCTGAACGATCAGTGTATCCATGTACTCAGCCAGATGTTTGCTCTCCCGGTATGAATGGGGAGTAAGGGCGTGGGTTGCCTTCGGATACGGGCCCAATGAGCGGGGCGATCGTGGTTGATACGGTCTTGTCAGATGGTCAGCCGCCGTCTGACAGCCGGCAGAAGCAGAGAGAATCTGCCCTGCTCGACAGGTTGAATTTTTTTCTGGCTGATGTGCGGGATGGGCTGGGGCCTTACCTTGCCGTGTACTTGTTGTCGGCTTCGGGCAGGGACGGGCGCTGGGATGAGTCCAGTGTCGGCCTGGTGCTGACCATCAGCGGGCTTGTCGGGCTGGTTGCACAAACCCCTGCCGGTGCGTTGGTGGATCGCAGCCGGAATAAGCCCCGCCTTCTGGCTATAGCGATCTTGCTGGTAACGCTCAGCACTTTGTTGCTGCCCAGCATGTCTGGCCTGCTGCTGGTGACGCTGACCCAGTCTGTGGCCGCTGTCGCGGGGGTGATTTTCGCGCCTGCTATTGCGGCGATGACGCTGGGTCTGGTGGGAACGGACGGTTTTGCGCGGCGGATCGGGCGCAACGAGTCCTTCAATCATCTTGGGAATGCGGTATCGGCGGCAGTGGCCGGGCTGCTGGCGTGGCATTACGGCCCGGTCGTGGTGTTCTGGCTGATGGGTCTTCTGGCCATTGCCGGGCTGGTAACGGTGCTGAGAATTGATAACCGGCATATCGACAATGATCTGGCCAGAGGGGGGAAAGCCCAGGGGGGGAAAGCCCAGGGGGGGAAAGCCCAGGGGGGGAAAGCCCAGGGGGGGAAAGTCCAAGGGGGGAAAGCCAGCGATATGGATGAGGCCGCGGCGAAGGAGGAGGCATCGCCCGGCCTCTGGCGGGTTCTGGCGGAGCATCCAGGATTGATGACTTTTGCCGTGCTGGTGTTTTTGTTCCATCTGGCCAATGCGGCCATGCTCACCTCGGTCAGTCAGCTTCTGATGCGGGAGGTCGGGAAAGATATGGCGACCTCTCTGGCGGCAGCCTGTATTGTCGCAGCCCAGATGGTGATGGTGCCGGTGGCGATGCTGGTGGGGCGGTCTGTTGACCGTATCGGCACCCGCCCGATTTTCCTGTTGGCATTCGGTATTCTGGCGCTGCGCGGGATGCTGTATCCGCTGTCGGATAATCCGTGGTGGCTGTTGGGGGTGCAGTTGCTGGACGGAGTCGGCGCCGGAATATTCGGGGCCTTGTTCCCGGTGGTGGTGGCGGATCTGACGAAGGGAACCGGGCGGTTCAATATCAGCCAGGGGGCCGTGGCGACCGCTCAGGGCATTGGGGCTGCCCTGAGCGCTGGTATCGCGGGCCTGATCATTGTCAAAGCCGGTTATTCGGTTGCGTTTTTCTCTCTGGCCGGAGTCGCCGGGCTGGGCTTTGTCCTCTATGCCCTGCTGATGCCTGAAACCCGACGCCTGTGATGAACGGTTCTGTTTTGGCCACGCTGGCCCTGTGCGTGGCCGTGACTGCAGGGATCGTTGTGCGACCGTTTCGCCTGCCGGAGGCGGTCTGGGCCGCGCTGGGGGCATGTATTCTTGCCGTTACGGGTCTGCTGCCACTGTCTGAGGTGGGGAAGGGTGTCATCAGGGGCGCGGATGTTTACGGGTTTCTGATCGGTATGATGCTGCTGTCAGAGGTGGCGCGGCGGGAAGGGGTGTTCGACTGGATCGCTGTTAACGCCGTCAATCATGCCCGTGGATCACCCGTCAGATTGTTTGCGCTGGTGTATGTGGCCGGTGTGATCGTGACGACTTTTCTCTCCAACGATGCGACAGCGGTGGTGATGACTCCTGCCGTCTATGCAGTGGCAAAGCGGGCGGGCGCCAGACCGCTGCCTCTGCTGTTCTGCTGTGTCACGGTGGCCAATGCGGCCAGTTTCGTGCTGCCGATTTCCAATCCGGCCAATCTGGTGTTTTTCAATGGCGCGATGCCGTTTTTGTCGGTCTGGCTGGCCTCTTTTGGTCTGCCCGCGCTGGGGGCCGTGCTGGCAGGATATGGTGGATTATATATTATTTTCCGCCGTACGCTGGCCGAGGCCGAAAGTGAAAGCAATGTCCCGCAGGAGCCTTTATCGACCGGTGGACGGACAGCTTTATGCGCCCTGATCCTGACGGCTTTCGGGCTGGTGACGGTCTCGGCACTTGATCTGCCGCTGGGGCTGCCGACCCTGATCGCTGGATTTGCGAGCATGGGTCTGGTGTCTGCCATCACCGGTACCTCGCCGTTGTCTTTCCTCAGGCATGTTTCGTGGAGTGCCATTCTCCTGGTCGCCGGGCTGTTTGTGCTGGTGCAGGCCTTGAGTCATATCGGGGCCGTTGCAGCGATTGCCGATCTGCTGAGTCGTGGAGCCCACGCGAATACACCGGTAACGGCGATGATCTCGGGGGTGGTGCTGGCCCTGATCTGCAATGCCACCAACAATCTGCCTGCCGGACTGATCGCTGGTACGGCGGCATTGCAGGCTCAGCCGCCCCAACTGATCTCCGATGCGTTGCTGATCGGGGGTGATCTTGGACCGAGTCTGGCGATCACCGGTTCCCTGGCCAGTCTGCTCTGGCTGAATGCGATCCGGCGTGAGGGGGAGGAAGTCACGTTTGGTGCTTTTCTGCGGGTGGGGCTGGTGGTGATGCCCGCGATGCTGTTGGTGGCGCTTGGCTTACGTCTGGCACTCGGATAGCGCCTTGGGGCGATGGCCCATGCTGATAATAGGGGAGCTGGATTTGCGATCCGGGCCAGACCCTGCTTCAACAGACAAAAGCGACCGGCGAGGCGCACAGCCTGGTATCGTCAATGAGGTAGTCCGAGGGCAGGATGAAAGGTCTGAATGCTGCGATCATGGGGGTGATGGTGCTGCTGTGGCAGGCCGCCCCGGTCAGGGGGGAGACGACGCAGGATGCGGCATCCCCCCCCACCCCCGCTGCCATGCCTCAGCCGAGTTCAGGTCAGGCTGATTCACCCTCTGTCCCGTGGCCGCATCCCGACCCTCAGCCCGAGCTGCCGAAGGGGTTGGCGTTATCTCCCCTGGAGCCGGAGCCCACTGCGCCGGAGGCCATTGTCATGCCGAAAGCGCCGACCCGTCATGTATCCTCGAAAGTGGCGCAGGGCGTACTGGGGCAGGAGGTGCATGACACGGATGGCAAAAGCATTGGCCGTATGGCGGATGTGATTGTCGATGCGAAAGGCGTGCCTGTCGCGGCGCTGATTGATGTCGGCGGATTTCTGGGGGTGGGAGACCGGCGGATTGCTATTGAGTGGAAGCAGCTTGCCTTTGCACCGGACAATCCGCAGCGCAGCATTGTGCTGAAGATGACGACGGATGAGCTGAAATCTGCCCCGGAATACAAGGATGGTGAAGGGGGTGCGGTGCTGACGCCCAGTGAAACCGTACCGCCTGCTGCACAGAAAGATCATCCGGATGGACCGGGTGATTCATCTGCACCCGACCAGAATGGGCGCAGCTCTGATCAGTCCGGCCAGCCACCGCCAGCGTCGTCTGCATCTCCGCCCGCTTCTTCTTCTGCACCGCCTGCGGCGGGTGATGCGGCTGGCCATCCCTGAACGATCCAGAGCAGCATCTTGTGACGGTTTTTCAGCATATCTCTGATGATGGGGAGGCTGCCGGGGCATCGTCTCCGGCAGATCGGCGCAGCCGGATCGGCCTGGATCTGTTTGTTTTTTTCGTGGCCAATCTCCAGACCGGGTTCGGGCCGTTCATTGCGGTGTATCTGGCGTCGCATCGCTGGACCCAGACTGATATCGGGCTGGCATTGAGTGTCGGTACATTTGCCTCGATGCTCAGCCAGCTGCCGGGGGGATGGGCGGTGGATGCCATGCCGCAGAAACGGCTGGCTGCCTTCCTGCCGACCATCGCGATGACCTTTTGCGCCCTTCTGTTCGCGTTTTTTCCCGGACGCCTGCCGATCATGCTGGCCGAGTTGCTGCATGGTTTTGCCACCTGCATGCTGGTGCCTGCGATTGCGGCAATGTCACTGGCGATGGTGCCTGCATCGCGAATCGGCGAGCGGTTCGGGCGCAACGCCCGCTGGGGGTCGATCGGTAACGGGCTGGCGGCCGGGGCGATGGGGTTGATCGGTACCTACATCTCCAATCGCGCGGTGTTTATCCTGACGGCGTTGCTGACCCTGCCTGCCTTGCTCTCCCTGTCGATGATCCGTCCTGCCCGGGAGCGTGCGGAAGGGGTGCAGGCCACCGAAAAGACACGTGGTGTGCCGCTGCGCGTTGTGTTCACCGACCGGCGGCTGCTGATTTTTGCGGCATGCTCTGCCTTGTTTCAGCTTTCCAATGCGGCCTTGTTGCCGCTGGTTGGCGGTTCCGCTACCGAGCGCAACGGCCCTGATGCCAGCATGATTATTGCCGCCTGTATTGTGGTGCCACAGATCGTGGTGGCGCTGTTCTCGCCCTGGGTTGGCCGGGCGGCAGATCGGGTTGGTCGTCGGGCGGTGCTGCTGATCGGATTTCTGGCGCTGCCCATACGGGCCCTGCTTTTTGCCGGGATCAGCAATGACTGGTTTATCGTGCCGCTTCAGATGCTGGATGGGGTGAGCGCCGCGGTGTTCGGTGTGCTGATGCCGTTGATTGTAGCGGACATCACCTATGGTTCGGGACGGTTCAATCTGAGTGTCGGAATGGTCGGGCTGGCCGGAGGAATCGGTGCTACGATCAGCACCACGATGGCTGGCGCCGTCTCGGACCGTTTTGGCTTGTCGGCGGCTTTTCTGGTGCTGTCGCTGGCGGGGGCTGCCGGTGCGGCACTGGTGCGGTTCGGCATGCCGGAAACCGGAAAGCCGGTCGGGAAGAATGCGCAGGCCGCTGCAAAACCTGTCGCTTGAAAGCGGTTGGCAGGCGTGGTTTCTGACAGAATGACATCCTCGATCGTTTCTGCCTCTCCCTGCTTTGGCCTGAGCGGATCAGCCCGTCTGGCCGGTGTGATCGGCTGGCCGGTCCGGCACAGCCGGTCTCCGAAACTTCATGGGCACTGGCTGGCGCGCTATCGCATTGACGGAGCCTATGTACCGCTGGCCGTGGCGCCGGAGCGGTTTGAAACCGCGGTGCGGGGGCTGGTCGCCTGTGGTTTTCGTGGGGCCAATGTCACTATTCCTCACAAGCAGGCGGCGCTTGCCCTGTGTGATGAGGTAGAGGATCAGGCGCGCCTGGCTGGTGCGGTCAATACGCTGGTGTTCGAAAATGACCGTATTATCGGCAGCAATACGGACGGGTACGGGTTTGTCGCCAATCTGTTTGATCACGGTATCGATCCCGCAGCCGGGCCTGCCCTGCTGTTCGGTGCCGGGGGGGCGGCACGTGGCATTGCTGCGGCTCTGAGTGCATTGGTGCCGGTGGCACTCTGTGCTCGCCGTGATGAGGCGGCCGCAGAACTGGCGGCGTTGCTGCCCAATACGTCTGCCGTGCCGTGGTCCCGGCGGCAGGATGTGCTGAAGGAATATACGCTGGTGGTGAATACCACCGCGGCGGGTATGGATGGGCATCCGGCGCTGGAGATCGATCTGTCACGCGCACCGGACGGGCTGGCCGTGGCGGACATCGTTTATACGCCGCTGGAAACGCCCTTGCTGCATGCGGCCCGTTTGCGTGGATTGCCTGTCGCTGAGGGGCTGGGCATGCTGCTGCATCAGGCGAGGCCGGGTTTCCGGTCCTGGTTCGGCGTGGAACCGGAGGTCGATGATGCGCTCCGCACGGCGGTACTGGCCGGCTAGGCTGGTGAGGAGCCCGTTGGCATGCCAATGGACATGCCCAATGGAAATGAGGGTGATCGGACTGACGGGCGGCATGGGGGCCGGGAAATCGACCGTTGCCCATATGATGCGCCGTATGGGAATGCCGGTTTTCGATGCCGATGCCGCCGTGCATCGGCTTCAGGCACCGGGAGGGGCCGCCCTGCCAGCGATTGCCGCCCGGTTTCCTCAGGCAGTGCGGCAGGATAGCGCCACCGGTCATGCGCGGTTGGTGCTGGACCGGCCCGCCTTGCGGCGGATCGTTTCGGCATCTCCGGATGCGCTTTCAGTATTGGAAGCGATCATGCATCCGCTGCTGAGGAAACAGGCGCAGCGTTTTCTGCATCAGGCTCGGCGGCGGCAGAAACGGGCAGTGGTGCTGGATGTGCCCCTGCTGTTCGAGGCCGGATGGGATCGGCTATGTGATGCGGTGATCGTGGTCACAGCGCCGCCCCCTGTGCAGATTGCCCGTATCCGGGCGCGGCGTGCCATGAGTGCGGAGGAGGTACGCGCCTTGCTGCGGCGTCAGATGCCGGATCAGGAGCGTCGCCGCCGCGCCGATCACATCATCCGCACCGGGCTGAACCGCCATGAAACCCGCCGCCAATTGTTGTCTGTCCTGAGAAAGATGAAAGCCCATGATTGAAGGAAACAGGACATGAGCCGGTCCGTTCTGTTCGATACGGAGACAACCGGCTTCGACCCCCTCACCGGGGATCGCATCCTGGAAATCGCCGCGCTGGAACTGTTCAATGATCTGCCGACCGGTAACACCTTTCATACCTTGATTGATCCGTGCCGTGACGTGCCGGAGGAAGCGACGCGGGTGCATGGCTTTACGGCCGAGATGCTGCGGGGAAAGCCTCTGTTCGCTGATATCGTGGAGGATCTGCTGGCTTTTTTCGGCCATGATCCGTTGATTGCGCATAATGCGCCGTTCGACTTCAACTTTCTGAACGCCGAATTTGCGCGGCTGGGGAAGCCGAAGCTCGATCCTGCCCGGATGATCGATACGCTGGTCATGGCAAAAGCCCGTTTTCCGGGCATGCCGAACAGTCTGGATGCGCTCTGCCGCCGCTTCAGCATCGACCTGTCCCAGCGCACCACCCATAACGCGCTGCTCGACTGCAAGCTACTGGCGGAGGTCTATATAGAGCTGACCGGAGGCCGTCAGCGCGGGCTGGGGCTGACGGAGGCCGAGCGTGCGGCAGCCGTTGCGGAGTATGAGCATTCCGCCAGTCGTGTGCCGCGTCCGATTATACCGGATGAGGCAACGCTGGCGGCCCATGAAGCCTTTATCGACCGGCTGAAAGACCCGGTCTGGCGGATGGAGTAACGCTGCGTGGATCAGCCGCGTGCGTTGGCCCGTAAGGCGGTGATGGCGCTGGCATAAGCGTCGCGGTTGCCCTTGAACACCGCCGATCCGGCGACAAAAGTGTCGGCCCCGGCCTCCACACAGGCGCGGATCGTATCGGGGGTGATGCCGCCATCAACCTCCAGCCGGATCGGGCGGTGGCCGATCATGGCGCGGACGCGGCGGATTTTCTCGACCATGGCCGGGATGAAGCTCTGTCCCCCGAAGCCAGGTTCGACTGTCATCACCAGAATCAGGTCCAACCGGTCCAGCACGTATTCAATGGCGCTTTCCGGTGTGCCGGGGCAGATCGCAACCCCGGCCTGCTTGCCGAGCTGGCGGATATGCGCCAGCGAACGATCCACATGCGGACCGGCTTCGGCATGGATGGTGATAATGTCGGAGCCTGCCTTGGCAAACGCCTCCAGATACGGATCGGCGGGGGCGATCATCAGATGTGTATCCAGCACGCGATCAGTCAGTGGCCGCAATGCCTGGACCACCGCGGGGCCGATCGTGATGTTCGGTACAAAATGCCCGTCCATCACATCCACATGAATCCAGTCAGCACCTGCATCGATGACATCGCTCACCTCCGCCCCAAGCCGGGCGAAATCGGCGGACAGGATCGAGGGGGCGATGATGATCTCGGAAGAAGTGGTCGTCATGGTCATGGGTCCGGCGGCTGGAAGGAAGGGAAGCGTTCTCAGGCCCGGTTATCAGAACCGGAGAGGGAGGAAGGCGCGGGATGGGCAAACAGCCGTTCCCCCAGCACGTCCGGGGCTTCAAGGGTCTGAAGCTGGGCGGGAGTAACCTGCCCGCCAATGGCAACCAGACGGTTGGCCTGCCGCAGACGGGCGATATCCAGCGCGTTACGGATGGTGCGGCCGTTGCCGAAGAACGGTTCTGTGCGTCGTTGAGCGATGAAGCGGATCATGGCCTCCCGTCCGCTGTCGCTGAAACGGTAATTCTGGCGCATCAGCATTGCTTCGGCGATGTCCAGTAATTCTTCCTCATCGTAATCGGGGAATTCGATATGATGGGCGATACGGCTGCGGATGCCCGCCATGCTGGAATACAGAAGCTGCATTTCTCTGGTGTATCCGGTCAGGATGAACACCACCTCGGCTTCCGGGCGCTCCATCACCTGTAACAGGATTTCCAGCGCTTCCTGGCCGAAACCGTTATCACCCCGCAACAGGAAATGCGCCTGATCGATCAGCAGCACGCCGCCGGCTGCGCGGGTGATGGCATCCTTGGTTCTCTGGGCGGTCTGGCCGATCGTGTCTGACAGCAGATCATCCGGCGTCACACTGACCAGGCGATCGCGGCTGGTGAAACCCAGACGATACAGCACCCCCGCCATTCGGGCGGCGACAGTGGTCTTGCCGGTGCCGGGATTGCCGGTGAACGCCATGTTCAGGCTCGGCGCTTCGCTCATCAGCCCATGACGGCGACGGACATTATCGACCAGCAGCAGGGCGCAGATTTCCCGCAGGCGACTTTTCACTGGTGCCAGGCCGATCATTTCCTGATCGAGTGCTTCCAGCACCTCCCGCACACCGGCGTTTTCCAGTTCCTTTTGCAGATCGATGATCGGCTCGATTTCAGACACGGATGAAATAGCGGTTGCTCCAGCTTTGAAACAGGCAACTCTTTTCAACAGCTTTGCGGCACCGAGTGCAATCCCCTGTGGTAGGGATCGGTCTTATCGCGCCTGCCGACCCCGATCCACCAGTTGCAGGATGATCGGTGTCAGAATCAATTGCATCGCCAGTTCCAGCTTGGCGCCGGGTATGGTGATGGAATTGGCCCGCGACATGGAACTGCCCGCGATCATCGATAATAAATAGGGAAAGTCGATTCCGCGCGGATCGCGGAACCGGATGACCACGATGGATTCATCGGCGCTTGGAATGGCGCGGGCGATGAACGGGTTGGAGGTATCAACTGTTGGTACGCGCTGAAAGTTGATGTCCGTATGCGTGAATTGCGGGCAGATATAATGCACGTAATCCGGCATGCGTCGCAGGATTGTCTCCATGACCTGTTCGGTGGAGTATTTCCGGGCCGAGCGGTCGCGGTGAATTTTCTGGATCCATTCCAGATTGATGACCGGCACCACACCGATCTTGAGGTCGGCGGGGGCAGCTGTATTGACGCCATCCGACACCAGCGCGCCATGCAGCCCTTCATAGAACAGCAGATCGGTGTCTTCCGGCAGTGGCTCCCATTCCGTAAATGTGCCGGGGGGCTGGCCGAACTGGGCGGCCTCATCGAAATCATGGATATAGTGCCGGGTTTGCCCGGTACCGGTCGTCCCATATTGGTGAAACAGGTTTTCAAGCTGTTTCAGCAGGTTTGCTTCCGGGCCGAAATGACTGAAATGCGGGTTGCCCTGACGCATGGCGCGGTCTGCCTGCCGCTTCATTTCGTCCCGGTCATAACGGTGGAACGCATCCCCTTCGACATAGGCAGCGTGAATGCCTTCCCGACGGAAAATATGGTCGAAAATATTGCGCACGGAGGTCGTGCCAGCGCCGGAGGAGCCGGTGACGGAAATGATGGGATGACGTTCAGACATATGCGATGGCAGACATGGATAACGGGTTTTAAACCTCTCCTGACAGGGACAGTCTCGGTCGCCGGAACCTTCCTGTAAATGTTGCTTCATCACAAGCTGTTGAAAAAACATGGCCTGTGGTCTTTTTCGGTCCAGAACGGCGCAGAAGTGGCTTCCCTATAAGAGGTATTTATTTCCTGTTATGGTACCATAAAGAAATTTTTGGAAAGATTTTATAGGGAAGGATGAAAAAATCTCTTCCCAAATGCAACGCAACCGCAAATAATTCGTTCTGTCTCCAATGCAGAAGACGGGAAGGGAGGATAAGCGATGACGACTTTGCCCTCTGGTCGCCCGGGCCGTTCAAGGCACGTGACTGACCGTTCGGCCGAGCGTGCCCGTGCTGCCTCTGCCGTTCCTGCCCCCACTACCAGTTCCGAGGCTTTGTCCCCCCGTGTCTGTGGGGAGGCGGCAATGAGTGGTGGTCGCTCCTGGTTCACTGTTCAGGGACCACGCAGCCAGCTGCGCACACGGATGGAGCAGCGGATCGAGGAACTGGAACGCTGCGTCGCGGAACTGCGGCAGGAGCTGGAGGCGCTGCGTTCCTCCTGAAAGGCTTGCCGGCTGCCTGTCGGGACCTTTATCCCATCGCCTGCCGCATGAAAAACTGCTTCAGCGGGCGCAGGCGGTGTACCGCTGCAATCCCGAGATCGCGTGCCAGCCGGACTGGACGTCGATCAGTGCTGAATAAGCGGTCCAGCGCGTCGGTTGCCAGCAGCATGGCAAGATTGGCGGGGCGACGTGCCGCCTGATAGGCGGTGAGCAGGAGCGTATTCCCCAAATCCTGCCCGGTTTGATGTGCCTCGATCAGCATATCGGCCAGTGTCATCGCATCCCGAAAGCCGAGATTCAGGCCCTGCCCGGCAATAGGATGAATACCGTGAGCGGCGTCGCCCACCAGCAGCAGGCGCGTATCATAGTAACGATGTGCATGCAGAGCACTGAGTGGATAGCTCCAGCGGCGGCCCAGCAGTCTGATGGTGCCCAGATGGTTGCCCAGCCGACGCTGTAATTCCCTCGTGTAACGCTCGTCATCCAGTACAGCGAGACGCTGTGCAACGGCCCCCCGTTCGGTCCAGACGATGGCCGAAATATGGGGGGTGTCAGCCAGGCCGCTCATCGGTAGCTGGGCGAAGGGGCCGCCGGGCAGAAAATGCTCCAGAGCAATGTTGTTGTGCGGATGCTCGTGTGCCACGGCGCAGACCATGCCGATCTGGTCATATCCCAGCTTCGTGACCCGGATACCGGCTTGCTGTCGCAGCGGGCTTTGCCGCCCTTCCGCGGCGATGACCAGCGCACAGCGAAGCTGCACGGGCGTTTGGCCTTGTGGGGTGATATGGATGCTCACACCTTCTTCCGTGCGCTGTATGTCATATTCGGCAGGGGCAAACAGATGGATCGACGGGTCATCATGCAGCCGCTGGTTCAGCGCGCGGCGCAGGGCGCGGGCTTCCACCATCCAGCCGAAGGCCTGATCGCTGGTGCTGTCCTGTCCTGTTTCCGCATGGTCGAAATGCAGATGCAGCGGTGAGGCCGGGCGTCCAACCTTGCCATCCGATACACGTATGCCGTGAATGGGGCAGGGTACATCCGGCAGAAGATCCCAGAGTCCTGCCTCAGCCAGAAAATTCCTGACCCCGGCAGCAATCGCATAGGCTCGGCCATCAAAGGCCGGATGCTCCATGGGCGGCAAGGACGCTTTGTCAATGATCGCAACACGCAGGCCGGCAGCCGCCAGCCGACAGGCGAGAGTCCCACCCACCGGACCAGCCCCTACGATGCAGAGATCGGCTTCCAGCAGGGTGTCTTCAGAAGAAGGCGGCATGTCAGGCAGGGCGTGGACCATCAGATATATCGTTTCCCGTTCAAACCGGATCGTTCGTAAAACGAGCGATCAGGGTCTTGAATTGCGTACAAAATGGGCAGCCTGTTGCAGTTCTCTGATCATTATAGGCTCATCCGTCGATAAATGCAGGGATGCAACGTCCCGGCACGGTTTTTGATTATACAGATTTCGCATGCAGTGCGTTGTACATCACGGGGCCTGCCCGTGTAGGACACGCCCCGCAAATCGCAGTGGCGTATTCGCCAAGGGAAGGAGAGCACCGGGATGAAGCTGATTGTGGCTGTTATCAAGCCCTTCAAGCTCGACGATGTGCGGGAAGCACTGACGCCGCTTGGCGTGCAGGGGCTGACCGTGACGGAGGTCAAAGGATTTGGCCGTCAGAAAGGCCAGACTGAAATCTATCGTGGGGCGGAATATCACGTAAGTTTTCTGCCGAAGGTAAAGATTGAGGTTGCTGTTCCTGCCAGCCTTGCCGAACAGGTGGTCGAAGCCATCATGAAAGCGGCGAATACCGGCAAGATCGGTGACGGCAAGATCTTTGTGCTCGATATCGAACGCGCAGTTCGCATCCGCACCGGAGAACTGGATGCGGACGCGCTGTAAAGCCGTTTCGCGACATCATTGAAGACCCAGAGCAGTCAAAAAAGCGCCACAAGGCGGGGATGCAAAGAATGCTGGCCCACGCATGCGCGGCGTATGTGTTTCATTGGGGGACACCAAAGAATGAAAGCTGATCTTCCTTGCCCGGAAAACTGCCGGGCACAGGCGCGGTTACCAGGCCGCAGGATGGGGAGCCGCAAGCTGGGGCTGGGTGCCGCCGCTGCGGCACTGCCACTTTTCGCGGCTATGCCCGCCTGGGCTGATACGCCGAAGATCGACAGCGGTGATACCGCGTGGATGCTGATCAGCAGTGTGATCGTGCTGATGATGACCGTTCCGGGTCTTGGCCTGTTCTATGCCGGCATGGTGCGCAAGAAGAACATTCTGGCGACGATGATGCAGGCCTTTTCCGCGGCCGCCGTGCTGTCCATTGTGTGGATGGTGGCTGGCTACAGCATCGCTTTCGGTACGGGCAATGCCTATGTCGGTGACATGTCCCGCTTCCTGCTGAACGGCATTGCCGACCATATCGTCAAGGGCAGTGATGCGCCTATGGCAGGCATGACGATCCCGGAATCTCTTTTTATGTTCTTCCAGATGACCTTCGCGATCATCACGCCAGCGCTGATCGCCGGTGCGTTTGCGGATCGTATGAAGTTCAGTGCCTATCTGGTGTTCATCGTCCTGTGGTCGCTGATCGTCTACAGCCCTGTTGCACACTGGGTCTGGGCGTCGAATGGCTGGCTGGCCGGCATGGGGGCGGCTGACTTCGCCGGCGGGACGGTCGTGCATATCAATGCCGGTGTGGCCGGTCTGGTCTGTGCGCTCGTGCTTGGCAAGCGCTATGGCTATGGCCGTGATGATATGTCACCGCACGATCTCTCCTACGCTCTGATCGGTGCCTCCCTGCTGTGGGTGGGCTGGTTCGGCTTCAATGCCGGTTCTGCCGGCAGCGCAGGTGGTCGTGCTGCGATGGCGGCTGTTGCTACCCAGTTGGGTGCCGCCGGTGCGGCGATTGGCTGGATCGTGGTGGAATGGATTGTCCGTGGCAAACCGACCGTGCTGGGCGCGCTTTCCGGTGCTGTGGCCGGTCTGGTCGCCATCACCCCGGCCGCTGGCTTCGTGCTGCCTGGCCCGGCTGTGCTGATCGGCCTGATCGCTGGTGCCATCTGCTTCTGGGGCGCTACCAGCCTGAAGCACATGCTCGGCTATGATGACAGCCTTGATGCCTGGGGTGTCCATGGTATCGGTGGCATTACCGGCGCCCTGCTGACCGGTATTTTCGCCTACGGCCCGCTTTCGGCGACGGATGCGTCTCCCACCGGTGTGGTCGGCGGCATTCCGCAGCTGATCATTCAGGCCAAGGCTGTTGGTATCACTCTGGTCTGGAGTGGCGTGATGACCTTCATCCTGCTCAAGATCATTGATGTCGTCATCGGCCTGCGTGTAACGCAGGAAGAGGAAGTCGAAGGTCTCGACGTTACGCTCCATGGCGAACGTCTGGGCTGATTGCTTTAAGCCTCGTTCTTCATATCAACTTTCAGGGGGAAGCTTCGGCTTCCCCTTTTTTTTGTATGGGCAGCTAGGTATAATATTCATAGCCTTCTAAAAAATAGTATTCTAATGAATTGTTATGGACAGTCCCCCCGGAGAATTCTGCCGCCTGATGCATCGCGTCACGACTGCGTGGCGGCGTGAGATCACGCGGAATGTGAGCCATTTCGGACTGACCGAAGCAACCTGGCGCCCGCTTTTTTATCTGGGCCGGGCTGGCGGGGATGGGGTGCGGCAGGTGGAACTGGCGCGCATGCTGGATATAGAAAGCCCTTCTCTGGTGCGTTTGCTTGATCTGCTGGAAGGGCAATCCCTGATCGAGCGTTATGAAGATCCGGCAGATCGCCGTTCCAAACTGCTGCGCATGACGACGGAGGGAAAGCGCGTCCTCGATCAGGTTCTGACAATCTGTCGCAGGACTGACCAGGCTCTGATGGCGCTGATAGAGCCAAAGCAATTGACTGTTTGCATCAAGACCCTTTCTGATCTGGAACAAGTTTTGACAGAGGATCGGATAGGGGATGTGGCGGGTGCCTTGTCGCAGATGAAAGAAGGCTGCTGACAGGGCATGGCGGTGGTATCACATACAGTCGTCGGCCAGGATGCGTCGGATACGGGTGCCTGGTTGCCCGGCTTTCTAAGATCATCGGCCTTTTTTTATGCGTTGAGGTTGGCCCTAAGTGGGTCGCTTGCCCTGTATGCCGCTTATTTTCTGCAATTTGACAATCCTTCGTCAGCCCTTGTTACCACGATTATTGTCGCAAGCCCGATGCGGGGTGCGATTCTGTCCAAAAGCCTGTGGCGTTTTCTGGGGACGATTTTGGGTTGCGTGGCCAGTATTATGGCTGTCGCGCTGTTTGTACAGTCACCGCTGCTGTATCTGTCTGCTTTTGCCGTCTGGACAGGATGTTGCAGCTATATCTCCAACCTTTTGCGCTATTTTCGTGCTTATAGTGCGGCGCTGGCAGGGTATACCATTGCATTGATAGGCTTCGGCGACGTGCTGGCCCACCCGGATACGATTTTCAGTGTCGCACTGGACCGGCTGTCCGTGGTGTCGCTGGGGATTTTATGCAGCGCATTGGTGACGATGCTGCTTCAGCCGGCTACTTCTGAGAACAGGCTTCAGGCAGATGCCATGCAGTCCCTGCGGGATCTGCTGGGATTGCTGGCGATAGTCAGGGATGGGGCCTCTGAAGAAAAGATTCTTGACACGCGCCGTCACCTGCTGTTCCGCATTGCCTCCTACGATCAGGCGGTGGAGTTCGGCGCGGCGGAGAGCAGTGAGGTCGCCCGTCGCGCCAATGCGTTCCGGCAGCTATTTGGTCTCATGACATCCGTGACGGTAAGCTGCATGCGGATCGGAGAGAGATTGCAGGCACTGTCGGATGACCCGCAGACCGCACAGGCTGCAGCCTGTTTACGCCGCATGTTGTCCGGTCTGATTCAGCACATGCCAGATAATGCTCAGGAGTTGCGACGCCTGGTTGCCGCATCCTCCAACATGCGTGTGGAACTGGGGCAATTTGCCGATCATACGGATTGTCTGAAATCGCTTGGGCTGGTCAATCTTCTTGATGACACTGCACGGCAGTTGCGGATGATTGCACGGCTTGCTGATCCACGGGTGCAGAAAATTCGACGTGTCAGGCTACCGTTATGGCGCGATCATGCGACTGCTTTGCGCAGTGGATTGCGTGCATTTCTGGCTGCTGAATTGCTGGGATTGTTCTGGATTTATACGGAATGGCCCGGCGGGGGCAGCGCAATTGTGATGACCGCGATTATCGTTGCTCTGGCAGCAACGGCCGATAATCCATCCGGAATGATGAAAGCATTCCTGCAAGGAACATTGATCGCCAGTGTCCTGTCTTTCGTGCTGGTATATGGCATTCTGGTGCGTATGGACGGATTTCCGCTGCTGCTGATGGCCTATATGCCTGTCGTGATGTTATGCGGCTATATGCAGGCAAGCGGGCGACATGCGGCGCTCGCTGTGTCGGTCATGCTGTTCTATGCCGTGCTGAGTCCGATCGCCAATCCCATTCACTATAATCTGACTGGATTTCTGAATTCGGTTTTCAGCAGTATGATTGGTGCTCTGGCGGCCAATATAGCCTTTATGATTCTGGTGCCTCCCAGTTTCGATATGTCCATTCGGTTGGCGACCCTGTCCCTATGGAGAGGAGTATCGGATGCTGCCCGTAAAAAAGTGCCTGCCTCCCACCTGACCTGGGAATATCCGCAATATCAGAAACTGATGCGTATTTCCGCCCGCTTGCCTCCCGCAGGGCCGGAGCGGCGGCGGATAGGCCGGGGATCAGCCGCACTGGTGCTGACAGGGCGGGAGATATTCAAGATCAGGCATGCTATCGAGCATGGCATTATTCCGGTTTCCGCCCGTCCTGCCGTGCAAAGGCTGCTGTCCGTCCTGCGCCGTCAGCCGCAATGTGCTGCCGACTTTGCTGACCATGCATGCAGGGAGGTGACGGCAGTCGGGGGGCATGATCCGCATTTGCTCCGGACTGCGGCATCGCTGGCCGAGCTTCATATGCTTCTGCTGGAAGGAAGCAGGCAGGTTCCGCAGTCATGATACATGAAGTCAATATTTGGGGTGTTCTGGTGGCCCCCATCACTGTGTACGGCGTGATGGCACTGGTGCTGTTTGCGTTTCTGCGCACTTTCTGGCGACTGACCGGGCTGTTGCAATTCATCTGGCACCCGCCGCTGTTTGAGCTGGCGGTTTATGTGTCGATCCTGTCCCTGCTTGTTCTCTACGCATAGGGTTGAAGTCCTGATCATGCGATTTCTGAAATATGTTGTTCGCGTCATGATCACGCTGACAGCGGTTGCTGTGGCAATATGGCTGGGTGCCATGCTGTGGCGTGTCTACATGCTGGCACCCTGGACGCGTGACGGGCGTGTCCGCGCTTATGTCGTTTCCATAGGCCCGGAGGTGCCTGGATATGTGACCAGGGTTGCCGTCAGGGACAATCAGTTTGTGCATAAGGGGGAGGTGCTGTTCGAACTCGATCCGATCCGCTTTCGTCTGGCCATTGCGCAGGCTCAGGCTGCGCTGGACAGTGCCCAGGCACGGTACCGGAACCATCAGGCCGATGTGAAGAGGCGGCAGGGTTTGACGGGGATTGTCTCCCCTGAAGAACAGGAACAGTTCCGTACTACGGCTACCGTATCAGCAGCAGAGGTAGAAAAAGCGAAAGCCGATCTGGATGTTGCCAAGCTGAATCTGGAGCGGTCTGTCCTGTATGCCCCGGTCAATGGCTATGTGACGAATCTTCAACTCCGGGTTGGAGATTATGCAACGGCTGGCCATCCTTTGCTCGCAATGATCGATGCGGACAGCTTTTATATTTATGGCTATTTCGAAGAAACGAAACTGCATCATATCAAGCCCGGTGATCCTGCGCGCATCAAGCTGATGGGGTATGCGGAACTTCTGTCCGGCCATGTCGACAGTATCGGTCGCGGGGTCAACGACAAGAATCAGGCATTGGATAATCTCGGTCTGCCGGATGTGGACCCCGTGTTCACCTGGGTCCGTCTGGCGCAGCGTATTCCGGTCAGGGTTCATATCGATAAGGTTCCGAAATCGATTACGCTGGCAGCCGGCATGACCTGCTCTGTGGCGCTCGGCAATGAAGCCGATCAGGACCAGACCGCTGCCGGACGTGCCGTTCAGTGGCTGGAAGATCATCTGTGAGTCGTTTTATCCTTCCCCTGGGCCTCGCGGTATTTTTCTCGGCTTGCACAGTCGGTCCCGATTTCAGGAAACCAAAAACTGATATCCCGCCTGACTGGACGGAGAAGCATGAGCACGCGACATCGCGGGATCGCATCAACCTGGCAGAATGGTGGCGCTCATTTGATGATCCGGTACTGGATCGGCTGGTTGATGATGCTATTGCTAATAATCACAGTCTGGCCATTGCCCAGCAACGCATCATCATGGCCCGTGCGGAGCGGGAAAATGCGGTGGCCGGCTGGTATCCCCAGATCAATCTGAGTGGTACCAAGCAAAGCCGTGGATATTCAGGCACGATGCAATGGCCGGGGCTGCCGCAGATTGCTTACCGTTACTGGGATACGACTTTTGATTCCAGTTGGGAGCTGGATATTTTCGGAGGCACCAGACGAATGGTGGAGGCTGCCAAGGCCAGTGCCGATGCGCTGGTGGAGGGCAGACGCGCCATATTGGTCAGCCTGATTTCCGAGCTGGCGAGCCAGTATGCAGTGTTGCGGGCCAGTCAGCTCCGGCTGGAGATCGTACGGAAAAACGAAGCCACCGCACAGCATATTGTTGATCTGGTCTCGAAAGAGGTCGGTCAGGGAATACGCTCGACCCTCGATCTGTCACAGGCCAGGGCGGAGCTGGAGACGATCAAGGCAACCGAGCCACCTTTGCATGCGATGATTGCCATGGCTGCGCATGCGATCGGTGTGCTGATTGGCAAGCCGCCCGGCGGCGCGCTGGAGGCGGAGTTACTGCAACCGACCCCTGTTCTGCCGGTGCCGCCCGCCCTGCCGGTTCTGCTGCCCGCGCAGGTGATCGCTGATCGCCCTGATCTCAGGCGGGTGGAGCGGGAGTATGCAATGGCTCTTGCCCAGGTCGGTGTTGCAAAGGCCCAGCTTTATCCGCGTTTCACGATCCCGATTGAGGTGCAGCCGATGAGCTCGACACTGCACCGGCTGTTCAGCGCGGCGAGCATGACCTGGATGATGGGGGTCGGCATTGCACAACCTCTGTTTGACGGGGGCCGTCGTCATGCCCGCCTGACGGCAGCCCAGGCCGAAGCGGAAGCGGCGCGGATCACGTATGAACAATCAGTGCTGATCGCGTTGCGTGAGGTTGAGGATGCGCTGGTCAATTTCTCCACAGCGCAGGAGCGGGATAAAAATCTGCTGGAGGCGCAGGCACAGAGCCAGAAGGCACTTGTTCAGTCCCGCACTCTCTATGAACATGGACTGACCGGTTATATGAGGGTGCTGGATGCGCAGCGTTCTGCACTGGCTGCAGAAGATGCTGTTGCCATCAGCAAACTCGACCGCATCCGCAATACGATCCAGCTTTACAAGGCGCTGGGTGGTGGATGGCAGAATGTGACTTTCAACGATCCGAAGGTTGAAACCGGGCTGCTCCAGAGAACCGGATTGCCGTTGGGAATGGGCAATCCGGTCAAGGAAGAAAAAGCCCCGAACTAAGACGTCAAAAGGGGGGAGGAGGAGACTCCTCCGTCAGTTTCCAGTACCGGTCAGGGTCGGGAAATCCGTGTATCCTTCTGCGCCGCCACCGTAGAAAACGTCCTGAGATGCTGTGGCGAGCGGTGTATTGCGATGGAGCCGCTCCACCAGATCAGGATTGGCGATAAAGGGCCGCCCGAATGCCACCATGTCGGCATGCCCGGATGCAATCACATCCAGCGCCAGATCGCGATCATAACTGTTATTGGCGATGTAGGCGCCACCGAAGGCACGATGCAGGGCCTGATAATCGAAAGCATCCTTGGCGTTGGTCTCACGCGTATTGCCTTCGATGCAGTGCAGATAGGCCAGGCCCAGCGTGCCGAGCCGCTCTGCCAGAAATCCGTATGTTTCTGCCGGAGTACTGTCGAGCGGGGTATCACCCGCGGAATGTGTCATGGGAGACAGACGGATGCCGACGCGGTCTGCGCCCCATATTTCGGCAACAGCCTGTGTGACCTCGAAAGACAGGCGGGTTCTGTTTTCGATTGAGCCACCATAGGCGTCGTCGCGATGATTGGTGCTGTCACGGATGAATTGTTCCAGCAGATAGCAATTGGCGGAATGCACTTCCACGCCATCAAAGCCTGCATCTTTGGCCAGACGTGCGGCATGACGATAATCGTCGATGATGCCGGGGATTTCATCGATATGGAGCGCACGGGGCATGGAGGGCCGGGCCGGGCCTGATTCGGTGAACGTCGTCTGCCCCGCCTGAATGGCGGAGGGTGCGACAGGGGGCTGTCCGTTTTCCTGCAGGCTGGTGTGAGAAATGCGCCCGACATGCCATAGCTGTATGACGATGCGTCCCCCTGCTTCATGCACGGCATCAACAATCGGACGCCAGGCGGCGACATGAGCATCGGTATATATGCCGGGGGTGAAGGCATAGCCGCGTCCCTGCCGCGAAATATTGGTGGCTTCGCTGATGATCAAGCCGGCAGAGGCGCGTTGGCGATAGTAAGCAATTGCCAGCGGTGTATGCACCCCGTCCATGCCTGCACGGGCGCGTGTCAGGGGAGCCATGGCAACACGGTTTGCAACCGGTATGGCGCCAATCCGACCAGCAGAGAAAAGGGTAGTGGACGACATGGATAAAAATCCTTCCGGATCGTGGGATAAAAATGCCCGTGCTGCTGACGGGGCAATGATATTGGTAGTGGGGATGCTGTCTGCCGGTCGCAACCCTGCCAAAGTCCAGCGTGAACATTCCTGATGATGGACCGGTTCGATACCATGTGCGAACCGGCTGTTTTCCTTGTCACACATCTCATCACGGTACGGATAGATGCGGTATCAGCCCTTTGCTGATCAGGGACTTGTCGGGTAAGATTAAAACATTTGCTGAACAGTGGAGACCAGATGGCCGTCGTGACCTCGCCACGTCAGAGGCAGGCAAAACGTTTCCTGTCCCCCGCCCTGAAAGCGCTTGCTCACCGCCGTATGGCGGAGATGGGCGGATTATTGCTGGGCTTCGTTGCGCTGGCGCTGCTGATTGCGCTGGCAACCTATAACCCGCACGATCCCTCCTTCGACACTGCGACAGGGCAGGAGCCAACCAATCTGGCAGGCCGTGCCGGGGCCATGCTGGCCGATGTGTTGTTGCAGGGGTTTGGTGTGGCGGCGATCCTGCCAGTGCTGGCGATGCTGATCTGGGCATGGCGGATTGCGTCCCATCGCGGACTGGGCAGTGTGATCTTGCGGTTCGGCAGTCTGATTGCTGCCATGCCGGTTGTGTCTGCCGTGGTGGCGGCCGTGGGACAACTGGTTCCTGCCTTGCATCGGAACTGGCCAAGTTCCGCTGGCCTGGGCGGATTGAGCGGCGATCTGCTGGCCGGTACTTCGCTCCGGGCCGGGCATGCAGTGCTGGGGCCGCTGGGGGATGGATTGATCTGGGTGGCAGGGCTTGGCCTGGCCATCCTGCTGGTCTTTCTGGCGTTTGGCCTTTCTGCGGGGGAATGGCGGGCGGCAGGGCGTGGAGCGGCGTCCCTGTCATCGGTTTATGGTGACCATATCGGTCCGGCCATGTCTCGCTCACGCAGCCTGTTCGGTTGGGGTGGCGGTCTGCTGGGGCGGCTGAAACAGCGTGCGGTCCGGCTGGTGGATGATGAGGACGATGCGGAGGGGCATCTCCGCTATGATATGACGGTGATGGAACAGGGTGTGCGGGAGGAAACCCGTTCCTCCCGCACCGTCCGTGCCCGCCAGAAGGCGCAGGAACGCACGCCATCCGGGAGTGGGCCCGCCAGGGGTGGGGCCGCCGGGGGGAAGCCTGCCGATGACGCCCTGCGGGATGATGAGGACGACCTCTATTTCTCCGACGAGGACTTTGACGAGCGGCAGAGGCAGGCAGCGTTGCCTCCCGAACCGGTCGGGGTGCCTGCACCGCCGCGGATCAGGCCGGATCCGCGCATCATGGCGGCTCCGCCTGTGCGGGCATCATCCCTGTCAGCGCAGAGTGCTGCACCGTCCGGTCGTTCGGGGCGGCATGTTGTGGAGGAAGAGCCAGGCTGGCAGTTGCCGCCGCTCGACCTGCTGACGCAGCCTCCCCCCCGTGGCGGTCATCGCCCGAGTGACGAGATGTTGCAGGAAAATGCCCGGTTGCTGGAAACGGTGCTGGGCGAATACGGGGTGCAGGGGGCGATCCGCGATATCCGCCCCGGCCCGGTGGTGACGCTGTATGAGCTGGAACCGGCCCCCGGCATCCGCAGCGCCCGTGTGATCGGCCTGGCGGAGGATGTCGCCCGCAGCCTGTCGGTGCTGGCGGTGCGTATCGCCACGGTACCGGGACGAAACGTCATCGGTATCGAGGTGCCGAACGATAAACGGGAGACGGTGTATCTTGCCGAATTGCTCGGCGCGGATGAGGCGATGCGTCATCCGGGCCGTCTGGCACTGGCGCTCGGCAAGGATATTGGCGGTGCGCCGGTTGTGGCCGACCTGGCCCGCATGCCGCATCTGCTGATTGCCGGCACGACTGGGTCCGGCAAGTCGGTCGGGGTCAATGCGATGATCCTGTCGCTGCTGTATCGCCTGTCGCCCGATCAGTGCCGTCTGATCCTGATCGATCCGAAAATGCTGGAACTGTCGGTCTATGATGGCATCCCGCATCTGATGTCCCCGGTGGTGACCGAACCGGCCAAGGCGGTGACGGCGCTGAAATGGGTCGTGCGGGAAATGGAGCGCCGCTATCGCTCGATGAGCCAGCTCAGCGTGCGTAACGTCACTGGCTATAACGAGCGTGTGGCTGAAGCCAGAGCGCGGGGGGAGGTCGTGACCCGTCGGGTGCAGACCGGCTTCGACCCCGAAACAGGCCGCCCGACTTTCGAGGAGCAGCAGCTGGCGCTGGAGCCGCTGCCTTTCATCGTCGTGGTGATCGATGAAATGGCCGATCTGATGATGGTCGCAGGCAAGGAGATCGAGGCCGCAGTACAGCGTCTGGCGCAGATGGCCCGCGCCGCCGGTATTCATGTCATCATGGCGACGCAGCGCCCGTCCGTGGATGTTATCACGGGCACCATCAAGGCCAATTTCCCGACGCGTATTTCCTTCCAGGTGATCAGCAAGTTCGACAGCCGCACGATTCTGGGCGAGCAGGGAGCAGAGCAGCTGCTGGGTCAGGGCGACATGCTCTATATGGCTGGTGGCGGACGCATTCTGCGCACGCATGGTCCGTTTGTCTCGGATGGCGAGGTGGAGAAGGTGGTCGACTTTCTCCGTGCGCAGGGCGAGCCTCATTATGTCGAGGAAGTCACCGAGGGCAGCGATGAGGATGGTGGCTCCATGCTTCCCGGCATAGGCGGGGCTGGAGACGGGGAGAAAGGTCTGTTCGATCAGGCCGTTGCGCTGGTGGCACGGGAAGGCAAGGCCAGTACAAGCTTCATCCAGCGCCATCTGTCCATCGGTTATAACCGCGCCGCGAAGCTGATCGAGCAGATGGAGAAAGAAGGCATCGTCGGCCCCGCCAACCATGTCGGCAAACGTGAGGTGCTGGTCCGCCGTACCCCGCGTGAGGATGACTGAAGACAGCGCCCGCAATGGGACAAGCGGCGGGGAGCGTGTGGTCACGACGTCCAGCCGCGTGACGGCAATGATCGTTGCCTGTGCGCTGTTCATGCAGAATCTGGATGGCACCGTGATTGCCACCGCCCTGCCCGCCATGGCGCGGCAATTTGGTGTACCGGTGGTTCATATGAGCATGGCCCTGACGGCCTATCTGTTGAGCCTCGCGGTTTTTATCCCTGCTTCCGGTTGGGTGGCGGATCGGTTCGGGGCACGCAATGTGTTTCGCGCTGCAATCGGAATTTTTACGCTTGGCTCAGTGCTGTGCGGGTATTCCACCACGCTCGGCATGCTGGTCGCTTCCCGTGTCCTGCAGGGGCTGGGGGGTGCGATGATGGTGCCGGTCGGGCGACTGGTGCTGCTGCGTACCGTTCCCAGGCAACAGTTGGTCAATGCCATGGCATGGGTGACAATCCCGGCTTTGGTCGGGCCGGTGGTGGGGCCGCCGCTCGGCGGGCTGATCGTGCAATATGCCTCCTGGCCATGGGTGTTCGATATCAACATTCCGGTTGGCCTGCTCGGTATCGTCATGGTGACGCTGCGTGTGCCGGATGTGCGCGCCCCTGATCCCGGCCCGTTCGATGCCCGCGGCCTGATGCTGTCCGGTGGCGCAGTGGCATTGCTGATGGCGGCCATGGAGACGGTCGGGCGGGGTGTGGTGCCGCCATGGGTCACGGTGTTGCTGGCCATGGCCGGTCTGCTTTGTGCCGTCCTCTATCTCGGCCATGCGCGTGGCAGGGAGAGGCCGGTGTTGGATCCGGGCTTGCTGCGTTTGCCGACATTCCGGGTTTCAGTAATCTCCGGAACCTTATTCAGGATTTCAGCGGGTGCTTTTCCCTTCCTGCTCCCGCTGATGCTTCAGGTGGGTTTCGAGATGACGCCCCTGAAAAGCGGTGCCATTACGCTGGCCAGCGCCGTGGGAGCGCTGGCGATGAAAGCTGTGGCGGCGCGGGTGCTGCGGCAATGGGGTTTCCGCGATACGCTGTTCTGGAACGGGATTGGCTCGGCGGTGCTGGTGGCGTTGGTGGCGGCGTTGCGTCCTTCCTGGCCGCTGGTGTTGGTCTATGGCTTGCTGGTTCCGGCAGGGTTTCTGCGCTCATTGCAATTCACCGCCTATAATGCACTTGCCTATGCCGAGGTCGGGCCGGCCCGGATGAGTGCCGCGACCAGCCTATATTCAACGATCCAGCAGCTTTCCCTGACAATTGGCGTATCAGCAGGGGCGGGAGCACTGGAAATGGCCATGGCCATTCATGACCGTACTCAACCGGGTCTCGCGGATTTTTCGGTCGCTTTTCTGCTGATCGGCGGGATTGCCTTGTTGGCCGCCCCGACAGCTCTGGGTATGGGGCGCACGGCAGGCGCGGAAATGTCGGGGGCTGGAAAGCGTTAAGGCAGGCAGTCTTGTTGGCTGGCAGCAGCAATGACAAGGCGATATATTGACAAGGTCATAACGATGGGAAGCGTATGATGCTCATATCACGCCGTCGCCTGGGTACTGGTCTGCTCATGAGCGCCGCCCTGGGTCCAATGATCCTGAAATCATCGCGGGCGTCGGCAGACAGTGCGACTGTGACGGTTTTTGCGGCGGCAAGCCTGACCGATGTGCTGAAAGAGGCTGATGCGGTTCTCCGAGGGGAGGGAGAAACTGGCCTGACCCTGTCTTTTGCATCCTCCTCCACCCTTGCAAGGCAGATCGAGAAAGGGGCGCCCGCCAATATTTTCATCTCCGCCGATGAGAAATGGATGGATGTGCTGGCGGCTAAAAACCTGCTCGCCCGCAATACGCGGGTTGATCTGCTGGCCAATACGCTGGTGCTGGTGGTCCCGCGTGCGAAAGCGCAGACGGTTGATCTCAGCCGGAAAGAGGCACTGAAGGCTCTGCTGGGGGATGGGCGGCTGGCAGTGGGGGATCCATCCCATGTGCCGGCCGGAATTTATGCCCGTCAGGCTCTGACCAGTCTGGGATTGTGGGATAGTGTGGCGGATCACCTGGCGGTGGCGGCAGATGTGCGGGGTGCGTTGCAACTGGTGGCGCGGGGTGAGGCTGCGGCCGGGATCGTCTATGCCACTGATGTGTCAGCAGCCCAGGGCGTGACGGTTGCGGCGACATTTCCGGCGAAAACCCATGATCCGATCATCTATCCCATGGCTGTTCTGGCCAATGGGAATACATCGGCTGCGCAAGCCGTATGGAACTGGTTGCGCGGAGAGCAGGCGCTTGCGATTTTTGCCCGCTATGGCTTCCGGGGGCTTTGAGACGGGTATCGCTGTTATGCAGATGCGGTCGGCATGATCTGGCCGTTTCCGCTCTCCGGTGATGAATGGGTGGCGCTGCGGCTGACCTTGTCGGTGGCAGCGCGGGCATTGTGCATGGGTCTGCCGGTCGCGCTGCTGCTGGCGACAGTGTTGGCGCGCTGGCGGTTTCCCGGTCGTGCAATGCTGGATCTGCTGGTGCATGTGCCGCTGGTTTTGCCCCCGGTGGTCACAGGCTGGCTGCTGTTGGTGGTATTCGGCGTGCAGGGACCGGTCGGGAGCCTTCTGCATCACTGGTTCGGTATCCGGCTTGCTTTTACCCCGGCGGGCGCCAGTCTGGCCTGCGCGGTCATGACATTGCCTATTCTGATCCGGGCTATCCGTCAGTCGCTGGAAGCAGTTGATCCGGGTCTGGAACAGGCTGCGCGTTCTCTGGGGGCCGGAGCATGGGACCGGTTCGTGACGGTGACCCTGCCGCTGGCAGCCCCCGGTTTATTGAGCGGGGCCATCACCGCCTATGCCGCCTGCCTTGGGGAGTTTGGGGCGGTGATCACCTTTGCGGCGAATATTCCCGGCCAGACCCAGACCTTGCCGCTTGCGATCTACAGCGCCTTGCAGTCGCCGGAGGGGGATGTGACCGCGGCGCGCCTCTCCCTGTTGTCGCTGCTGCTGGCGCTGGGCGGATTGGGGCTGGCGGAATATGTGAACCGCCATATGCGGCGACGGTTGGGAAGCTGATGTCATCGGCCCGGCTGGAAGTCCGGCTGCATCACCAGTTTCCCGGAACAGCAATCGACATCTGCTTTGCAGGCAGTGGATGCACTGTGCTGTTTGGTCCTTCCGGGGCGGGAAAGTCGACCATTGCCATGGCGGTGGCCGGTCTGATGCGGCCTGACCATCTGCATCTGCGGGTCGGTGGCCTTGATCTACATGATTTACCGCCAGAGCGACGCAGGATCGGAGTGGTTTTTCAGGATGCTCGCCTGTTTCCGCACCTTTCGGTGCTGGGCAATCTCGAATACGGCGCACGCCGTGCTCCACCCGGAGATTTCCCCCTGTCGTGGGACGACATCATGACCATGCTCGGTATCGGTGCTCTGCTGAAGCGTCGTCCCGCCACGTTGTCGGGTGGAGAACGTCAGCGTGTGGCGATTGGTCGGGCGTTGTTGTCCCGTCCCCATATGCTGGTGATGGATGAGCCGCTGGCGAGTCTTGATCAGGCGCGCAAGCAGGACATTCTGCCGGTCCTGCGCCGTTTGAAAGCAGCAGGATTGCCGATCCTGTATGTGACGCATGCTCTGCCGGAAATGGCGTATCTGGCGGATCATGTGGTGGTGCTGGAAACGGGCCGCGTGCGGGCGAGCGGATTGCTGGACTCTATTTCATCCGATCCGGCGTTGTCGGGCTGTTTCGGCCATGAGGCCGGTGCGGTTCTGGAAGCAGTGGTATCCGGCCATATGCCCGATCGTGGTTTGACCGTGCTGTCCTGTGCCGGGACGGAGGTGCTGGTGCCGTTACAGGCTCTGCCGCCGGGAACGGGCCTGCGGGTCAGGATACCGGCCGCCGATGTGATTGTTGCAGCAGAGGCACCCGGTCATATCAGCCTGCACAATATTCTGCCCGTTGTGATGACCGACTGGCAGCCTGCCAATCTCCAGGGCAGGACCGGAACGACACAGGAAGCATTGGTGAGGCTGGCTTTGCCAGGGGGCCATCTTCTGGCCCGGGTGACTCGTGATGCGGTTCAGCGGCTTGGTCTTGAACCCGGTCGACATGTGCTGGCCCTGATCAAATCGGTGGCGGTGGATGTCCTGGGCCCCTGATGGAGGCGGCCACGAAAAAAGGCTCCCTGTCGGTTGGGACAGAGAGCCGTTGTTTCGCCTGAGTGTGAAATGACCGCTATAGAATGGCTTTTCCGGCCGCCAATGCCATGACCAGCAGCACCACGAACACAATCAGGAAGATAACGAACAGGATTTTGGCGATTCCGGCGGAGGCCGCCGAGATCCCGGTAAATCCGAACAGGCCCGCAATCAGCGAAACCACAAGGAAAAACAGCGCCAGCTTGAGCATCGTTACCCCCTATTTATAAACCCATACACCATACGAAACGTTCAGAATCCGGACATGGTTGCGCTATAATCGTGTTGGCAAACTGAATACGTCTCTGGATTGTGACCTGGGGCGGCCCGTCAGAGGGGGCCGCAGATTTAATGGGGAACGAGGCCATGCACGAACATAACCATGATCGACTGTCTCATAACCGCTCTGCCGGTGTGGCGGCGCTGGTGGCCGCCATGCTACTGCTGGGATCGGTTCAGTGTGCGCATGCGGATAGCAGCACATCTGATGGTGCCCGTCCGGGGAACGTGATCGGCACCGGCAGTTCACTGCCGCGCTCCGACAAGGCCAGCAATATTGATCCGGCCGATACCCGCTCGACCATTGCTCCCAGCCTGCCGGTGCCGGAGGATGCGAACGGGCCTGTTGCTCTCCTGCGGGTGGCGCTGAAGGCGCTGCAACAGAAGCAGAGCGGATTGGCGCAGGAATCGATGGAGCGTGCCCAGACCCGTTTGCTCGATCGTTCCGTCCTGGCGACTGATACGCATCCGGTCGATCAGTCTCCGGTGATCCAGACGATCAACTCAGCCCTGACAGCACTGGCCCAGAAGGATTTTGCCGGTGCAAGGGTACAGGTTGATGCCGCATTACAGGTGCTTTCCACCCAGCATCCGTGATTGGCGGCAGTGACCTGAATGCGCCGGCGGGATGAAAAAAACGCCGGGAAGGGGAGCTATGCGGCTTTTTGTCTCGCAACGGACGGGACAAGCCTTTATCTGTGCGCCGCAACGCAACAGGTCTGGTGGGCGGCCAGTCTTTTTCTTCTGCTGAAACGCAGAAGGGGATGGCCCTCTGCCTCGCCGCCGCGCGGCTCCCTGGGCTGCGCTCAGCCTCGGATTATGCATGGACATCCGTAATATCGCCATTATCGCGCACGTCGACCATGGCAAGACCACCCTCGTCGATCAGCTGTTGAAGCAGTCCGGCGCCTTCCGTGAGAACCAGCAGGTCGCTGAACGCGCCATGGACAGCAATGACCTGGAGCGGGAGCGGGGGATTACCATCCTCGCCAAATGCACCAGCGTGATGTGGAACGATGTCCGCATCAACATTGTCGACACCCCGGGCCACGCCGATTTCGGCGGTGAGGTCGAGCGTATCCTGAACATGGTGGATGGTGCGCTGGTGCTGGTCGATGCCGCGGAAAGCGTGCTGCCCCAGACCAAATTCGTGGTCGGCAAGGCGCTGGCCCGCGGCCTGCGTCCCATCGTCGTGGTGAACAAGGTCGATCGCGGCGACGCCCGCCCGGATGAAGTGCTGAACGAGGTGTTCGACCTGTTCGCCTCTCTCGACGCGGATGAAAAGCAGCTCGATTTCCCGGTTCTGTATGCGTCGGGCCGTCAGGGCTGGGCTGACGAGTCTCTGGAAGGCGCGCGCGAAAACCTGAATCCGATGTTCGACCTGATCCTGCGTCATGTGGCCGCGCCGCAGCTGGACAAGGAAGCGCCCTTCGCCATGGTCGCGTCAATTCTGGAATACGACAACTTCCTGGGTCGTATCCTGACCGGTCGTGTCGAGCAGGGCCGCGCGAAGCTGAACATGCCGGTCAAGGCGCTCCGTGCTGATGGCTCGGTGGTGGAAACCGGTCGCCTGACGAAGCTGATGAGCTTCCGTGGCCTGGATCGTGTGCCGGTGGACGAAGCCGAGGCAGGCGACATCATCGCCATTGCCGGTCTGTCCGACACGACGGTGCCGGAAACCATCGGTGCGCCGGAACTGGAAGCGCCGCTGGTGGCGATCCCGGTTGATCCGCCGACCCTGGCGATGACCTTCCGCGTCAATGATGGTCCTCTGGCGGGCCGTGAGGGCAAGAAGGTGACCTCCCGCCAGATTCGTGACCGTCTGATGCGCGAGGCTGAAGGCAATATCGCGATTCGCATCTCCGAAAGCGCTGAAAGCGATGCGTTCGAGGTTGCGGGCCGTGGTGAACTTCAGCTCGGCGTGCTGATCGAGACCATGCGTCGCGAAGGCTTTGAACTGGCGATCGGCCGCCCCCGTGTGCTGTTCCGGGAGACCGAGAATGGTCGTGAGGAGCCGATGGAGGAAGTGCTGGTCGATGTGGACGAGCCTTACTCCGGCGTCGTGGTCGAGAAAATGTCCCGCCGCAAGGGCGAACTGCGTGAGATGCGTCCCTCCGGCGGCGGAAAGGTGCGTCTGACCTTCCTGATCCCCAGCCGTGGCCTGATCGGCTATCACGGGGAATTCCTGACCGATACGCGTGGCACCGGGATCATGAACCGGTTGTTCTCCGGCTATGGCCCCTACAAGGGCACGCTGGAAGGGCGCCGCAATGGCTCGCTGATTTCCAATTCCGATGGTGAAGCCGTGCAGTATGCGCTGTTCGCGCTGCAGGATCGTGGCGTGCTGTTCGTCGATCCCGGCGAGAAAGTCTATGTCGGCATGATCATCGGCGAGCATTCCCGTGAGAACGATCTGGATGTGAATCCGATCAAGGAAAAGAAGCTGACCAACATCCGTGCTGCCGGCAAGGACGAGGCCCTGCTGCTGGTTCCGCCGCGCAAGATGAGCCTGGAACAGGCCATCGCCTATATTGAGGATGATGAACTGGTCGAGGTGACGCCGAGTGCTGTGCGTCTGCGCAAGCGCCATCTTGATCCGAATGAGCGCAAAAAAGCCCAGCGCTCGGGTGATGCGGCCTGATCAGGCTGCGCCACCTGTCCAATATGTCATCATTTGGCCAAGAACACCCGCCTTAACCAAGGCGGGTGTTTTGTTATGACAGTAATACAAGAATGTAACAGAAATTTGTTTTTGTGCTGTTTTTGCAGGCGTTTCTAACCATAATTTCATCTTCCTGTTAAGCTTCATCCCATAGTCGGAACAAAGCTTGTGTGCTTAAGCTAGATGCTGTGCGGTGCGGACGGTCAGTCTCGGTGAGGGACGCGTCGGCTTCATATGCTCCCACCGGGTGTACCGCATGTTTCGTTCTTTCCAGTTTTCGATGGAGACAGACATGACCATTCAGCGCCATGCGATCCTGACCGCCACCCTGCTGGCTGGTTTCGCTTTTGCCGCCCCCGCTTTCGCTCAGTCCGCCGAAACCGCTGCTCCGGCTGCGGCGGCTCCTGCTGCTGCTGCTCCGGCCACCACCGAAGCCGCTCCGGCGAAGGCCCACGGCAAGAAGCACCATGCCAAGCACGCTGGTCATCACAGCAAGGCCGCGAAGTCTTCTGACGCCGCTGCTCCGGCTGCCGCGCAGTAATTCGCGCTTCTGCTGACAGGCGACGCCGGGTCCGGTCTTGTACCGGGGCCGGCGTTTTGCTGTACAGCGTTCGGACTGGTGGAGGATGAGGCTGCGTCTTGCCGTGTTCTTCCAGGCAGGGCATGACGCATGGATGACCGGATTGCCAACCCCTGCTGATGCGGCAGCCGCGCCGGGTGCTGCCATGATTTCCCTGACAGATCGTCGCCTCTGGTTGATTGGTCTGTACGGACTTGCAAGTGGTCTGCCCTTCCCGCTGTGCCACTTCACGCTGGGCCAGTGGATGAGCGATAGCGGCCTGTCCTTGCAGGCAATTGGTCTGTCTTCCCTGATCACCTTGGCCTATTCGCTCAAATTTCTCTGGTCGCCGGTTGCGGATTATGTCCGCCCGCCTGGCCCGTTGCGACGTCTGGGACGTCGGCGTGGATGGCTGCTGTTTGTGCAGGCGGTGCTGACAGCCAGCATCCTCGCCATGGCCATGACCGATCCCCATGCGACGCCTTTCCTCACCATCGGTCTGGCTGCCTCCATGGCGTTTTTTTCTGCCAGTCAGGACATTGTCATTGATGCATGGCGGATTGAGACTTTTGGCCGTCGCGGGCAAGGCCCTGCTTTGGCAGGCTATGTCTGGGGTTATCGCATGGCGCTGCTGATCGGCAATGCCGGGGTGATCGGGCTGGCCAGTCTGGCAGGCTGGCATGTGGCCCTGCTTGCCGTGGGTGCGCTGAGTGCGCTTGGCATGGTGGTGACGCTGCTGGCGACGGAACCGGCGATCCCGCCTATCCCTGAGACCGTGACGCTTGAGACAGGCTGGCAGCGGCGTCTGCATGCCATGAAAGCGCCGCTGGTGGACATGTTGCGCAAGCCATACAGCATCGCGGCGCTATGCTTCGTGACGCTGTTCCATCTGGGGGAGGCGCTGGCAGGAAAGATGTTGCCTCCTTATTACCGGGCCATGGGATATCAGAAGGCGGATGTGGCTCTTGCCAATACGCCATCCCTGTTCGCCGGTCTGGCGGGCGTGGCGGCGGGAGGCTGGCTTCAGCAGCGTCTGGGCACCATGCGGGCCCTGGTTCTGACCGGATGTATCCAGACCCTGGCGATCCTGATCTATCTGGCGCTTGGCTATGCGCAGGGCAGCCGGATGGCGTTGGTCGGCACAGTGGCGGTGGAGGCCTTTGTCGGTGGTCTGGCCAGCGCTTCTTTCCTGTCCTACCTGTCCGGCCTGTGCACACCCCGGCATAGCGCGACGCAATATGCCCTGCTGTCTTCGCTGTCCGCCCTGCCGTTGAATACGGTGGCGGGTGCGTCCGGATTTCTGGCGGTTTGGTTAGGCTGGCATGGTTTTTATGCCGCCTGCACGCTGTCGGCCTTGCCGGCGATGGCCATCATGATCTGGCTTGCAACCCGGCCGGATGCGGAGGATCAGGCAGAAGAAGCCGCCTGCCATTCGCGCCAGCCTTCCGCTCTCAGCGCGCAGGCCGGGCATTCCCCGCACCCATAACCCCATGGATGGCGCTGGCTGCGATCCCCCAGATAGCAGGTATGGGTTTCTTCCTCGATCAGGGCGACAAGGGTTGGTCCGCCCAGTGAGTGGGCCAGCGACCATGTCTCGGCCTTGGTCAGCCACATCAGCGGTGTTTCCAGCACGAAATGCGCCTCCATGCCGGTATTCAGCGCCAGTTGCATGGCCTTGATCGTATCGTCGCGGCAATCGGGGTAACCGGAGTAATCCGTTTCGCACATGCCCCCGACAATCCGGCGCAGCCCGCGCCGCCAGCCCAGAGCGGCGGCATAGGTCAGGAAAATCAGGTTGCGGCCCGGCACAAAGCTGGTTGGCAAGCCGCCCTGACCAATCTCGATCGGTGAACGTCCGGTTAGGGCGCTCTGCCCGACATGGTGCAGGGCATTGCCCAGATCCAGCACATGATCCTCACCCAGACGGCTGCCCCATTCAGCGCCGGAAAGGCCGCTCATTTGCGCGAGTGCCTTCCGCACCTGGCCCCGGCATTCCATTTCGACGCTGTGTCGCTGGCCGTAGGTGAAGCCGATCGTCTCCACATGGGCGAAGCGCTCCAGCGCCCAGGCGAGGCAGGTGGTGGAATCCTGCCCGCCGGAAAACAGCACCAGCGCATGGTCGTTGCGGGGCAGGGCGAGGCCGGGAATCGGTTTTGTCTCGGTCATACTCTCCCTCTGCCCGATTGCAGTGCCTATGATAAGCATTATGACGATTGATCTGACTGAACCGGAAATCCATCGCTATTCGCGGCACATCCTGTTGCCCGAAATGGGGGCGACAGGGCAGGCGCGCCTGAAAGCGGCCCGCGTGCTGGTTGTCGGGGCTGGCGGGCTGGGATCACCCCTGCTGCTGTATCTGGCGGCGGCGGGGGTTGGTACGATTGGGATCATCGACGATGACCGGGTCGAATTGTCCAACCTGCAACGCCAGATTGCGCACAGTACCGATCGGATCGGCATGCTGAAAGTCGATTCGGCCCGTCAGGCGACGGAGGCGATCAACCCGGAGGTCCGGATTGAAACGCATGTCGCTCGTCTCGACGAATCGAACGCGGCCTCGCTGATCGGTGCCTATGATCTGGTCTGTGATGGCAGCGACAATTTCCAGACCCGTTTTATCGTGGCGGATGCGGCTTTGCAGGCGCGGCGTACTCTTGTTTCTGCCGCAGTACTGCGTTTCGAGGGGCAGCTTTCCACGTTTCGCCCGCATCTCGATCCGGAAGGGCCGTGCTATCGCTGTCTGACGCCGGAGATTCCGCCGCGTGGAGCAGTGCCGAGCTGTGCGGAGGCCGGGATTCTCGGCGCCGTCACCGGTGTTCTCGGCAGTTTGCAGGCGACGGAGGTGATCAAGGAACTCTGCGGCATGGGCGAGAGCCTGTCAGGACGGCTGTTGATCTGGGAGGCTCTGGCCGGTCGTTTCCGCACAATACGCCTGCCGCGTGATCCCCATTGCCCGTCCTGCGGGGGGCTGCATGGCCGTGGATGAAACGCAGCAGACTCAGGGGTTTGGGCTGATCCTGCTCTCCGGCGATTACGCACGGGTTCATTTCGGGTTGAGCCTTGCCGCGGGTGCGGCGGCGCTGGGACGGAAGGTGGTGGTCTTTGCCAGCGCGGCTGCCTGCCCTGCCCTGATGCGGGACTGGAGCGCGCTTGAAGGTGCGGGCCGCGATGAGAATACCTGTGCGAAAGGCGTGGCCGGGCTGGAGGAGTTGCGGGACGCGCTGTCATTATTCAACATCCCGATGATCCTGTGCGAAGCGGGGCTGAAAATGGCTGATCTCATGCCGGAGGATGTGTTGCCCGGCGTGCGGATTGGTGGAATTGCCGGATTTCTGGAGGCCAGCCGGGGCTGCCAGATCGTGTCGATATGAGCGGAGACTGCATGCATAGCCGTTTGATGAGTTTTGATCTCCCCGTTCTGAAGCGGTCTGCCCGGGATGTCCTGTTGGCGGCATTCTACGCCGGTTCTGTGCTGGGTGTTGGGGACGCAGCCTATGCGCAGGGCAGTCCGGCAGTGAAGCATACCCCCCCAAGCCATCATCACAAGGCGACGACCCACAAAACGCCGGTGGTGTCTCCTCCGCATCATGGGGCGTCAGGGGATAAGGTCAAAGCTTCACCTTCTGCCAATGCCCATGCGACCGGCAAACATGTCCCCAAAACCGCCGCTGCTGCTGCGGCCGGAGCTGCGACAGCGGGCGCTGCTGCCGCAACGGCTGCGGCCCCGGCGGCGGAGGACAAGAACGCCAAACCCAAACCAACGCCGCCTGATCCGCACAAGGGATCGGCCACTGGTCTGCCGATTCCGCGCTTTGCTGCGTTGCGGGCCGATGAGGTCAATATGCGCGTGGGACCGGATACGCGTTATCCGATCGAGTGGGTTTATAAACGCCGCGAACTGCCGGTTGAGATCGTGCGTGAATTTCAGGTCTGGCGTCTGGTGCAGGATCAGGAAGGCGTCAAGGGCTGGGTGCATCAGGCGACACTGACTGGCCGCCGCACGTTCCTCACCCTCGGACAGAACCCGGTGACACTGCGCCGCCGGGCCGATGATGAATCCTCAGCCGTTGCCATTCTGAAGCCCGGCGTGGTGGGGCGGATACAGGACTGTGAAGCCAAATCGGAGTGGTGTCAGGTGCAGGTGAAATCCTATCGCGGCTATCTGCGCCGTTCCACGATGTGGGGGCTGCTGCCCGATGAGGTGATTACGCATTAAGCCCTCACCAAACTGAGCAAATGTTTCTTCTGATGATATTTATTTTCATATGAGTTGACATTCTGTCTGCTATGTTGTTTCATTCTTGACAGGATGAAGGCCGGGTGGATGGAAAGATGTGTGGCATTGTCGGGCTTTTTTTAAAGGATAAGGGGCTTCAACCGCTTCTCGGGCGGATGACAGCCGATATGCTGGGCACCATGACTGATCGCGGGCCGGACAGTGCCGGGATCGCGATTTATGGTGGCGGCAGTGCGGAGACGGTGAAATTCTCTCTCCGGGCCGAGGATGGATATGATTTCGCGGCGCTGGCCGCGCAGATGCAGGATGCGCTGAAAGTGAAGGTCGGTGTGAACCGACATGACACGCATGCGGTGTTCGTCATCCCAGCGTCCCGCGCCGATGAAGCAGCCATCTGGCTGCATGACGTTCCCGGTGTGGATGTGTTCGCACAGGGGCACCGGATCGAGCTGTATAAGGAAGTTGGTCTGCCCCGCAATGTCGCGCAGCGTTTCGGCATCGGCGACATGACCGGCACCCATGCGGTGGGTCATACCCGCATGGCGACGGAGTCCGCAGTCACAACCTGTGGTGCGCATCCGTTTTCGACCGGGATGGATCAGTGCCTGGTGCATAATGGTTCCCTGTCGAACCATGCTGGTCTGCGTCGTATGCTGAAGCGCGAAGGCATTCGCATCACAACCGAGAATGACTCGGAAGTGGCAGCGGGTTATCTCAGCCTGCGCATGCGGCAGGGCCTGTCGCTCGGGGATGCGCTGAAGTCATCTTTGAATGATCTTGACGGGTTCTTCACTTTTGTCGTTGGCACCGAGAACGGCTTTGCAGTTCTGCGCGATCCGGTGGCCTGCAAGCCAGCCGTGATGGCGGAAACCGATCAGTATGTCGCATTCGGATCAGAGTATCGCGCTCTTGCAGGGCTGCCGGGCATCAGGCAGGCCCGCGTGTGGGAGCCGGAACCAGCGACCGTCTATTTCTGGGAGCATCAGTGATGCCGTCCTTTGATCTGGCCACCACGCCATTACGTGAGCTGAACAGTGCGTTGCATGCACTTCATGAAACCACCAATGAAACCCACTGGACGGTTGCCAACCCGGAAGGCGCGCATGCCATTGCCGTTGGCCTGGATGCGCCGGTCTCTGTGGAGATTGACGGTAACGCCGGATATTACTGTGCCGGCATGAACAAGCAGGCTCATGTCGTTGTCAACGGTAATGTCGGCGTGGGTATAGCGGAAAACATGTTATCCGGCTTTGTGCATGTGAAAGGTGATGCCTCGGCTTCGGCGGGCGCGACTGCATGGGGCGGCATTCTGCGCATTGACGGTAATGCATCGTCCCGCTGCGGTATTTCCATGAAAGGTGTGGAGATCGTTGTCGGTGGCAGCATTGGCCATATGAGCGCCTTCATGGGACAGGCCGGTCGTCTGGTCGTGTTCGGTGATGCCGGAGAAGCCTTGGGCGACAGCCTTTATGAGGCACGTCTGTTCGTGCGCGGATCAGTGAAAAGCCTTGGCACTGACTGTATCGAAAAAGAAATGCGTGACGAGCACAAGCAGGAATTATTCGACCTGTTCAAGCGTGCCGGACTGGAAGGGCAGGTCGATCCTGCTGAATTCCGTCGCTATGGATCGGCGCGCCGTCTTTATAATTTCCATCTCGATAACGCGGGAGCTTACTGACATGACCGCATCCCCGCCCAGACAGGATGACGCCCTGTGGACCCCGCCGCGTGCATCCTCGACATTTGATGAATATACGATTGGCCAGATTCGTCGCGCCGCCGCCACCGGCATCTACGACATACGCGGTGGCGGCGCGAAACGCCGGGTTCCGCATTTCGATGATCTGCTGTTCGTGGGTGCTTCGATCAGCCGCTATCCGCTGGAAGGGTATCGCGAGAAATGCGGTACGGATGTGTGGCTTGGCACGCGGTATGCCAAAAAGCCGATTCACCTGAAAATTCCTGTCACCATCGCAGGCATGAGTTTTGGTGCGCTGTCCGGTGCAGCGAAGGAAGCTCTGGGACGCGGTGCGACAACTGTCGGTACCTCCACCACCACGGGTGATGGTGGTATGACACAGGAGGAGCGGGGACACAGCCAGACACTGGTCTACCAGTATCTGCCCAGTCGCTATGGTATGAATCCCGATGATCTGCGCCGCGCCGATGCGATCGAGATTGTGATTGGTCAGGGTGCCAAACCGGGCGGTGGCGGTATGTTGCTCGGCCAGAAAATTACTGATCGCGTTGCGAAGATGCGCTGCCTGCCGCCCGGCATCGACCAGCGTTCGGCCTGTCGCCATCCTGACTGGACTGGCCCGGATGATCTGGAAATCAAAATTCTGGAACTTCGCGAGATTACCGGTTGGGAAAAGCCGATTTACGTAAAGGTCGGTGCGTCCCGCCCGTATTACGACACAGCGTTGGCTGTGAAAGCTGGTGCCGATGTCGTGGTGCTGGACGGTATGCAGGGCGGCACGGCGGCGACGCAGGAAGTGTTCATCGAAAATGTCGGCCTGCCTATTCTGGCCGCCATCCGTCCGGCAGTGCAGGCGTTGCAGGATCTGGACATGCATCGCAAGGTGCAACTGATCGTCTCTGGCGGTATCCGCATGGGGGCCGATGTCGCGAAAGCGCTGGCGTTGGGTGCTGATGCGGTGGCGGTCGGAACCGGTGCACTGATTGCGCTGGGTGATAATGATCCTGCGCTGGAAGAGGAATATGCCAAGCTCGGCACCACTGCCGGGGCTTATGATGACTGGCATGAGGGGCGCGACCCGGCTGGTATCACCACGCAGGATCCGGCTCTGTCAGCGCGGCTTGATCCGGTGTTGGGTGGCCGGCGTATCGCCAACTATCTTTCTGTGTTGACGCTGGAAGCGCAGACGATTGCCCGGGCTTGCGGTAAGAGCCATGTGCATAATCTGGAACCGGAAGACCTCGTTGCCCTGACTATGGAGGCCGCTGCGATGGCACGGGTTCCACTGGCTGGCACGAACTGGATTCCCGGCCTTCAGCCGGGCTGAGACACGATGATGGACTGAAATGGCTGGCACAGTTCCTTGTGCCAGCCATCACAAAATCATAACCGGTACAAAACAGCCGGGAAACGCCGATTACAGGGTTGATCATGTCGCCCGTTGCCACATTTCATGGCCCCGTTTTCTGCCTGCATGAAACGGGCGTGAAATCATCATTGGTAACGGGTCCGGGTGCATTGACAGCCGCATGAAGCAGGCCGTCCTGGAGAGGAAAACGCCAATGGCGACCATCTTGTCAGAGGAAGCGAAACAAAGGGGTATTCGCTATTTCCTTATATCCTATGTCGATCTTTTTGGTACCAACCGGGCAAAACTGGTACCAGCCGCGGCGATTGATGGCATGGCTAAATCAGGCGCGGGTTTCGCGGGTTTCGCAAGCTGGCTTGATCTGACGCCTGCTCATCCCGACGTGAATGCGGTTCCTGATCCGGACAGCCTGATCCAGCTGCCGTGGAAGCCGGAAGTCGGTTGGCTGGCCGCCGATTTGCATATGGATGGCAAGATTCTGCCACAGGGGCCACGCAACGTTCTGAAGAAAATGAAACAGGATGCTGCGGAAAAAGGAATTACACTGAAAACCGGTGTAGAGCCTGAATTTTTCCTGCTGGATCCATCCGGCACGTCCATCGGCGACATGCTCGATACCTCCAGCAAACCTTGTTATGATCAGGGTGCTTTGATGCGCCGTTATGATGTGATCAGCGAGATATGCGATTACATGACAGCACTTGGCTGGGGACCATATCAGAACGATCATGAGGATGGAAACGGCCAGTTCGAGATGAACTGGAATTATGCTGATGCTCTGGTAACCGCTGACCGCACCACCTTTTTTAAATATATGGTGCGTACCATTGCAGAAAAGCACGGTCTGCGGGCCACCTTCATGCCGAAACCGTTCCTGAACCGTACCGGAAGCGGCTGCCATATGCATATGTCGCTGTGGAACGGGGAGAGCAATCTTCTGTCTGATCCAGGCGATTCACGCGGGCTTGGTCTGTCTGCGCTGGGGTATCATTTTATCTCCGGCCTGATGGAATGTTCTGACGCGCTATGTGCGATTACCAATCCGACGGTGAATTCCTTCAAGCGGATTATCGCACCGCCCGGCCTGTCAGGATCAACCTGGGCGCCGAATACGGTGACCTATGCCGGTGACAACCGCACGCACATGATCCGTGTGCCAGCGGGGGGGCGGATGGAAATCAGGCTGCCTGATAATGCGTCCAATCCCTATCTGCTGCCTGCCGCTATTCTGGCTGCGGGATTGTACGGGATCGAGACGAAAGGCGACCCCGGAGAACCGCTGGATATCGACATGTATCGGGATGCCGCGACGCTCGATAATGTGCGCAGGCTGCCGGGTAATCTGCTGGATGCGTTGCGCGCCCTGAAAAATTCGGAAGTTATCCGTGCGGCGTTCGGTCCTGATGTGGTAGACAGTTATGTCAAGCTGCGGCAGCGGGAATGGGATGAATACATGTATCACCTCACCGATTGGGAGCGGCAGCAGACACTGGATTGCTGAGTCCTGAGCGGGTGCAGATAAAGGGGAGCTGAAGCTCCCCTTTTTTGATGGAGCGGGTCAGCCTGCTAGCGCCAAAGTCTTTTGTGCCAGTGCAATAGCCCCTTCACGGGTTTTGGCACCACCGACAAAGCGGCGTACATGCACGAAGACGGCATCTGCCACACCGCTGACGGCAGCGAGATCAGTACCCTGTAGACCGGCCCAGCTTTCCGGCAAAGGCAGGCGCTGGGCAAAGGAACCGGGTTCTGGCGGCACGGTATCGACCATCCAGTTGCCATTGGAGGCAGGCGAGACAGCCAGTAATACCGGCAGATCATGGCTGAACACGACATTTTTCCACGGCATGCCGTTCTCCAGCACCAGCAGGCGTTTATCATCAGCCGCCGCATGCGCCGCCAGCACCAATGCTTCAGCCTGAAGCTTGGAGCGCTGGATATCGACCTGGCGTGCCAGCACACCAGCCACCATGGCGGTTGCATGCTGGAAAGCTTCATCTCCGGCCGTGGGTCCGTTGGCTTCCGCGCTGTCCCAAGGCGGGTTGAAATCGCCGACGAGCGCTGCAAGATCGAAAGAGTTACGAACAACCGGGCCTGACGCTGAAACACCATTGTCGATTTCGTCAATGCGCTTCACCAGTTTTCCATCCAGGGCCGTGGCGATGGCAGGGGCGAAGGCAGCATCCTGCGGCGTGAGCAGGGAGGTGACGGCACGTTCCCCATATATCTGCCAGACCAGCCCGGCAGAGGAAAAAGGCGTGCCATCCGCCCGCACAGGTGCGCCGATCTGATGATGATCAAACCGGTTATTGGAAGGATCCGAGATCAGCCCGACATCAAAAACGATATCGCCGGTTTCGATCAGCTCCGGCTTGCGAGTGCGTAGAAGAACATGGTCCTCACCCGGTCTGGAAAGACCGAGCGCAAAACGCAATACGGCGTAGGCGAATACCTCGTCGCAATGGAACTTGCCGCTATGGGTAATCAGCAGCGGGGTTATCTTATCGGTCATGAAAGTCCTGAAAATCTTCAGATGTTAAACATCGCGCGGCTTGTGCGCTGTTGAAAAGATTACACCAGCACGGAGCTCAGTTTTTGCAACAGCGTATCCATGCTGAACGGCTTGGCCAGAATATCCAGATTTTCCTGTAAGGATGTGCTTGGCCTGTCTGTAGCGTGAGAGGTGCAGTCATATCCCGTCATCAAAAGGACGGGCAGGTCAGGGATGAGTGACAGGGCCTCTGCCACCAGTTCCCGACCATTCATGCTACCGGGCAGGCCAATATCGGTAATCAGACCGTCAATCCTGTCTCCATTCTGCAGAGTGGTTTTCAGCAGCATCAGTGCTGCTGCGGCATGATCGGCCAACACGGTTTTATATCCCTGATCCTGAAGAGTTTCCTTGATCAGGTGTCGGATGGACTCTTCATCATCCACGACCATGATTGTACCGCTGGCTGTATGACCTGATGAAGTCGAGGTGGATGCAGGAAAACCTGTCATCTGTCCGGTATGCTGGGCAGTGGAAAGATCACCGTGATAACAGGGAAAATAAAGACGGATCGTTGTTCCTGAGCCGGGGGACGATTTCAGTCGCACATGGCCGCCCGTCTGTTTGATGAAACCGTAAATCATCGACAGGCCAAGTCCGGTTCCCTGACCAATCGGTTTTGTCGTGAAGAACGGATCGAAAGCGCGCCTCATGACATCCTCAGTCATTCCTATGCCGGTATCCTGCACGGTGATGACCACGTAATCACCGGGCTGAAAATTGGAGAGTGCGCTGTCAAGCCATGTTTCATTTACTTCGCTGACATGCCGCTCCGGTATCTTTATTATGCCTGTTTCCATGATCAGGGTTCCACCCTGCGGCATGGCATCGCGTGCATTGATCACCAGATTCAGCAATCCGTTTTCCAGCTGATTGGGATCACATTGAATCAATGCAGGCATTGACTGAAAAATGGTCTGAACCTGAATGGAAGGGCCACAGATGCTCCTGATCAGTTCAGCCATGCCCGTCATCAGGGTTGCCGGATCAAGCGTGCGTGGTGACAGGGTCTGGCGACGTGAAAAAGCCAGAAGACGGTGAGTCAGGGATGCGCCTCGTTCCACCGCTTTATGGGCTGTGGCAATATAGCGGGGCAGGGATTGCAGACGTCCACGATCCAGATTGGTCTGCATCAGTTCCAGACTGCCGCTGAGGGCTGTCAGCAGATTATTGAAATCATGTGCAATGCCACCTGTCAGTTGCCCGACCGCCTCCATTTTTTGTGACTGGTGCAACTGGGCTTCCAGTTCCTTGCGGTGTTCTTCGGCTGAGATGAGGTCTGTAACATCGCGTCCTGTTGCATAGATCAGCCCGTCAAATGGCACGGCATTCCATGAAATCCAGCGATAGCTGCCATCGACATGCAGAATACGGACAGGCTGGCTGACAACCGTCTGTCCTTGCCGCATCTGTTCCATTGAGTGTTCAACTTCCGGCAGATCATCCGGGTGGCACAATGTATCAATGGGGTTTTCGATATCCTTGATGTTGTCCCAGCCCAATATTGCTTCCCAGGCCGGATTGATGCTCAGGATGCCGCCATCGTACCGGAGGATGGCCAGAAGATCGCGGGACAGGCACCAGATGCGTTCCAGTTCCTGCACCTGGTGGGCGATTTCCTGTTCCAGTCCCTGGCTGCGGACAGCGAGGGCCTCCCGGATGTTCCGTTCCACATCGATATCCGTGCAGCTGCCGAACCAGCGGAGTGGTTCACCTGTGGGATCGGGTTCCGGTTGTGCCGTGAGCAGAAACCAGCGATAGACCCCGCTGCGATGACGCATGCGGTACTCACATTTCAGGCTGCCCTCCTGCCTTGCCGCAGCCCAGGCGGTGAGGAGAGTCTGGCGGTCATCCGGATGGACGAAACTCATCCACCGGCCTTTCTGAAGAAGATGTCGGGTCGACCGACCGCTGAAATGCTCCCATTTCTCGCTGACGTATAAAATATCTCCCTGCTGATCGGTCATCCAGATGATTTGCGGCAGGGTTTCCGTCATCAGCCGGAAACGGGCTTCACTGTATTTCAGGGCCTGCTGGGCCTCCCGTGCTTCAGTAATGTCGCGGGAGACGGCCATCAGGCGCGTTATGCTGCCTTTTTGATCCAGCAGGGGCGTGATGGTTATGTCCCAGTGTGAGGCTTTCCCCTGGCTGTTGAGGGTGGTTCCTTCCAGACGGCCGACACCGCCTGACCGTGCTTTCGCAATGGCCGTCAAGGCCTGGGAGCGCACAGGATCGTCCCATAAATGCGGCCAGGATTGGCCAATGATATGGGAAGGATCGGAGATGCCCAGCGCCTTGAGGCCAGCATTGCTGATGAACAGCAGTTTCCCGTCTGTCGTCAGAATTTTCATACAGTCGGGAGACGTGCCCAGCAGTTCCAGAAAGTCGCCCTGTTCGGGGACACGCCCGTTATGGTCGGATTGATCGTCGGGGGGATCGCTCTGCATGCCCGCCAGCCGGGCGAGGGCGAGCAGCCGGTCAGTCTGTGCAGGGGAGAGCGTGCGGGCTGTCGCCCCCATGACGCATAATGCGCCCTGCTTACGTCCAGAAGGGGTTATAACGGGGTGGCCGGCGAAAAAAGCAGGCCGGATCATATCAGAGGGCAGCGCCTCATCCCGAAGATGGGTGACCAGTTCTTCACCTGCCATAACGGCCTTTGCCAGTGCAGGCAGAGAGGTATGAGGAAGAAAAGGCAGGTTCCCCTGTTCTGCGCCATGAATGTCCAGGAACGGGGCCTGGCCGGGGATGGTGTTGATAGAGAGCACTGCACACTCTGCATCGCAGGCCAATGCGGCCAGTGCGGCAATGCCTGCACAGCCTTTATGACGGTCAGGTGTCAGTGTTTCCGGATCCGGCTTGATGGCCCCTTCACCGGATGAGGTGTCCTTGATGACGTTCAGGAAAAAGACCCTTCTTCAAGCCCTGCCATGAAACATAGCGTATCATAAGGAGAATAATGGGTAGTCTGATTGTGACGCCTGACTGAGTAAGCGCATCATCGCGGAAACGAAAGCTTTATAAATCAGAATCCGAACGAAACTTTTTTCGTATTGCTGCTACGGAGATTTTTATACCGGGACAGAGCCAGCAATGGGAAAAACTGTCTGTAACCGTGATATTTCAGGTAGAAGACCCGTGGGAAGCCAACCGCCGTATAGGCTGCTTCATCCCATTCCCCATCCGGCTTCTGGGTAGCTTGCAGATAAGCAATGCCGCGCTGTGTCGCCTCATGTTCGGCTTCCCCTGCGGCCATGAGACCGATCAGCGCCCATGCGGTCTGGCTGGGGGTGCTTTCCTTGTAACGGCCGGGCTGCGCGCCGGAGGCAGGATCATAGGTTTCCTCATCCTCGCCCCAGCCGCCATCCTCGCGCTGTGTTGCCAACAGGAAATTGACCGCGCGCCTGATGGCCGGGTCATCATGTGGCACGCCGGCAGCATTCATGGCGCAGAGTACGGACCATGTGCCATAGATATAGTTGGTCCCCCAGCGGCCGAACCAGCTTCCATCGGCTTCCTGCTCCTTGCGCAGCCAGGCCATGGCACGGTCGATCACGGGTTTGTCTTCCGGATTACCCAGTTGGGCGAGGAAGGAAATGCAGCGTGCCGTCACATCGGCGGTCGGCGGATCAAGCAAGGCGCCATGATCGGCGAAGGGGATGTGGTTCAGATAATCCTTGTCATTATCGGCATCGAACGCCCCCCAGCCGCCGTCGCGGCATTGCAGCCCGATGATCCAGTGACGCGCTTTCCGGATGCTCTCCTCATGTGCCGGATCACCCTGCCGGTGCAGCAGCATGGCCACGACCGCGGTATCGTCCACATCGGGGTAATGAGCATTGTTGTACTGGAAGGCCCAGCCACCTGGCTGGACACCAGGGCGGATTTCGGCCCAGTCGCCGACCACATCGGTGATCTGACGGTTCCGCAGCCAGTCACAGGCGGCTGCCACCCCCGGCGAGATGGCACCTTCCGCCTCCGCCATGGCATGGCCGGACAGGCCGGTGTCCCAGATAGGGGAGAGGCAGGGCTGGCAATAGGCCTCATCATCCTTGATGACCAGCAGCTTGCGGACGCTTTCCCATGCGATTGCAGCTTCCGGATGGTCGGGGCTGTAGCCCAGCACATCATACATCATCACGCTGTTGGCCATGGCAGGGTAGATCGCGCCCAGCCCGTCCTCTCCGTTCAGGCGTTCTCTCACGAAATCCACCGCCAGACGGATGCTGCGCGGGCGCAGGGGTTTCAGCGCCACCGGCTCCACAACACGAAGTATGCTGTCCAGATATTTGAAGACATATCCCCATCCGGACCGGAACGGACCGCGGATCCAGTCCCTGATATGCTCAGGATCATTCAGGAACAGCTCCCGCACATGCACATTGCGCGGATTGCGGGCCTGCGGCTTGCGGTCCATCAGCACCAGCAGCGGCGCGATCACGGTGCGCGACCAGTAGCTGACTTTCCACATATTGATGGGAAACCATTTGGGCGCGATCATCAGCTCGGCGGGCATGACCGGTACACCGCGCCAGGGAATTTGCCCGAACAGCGCCAGTTGAATCCGGGTGAAGACATTGCTGCGCTCTGCCCCGCCTGCGGCCAGAATGGCTTCGCGGGCGCGGCGCATATGCGGCGCATCCGGATTGTCACCAATCGCTTTCAGCGCGTAATACGCCTTGACGCTGGCTGAAAGATTGAAGGCTCCTTCGTGAAAGAGCGGCCAGCCGCCATGATCGCCCTGAATCCGCCGCAGATACACACCGATCTTGTGCTCCAGATCGGTGTCGATCCGATCCAGAAAATGTTCGAGCAGCACATATTCCGCCGGAATAGTGGCGTCGGCCTCCAGTTCAAAAACCCAATGTCCGTCGGTTTGCTGCTTGCGATGCAGGGCCATGCTGGCACGCAGCACAGCCTGTTCCAGCATATCGCCAGAGATGGCTTCAGAAGCCAGATCGGCAGGAATGTCTTTTGGCATTGGGTCAGTCCGGTAGTAGCATTTTGACAGCTATCGAACCGGACCTGATGGCACCTTCAATTGTTGCAGGCAAGCCGGTTGCGGTCCAGTCCCCTGCGAGAGCCAGATTGGTGATGCCGCGTTGCAACATGAAGCCAGCCTGCGGCCGGCGTGCATTCTGTTCGGGGGAGGCCAGGAAGGTCGCGCGTTTTTCGCGTACGATACGCAGCTTCGGCATGGGTCCCTGCTGACCGGTGGCGCGCCGTATGTCGTCCCAGACGCGCGCTGGCACGTCCGGATCATCCAACAGATGATTGGCCGCGCTGATGGTGACAGAGATCACCTCGGGCCGCCGGAAAATCCATTCTGCCGTGCCGCCGACCACGCCGATGAACCCTGCTCTGACAAAAGCAGGGTTGGTGGATGGAGCAGCCGGCGTGCGGAAATGCAGATTGATAATGGCTTCATGCTGGTCCGGCACGGTCAGTTCAGGCAGCAGATCGGCAGCTACCCAGGCCGGAACAGCCAGAATGACCTTGTCAGCCGGTCCCAGCCTGATATCCCCCAGCGTGGCGACGCGCCCATTCTCGATGGTGAGGGATGGGATGCGGTGGCCCAGCCGGATTTCCGCCCCCAATGCGGACAGACGGGTCAGCGCGGGATCAACGAAACTTTCTGACATACCCTCCCGCGGAATGGCGGGAATGCAGGCGGAACCACCTTCAGCGAGGGTTTCGCGGATGATGGCTCCGAACAGGCTGGCGCTGGCTTCATGCGGGCGGGTATTCAGGGCAGACACCGAAAGAGGCTCCAGCAACCGCCGAAACAGAGGTTCCGGCAGGGTCAGATCCTGCACTGTTGCGATTTCCGGAGCGCCTATGATGCGCAGCAGGGAGAGATAGTCCCGCACTCTTGTGCCCGCGACACGGGCTTGACGCTTCAGCAGCCATAGCGGCAGGCGGCCACGGCCCGGCTGCACGGCCCAGAATGAGCCATCAGAAAGATCGGCGAAGGGAAACAGGGGTTTTCCCGGGCCACTAAGACTGTCACCCGCACCGATCCGTTTCAGGAAACCATGCGCCGCCCGGTTGCCGGACAGCAGCAGATGGTTGCCATTGTCGATCCTGCAACCCAGCTCCTTGTCGAAATAGGAGCGACAGCGCCCGCCTGCCTGACGGCTTGATTCATACAGCGTGACACGCAGACCGCGCTCGGCGAGGTCGAGGGCTGCGGACAGTCCGGCCAGACCGCCACCGACAATATGGAACATGGGTGATGAACAGGTTGAATGTGACACGCGCACACGGATGCGCGGAGAGACGCGTAAAGTAAAGTCTCAGGGTGAGGGGCTGATTTTCCGGCCAGAGCCGAGATCGTCACGGAACAGGTCAATCAGAGGCTGCACCAGTTCGAGATTCTTGTCAGAAGTATTACCAAATACGGCAATCTCGGCATTCCCCAGGGCAGGCAGCGAGTCGATCTCTTTCAGCCCGTTCGGGACATTGGAGCGACCGATGGGGATAATGCACAGCCCTTCCTGCACAAAGGCAATGATGCCCAGCAGGCTGGTTGAGGTATAGCGCAGCTCATGTGGAATACGCGCACGGGACAAAACATCCAGTGCCCGTTCCCGGAACATGCATCCTGTCGAGAGGGTTGCCAGCGGTAGCGGCTTGTCCCGCTCCGGCATCCGGAAATCGTGAGCGGCGACCCAGACCATGGTTTCGGTCCAGATCGGCATCCCCATTGTGTCACCGGCGCGGCGTCTGCCGATCACCAGATCGAAGCGCCCTTCATCGCAGGCGGTGCGGAGTTCAGTGCAGCGGCCTACCTCCACTTCCAGCCTGACTTCGGGATAGGTGCGATGAAAGCGCCCCACAATCTGCGCCAGATGATGGGGCAGGAAATGATCTGCGACACCCAGCCGTAAATGCCCTTTGATCGGGCTGGCCACCAGCCGCCGTACGGCCTCATCATTCAGGGATAGCAAGCGGTGCGTGTAAGCCAGCAGTATGTCCCCATCCGGCGTCAGGGCCAGGTGGCGGCTGGAGCGATCGAAAACCCGGCGATTGATCAGGTCTTCCAGCCGTTTGATTTTCAGGCTGATTGCGGATTGCGTGAGTCCCATCACCTGACCGGCGGCGGTAAAGCCCCGTTCCGCCGCCACGCAGGCAAAGCAGCGGAGAAGATCAAGATCGAGATCAGGATAATTCACTTCAGGCTGCTCCTGCGGCAGCACTGATCTCCGGTGTGAAGAAAGAACTGCCTGATGCAACGGATGGGTAGAACCATAAGAAATGCAAATGATTCTACCCGCGTCAATCAGGAAATTTTATCTTTCTTGCCCGGTATGGCCTTAAAGATCGTCCCATCCACCGCCGGAATCGGACCATCCTGAATCGCCGCTGTCACCCCAGCCGCCCTGATCAGCACCAGTGTCGTTCTGAAGACTGCCCCAGTCATCTCCGCCGGGGGCTGCGCCACCTGCATCGCCACCCGTGCCCCAGACGCCGCTGTCACCCCCGGCACCGAATCCGGCCCCCGGATCGGCATGTTCATGGCCGGAGAACAGGCCGGTCAGCATATTGCCGACCACCATACCGCCCGCCACGCCCGCGGCGGTGGTCAGGGCTGAGCCAAGGAATCCGCTTCCGCCGCGTTGAAAGGGAGGCTGGGCATATCCTGGTTGGGCATAGCCCGGCTGGGTATATCCGGGTTGGGCGTAACCTTGCGGCGGCGGAGGCTGGAAGGCTGGCCGCTGTGGGGCGGAGGGTTGGCCGCCACCGAACAGAGAGCTGAAAAACCCGCCACGAGACTGACCGCTCTGCTGCTGAAGCGCCTGCACCTGTTGTTGCAGTTGCTGAACCTGCTGTTGGAGGGCCTGAATTTTTTTACCGGCCTCGGCCAATGCGTAATCCTGCACATAGGCGGTCTGGGTCAGTCGGTAGCGGGCTTCGGGATAGCGGGTGAAAAGCTGGCCGATCAACGCATCGGCATCGCGATCGACGGGCGGCAGCGTTTGTACCGCTGTTCCCGGCGCAGTCTGTGCGCCGCTGACCCGCTCGATGAAGCGGGTGATGATCTCGCGTTCCTGGTCGTTCATGTCCGGCCGCTCTCCTGACGATGTCCCCTCAATGCCTGGCATGAGGGTGCTGGACGAAACATGGCGCGGCATCAGGCGGCGATCAAGACGCCCCCGTCAGGATGGGCAGGACAAGCGCCATCCTGACGGGCCAGACGGGATCAGCCTTCGTTCACCTGACGGATCCACTCACCGAGATTGTAGTGGTTGGAAATCCGGGCCACCTTGCCGTCACGGATGGTGAAGAAAGCACCGGCGGGCAGGGTGTAACGCTGGCCACGGGCCGGCGCGGTGCCTTCCGGCACACCGGGATCCGTCTTCAAATATTCACCGTGCACGATGAATTCGGAGGCCGCGAACTGGCCGGTCGATTCGGTCATCACGCGCAGCAGCTCGATCCGCTCGCGGTAGCAATTGTTCATGTGGGCGAGGAAGCGGGAGAAGGCTTCCTTGCCGACTTCCTTGTCGCCCTGACTGATATCGTGTTCCACATCATCGGTCAGCAGGGCCAGGAAAGCGGCCTCGTCACCGGCGTTGAAAGCTTCGTAATACGCGCGGATCAGCGCGTCGGCGGTCTGGGTCATGGTTGATCCTCACTCGTTACGGATTGCCGTCGGGAGCGACAGCTTATAGCGTGCGCGGCTTCTCGCTTCTCGGAACCATGCCCGTCAATGCCTGACAAACCCAGCTTCCAGGATCTGATCCTCCGCCTGCATGCTTTCTGGTCGAAAGCAGGCTGCGTTATCTTGCAGCCTTACGACGTCGAGATGGGTGCAGGCACATTTCATCCAGCCACGACACTGCGCTCGTTGGGCCGCAAACCCTGGCGTGCCGCTTATGTGCAGCCCAGCCGCCGCCCGACCGATGGCCGTTATGGCGAAAATCCGAACCGGCTTCAGCATTATTACCAATATCAGGTCATCATGAAACCCAGCCCGGAAACTGCGCAGTCCATGTTGCTGGACAGCTATCGTGCCATCGGAATCGACCCGGCGCTGCATGACATCCGCTTTGTCGAGGATGACTGGGAAAGCCCGACGCTTGGCGCATGGGGGCTGGGCTGGGAAGTCTGGTGCGACGGGATGGAGGTCGGCCAGTTCACTTATTTCCAGCAGGTTGGCGGCATTCCGGTCGATCTGCCCAGTTTCGAGATGACATACGGGCTGGAGCGTCTGGCCATGTATGTGCAGGACGTGGAAAACGTCTACGATCTTGATTTCAACGGGCAGGGCGTCACCTATGGCGACGTGTTCCTGCGGGCGGAGCGTGAATACAGCGCGCATAATTTCGAGCATGCGAATACCGAGATGCTCTCCCGCCATTTCATCGACGCGGAAAAGGAATGTGCCGCGCTGGTAGGGCAGGGGCTGGCCTTGCCAGCCTATGACCAGTGCATCAAGGCCAGCCATCTGTTCAATCTGCTGGATGCGCGCGGTGTCATCAGCGTGACGGAGCGGGCTGCCTATATTGCCCGTGTGCGCAGCCTGGCGAAAAGCTGTGCCGAAGCGTGGCTGGCGGGTGGAGGTTAGGGCGTTTCGGCCCTGATGTCCGGCTTTCTTCCATAGCTGAAAAATTTTCTACCATTCCTTTGGCATTCCCTCTGGACGATGGTAGAAGAGGTGAGGTAGCGTCTACCTGCAACGGCGGGATGTCTACCATCATGGCGCAGCTCAATATCAAAAGTGAGGATGCCTACGTGCTGGCAACCGAGCTTGCTGCGCTGACCGGCGAAAGCATGACCATGGCGGTGACGGAGGCGCTGCGGGAGCGTCTGGAGCGTGAGCGCCGCCTGCGTGACCGTGTGTCCCGTCTCCAGCGCCTTACCGTCCTTGCGGCGGATATCCGCGCCCATATGCGCGGTCGGGTCAGTTCCGATCATAGCGCGCTGTATGCCGAGGGCGGATTGCCGCTGTGATCATCGATACCTCCGCATTGCTGGCGATTGTGCTGGGGGAGCCTGATGGCCAACGCTATCTGGAGGCGTTGGTCTCGGCCGAGCGCCCCCGCATGTCGGCCGCCAACTGGCTGGAGGCGAGTATGATGGTCGAGGAAAAAGGCGGTCGCCTTGCCGGCCTCCGCTTTGATGAATTCATCCGCGCCGCCGGGATCGAGATCGTCCCCGTCAGCGCTGAACAGGCAACGGTGGCGCGCGGTGCGTGGCGTTATTTCGGCCGATTCCGTCATGCACACCGGCTGAATTACGGTGACTGCCTGGCCTATGCTCTCGCCAAGACCGAAGGTGACAGGCTGCTCTATAAAGGGCGGGATTTCGATCATACCGACATCGAGCCAGCCACCCAGCCCGAAGAAACCGTATTGCAAGATATCCAGGACTGATCCCGATGCCCGAATTACTGCTGGAATTGTTCAGCGAGGAAATCCCCGCCCGTATGCAGGTCAAGGCTGGCGAGGATCTGGTGCGGCTGGCCGGAGAGGCGCTGGCTGATCTGTCGCCGCGTGATCTGCGCTGGCATGTCGGTCCCCGGCGTCTTGCTTTGACCGCGACGGTGGAGGCAGGTGTGCCCGCCCGCTCCGGCAATGAGCGCGGTCCACGGATCGGTGCGCCTGAACAGGCTCTGGCCGGGTTTCTGCGCAAACATGGCGCGGATCGGTCAGCCCTGCGTGAAGAGGGCGATTACTGGGTGCTCGATACGTCCAGCCCGGGCCGTGAAGCGGCGGCCCTGATTGCCGAGGTGATTCCGGCGCTGCTGTGGAAATTTCCCTGGCCGAAATCCATGCGCTGGGGTGGGTCGAGCCTGTTTACATGGGTTCGTCCTCTCCGCCGTATTCTCTGCCAGCTGGATGGTGTGGTGGTGCCGTTTTCGCTCGTTCAGGGTGATGATGACGGGCATGGGCTGCGCTCCGGCGATGAGACGGAAGGGCATCGCTTCCTGTCTCCCGGTGCCGTGAAGGTCCGTGGTGTCGCTGAATGGCAGGCGGCGCTGGCCGAACGGCATGTAGTACTGGATGTTGAGGAACGCCGCCGTCGTGTGGCGGAGGGCATCGCCCGCGTTGCCGCCGCTCATGGGCTGAGTGTGGTGGATGATCCCGGGCTGGTCGATGAGGTGGCCGGGCTGGTGGAATGGCCGGTGCCGCTGCTGGGCCGGATCGACGATCAGTATATGTCTCTGCCTGCGGAGGTGATGCAGGTCTCCATGCGGGTCAACCAGCGTTATTTCGCGCTGCGCGATGCCGAGGGCAAAGCCGCCCCTTATTTCGCCTTCATCGCCAATATCGAGGCCACCGATCAGGGCCGCGCCATTATTGCTGGTAATGAGCGTGTGCTGCGCGCCCGCTTTGCCGATGCACGCCATTTCTGGGATCAGGACCGCAAGGAACCGCTGGCCTCCCGGCTGTCTGTGCTGGAGCGTGTGACCTATCACGCGAAGCTCGGCAGTCAGGCCGCTCTGGTGGCGCGTCTGCGGCGGCTGGCGCGGGAAATCGCGCCGCTGGTAGGGGCGGATGCACGCGATGCGGACGGGGCGGCGCTGCTGGCGAAGGCTGATCTGACCACCGGCATGGTGGGGGAATTTCCGGAATTGCAGGGCGTCATGGGCCGCTATTACGCGCTGCATGACGGGGAGTCGCCGTGGATCGCCGATGCCATCCGTGATCATTACGCGCCGAAAGGCCCGTCCGATCCGGTGCCGGATGCGCCGGTCTCGATCGCGGTCGCTCTGGCGGACAAGATCGACCGGCTGGCGATGTTTTTTTCCATCGGGGAGGCTCCGACCGGCTCCGGCGATCCGTTCGCGCTGCGGCGTGCGGCGCTGGGGATCATCCGCATCATCCGTGAAAACGGGTTGCGGCTGCCGCTGGGTCGTCTGTTCGCCTTTGCCTCCGATCAGGCGCCGGTGGCCGATCTGCTGGCGTTCATGGCTGAGCGTCTGCGCGTGCAGTTGCGCTCCGAAGGGGCGCGCCATGACGTGCTGGCGGCGGTGTTCGCGGTGCATGCCGATGATACGGCGGAAGGGGCGGGCGATATTGTGCGCCTGCTGGCGCGCGCCGATGCGGTTGCGGCCCTGTTGGGCAGTGAAGATGGCGCAAATCTTCTAGCGGCCTACAAACGGGCCGCCAATATTCTGCGTATCGAGGATCGGAAGGATGGGCCCCATACCGGCGCCCCTGACGATACTCTGCTGGCAATGCCGGAAGAGCATGCTCTGGCCGGCGCGTTGAAAGAGGCGGAGCCGGCGGTCATCGCTGCACTGGATGCGGAAGATGACGCCACCGCCATGGCATCCCTCGCCCGCCTGCGTGGAGCGCTGGATGCGTTTTTCGATCAGGTCACCGTCAATGCGGAGGAGCCAGCGCTCCGTCGTAACCGGCTGCGCCTGTTGTCCCGTTTGCGTGACACGATGAACCGTGTTGCCGACTTCTCCCGTATCGAAGGCTGAAGGAGCCTGATCCATGACACAATGGGTTTACGGTTTTGGTGCTGGTCGCAATGAAGGACGCGCGGATATGCGCAACCTTCTGGGTGGCAAGGGCGCCAATCTCGCGGAAATGGCCAGTATCGGCCTGCCGGTGCCCCCCGGCTTTACCATCACCACCGAGCTGTGTACCGAGTTCTACCGGAATGATCGTCGCTACCCCGACGATCTGGCAGCCCAGGTCAAGGAAGGGTTGCAGCGGGTCGAACAGGCTGTCGGCCTGACCTTCGGCGACCGGACCAATCCGCTGTTGGTCTCCGTTCGCTCCGGTGCGCGGGTTTCCATGCCGGGTATGATGGATACGGTGCTGAATCTCGGCCTGAATGATCAGACGGTCGAGGGGCTGGCGCGGGCTTCCGGGGATGACCGGTTCGCATGGGACAGCTATCGCCGTTTCATCCAGATGTTCGGCAGCGTCGTGCTCGGTGTCGATCATCACCGGTTCGAGGAAATCATCGAGCACATCAAGCTCGACCGCAACGTGATTGAGGATACGGCTCTTGATGCCGCTGACTGGCGCAAGGTCGTGGCCGGTTACAAGGACATGGTGCTGTCCGAGACCGGCAAGCCCTTCCCTCAGGATCCGGAAGAGCAGCTTTGGGGTGCGATCGGTGCGGTGTTCGGCAGCTGGATGAACCCGCGTGCCATCACCTATCGCCGCCTGCACGAGATCCCTGCCGATTGGGGCACCGCCGTGAATGTACAGGCGATGGTGTTCGGTAATATGGGCGAGGATTGCGCCACCGGCGTGTGCTTTACGCGGGATCCATCCACCGGCGAGAATATTTTCTACGGTGAGTTCCTGGTGAATGCGCAGGGCGAGGACGTAGTGGCCGGCATCCGTACCCCGCAGCCGCTGTCGAAGGCCCGTGCCAAGCCCGGCGAGCGCAGCATGGAAGAAGCGCTGCCCAAGGCGTACGAAGAACTCTGTCAGGTCCGCGAAACGCTGGAAAAGCATTACAAGGACATGCAGGACATCGAATTTACGGTGCAGCGGAACACGCTGTACATGTTGCAGACCCGCAGCGGCAAGCGTACTGCCGCAGCATCCCTGCGCATCGCCGTGGAGATGGCGAATGAAGGCCTGATCGACCGGAATGAGGCGGTCAAGCGCGTCAATCCGGCATCGCTGGACCAGCTTCTGCATCCGACGCTTGATCCGAAAGCACCGCGCACAGTGTTCTCCCGTGGCCTGCCGGCCAGCCCTGGTGCGGCTTGCGGTGCGGTGGTGTTCAATGCTGATGAAGCGGAGATGCGCGCTGCCAAGGGCGAGGCGGTGATTCTGGTCCGGATCGAGACCTCGCCGGAAGATATTCACGGTATGCATGCCGCCAAGGGCATTCTCACCACGCGCGGCGGTATGACCAGCCACGCGGCGGTGGTGGCGCGCGGCATGGGCCGTCCCTGTGTCGCCGGTGCAGGCGGTATTCAGGTTGATTATGGCACTCAGGAACTGTCGGCCAACGGCATCACTATCCGCGAGGGTGAGATCGTGACCCTCGATGGTGCGACGGGCGAGGTGTTTGTCGGCCCGGTGGCGATGATCGAGCCGTCTCTGTCCGGTGATTTCGCCACGCTGATGGAATGGGCGGACAGCGCCCGCCGCATGAAGGTGCGGGCCAATGCGGAAACGCCGCTGGATGCGGAAACGGCCCGTAAATTCGGCGCGGAAGGCATCGGATTGTGCCGGACGGAGCATATGTTCTTTGATCCGGAGAGAATCGGTGCCGTCCGTCAGATGATCATGGCCGCCGATGAGCGTGGCCGCCGTCTGGCGCTGGAGAAGCTGCTGCCGTTCCAGCGCAAGGATTTCACGGATCTGTTCCGCATCATGCAGGGCCTGCCGGTGACGATCCGTCTGCTCGATCCGCCGCTGCATGAATTCCTGCCGCATAACGAGGAAGATCTGGCCGAGGTTGGTGCCGCGCTGGGGGTTGATCTGGACACCATTCGTCGTCGTGCTGCCGAACTGGCGGAAGCCAACCCGATGCTGGGTCATCGTGGCTGCCGTCTCGGTATTTCCTTCCCGGAAATCTACGAGATGCAGGCACGGGCGATTTTCGAGGGTGCCCTGGCCATCGCCGAGGAGACTGGTAATGCACCGGTGCCGGAAGTGATGGTGCCGCTGGTGGGTATCAAGCGTGAGATCGAGATCGTGCGTGCTCAGATCGAAAAGGTTGCGGCGGAGGTATTTTCCCGTGCAGGCCGGACGCTGGATTATACGATCGGCACGATGATCGAGCTGCCGCGTGCGGCCCTGTCGGCTGATACGATTGCCAACAGCGCTGATTTCTTCAGCTTTGGTACCAACGATCTGACGCAGACCGTGTTCGGTCTGTCGCGTGACGATGCCGGCAAGTTCCTGCCGCATTACGTAGAAGCGGGCATTCTGCCGAAAGACCCGTTCATCTCACTGGATGAGGAAGGGGTCGGCTATCTGATCGAGATTGCCGCAAAAAAAGGCCGCGTGGCCAAGCATGGTCTGAAGCTTGGCATTTGCGGTGAGCATGGTGGCGACCCGTCCTCGATCGCGTTCTGCGAAAAGGTTGGTCTGGATTATGTCTCCTGCAGCCCCTATCGCGTACCGGTGGCACGGCTGGCCGCGGCTCAGGCGGCGCTGGGCGCAGGTGGTGATCGCACGGCCTGATCACTCTGCGTGTTCAGTCTGAAACGGATCCGGCGGGGCCTTTGGGCCTCGCCGTTTTTGTTTCGTTGGGCAATCGGTAAAGGGAGATTAAAACCCTGTCATCAAGCCACCATTCCACGGTCATGTGGAATGGGGCATGATATGATCATGAACAGCCGCATACCATCATGTATCTGTACCTGGATGGGTTCCGCCCTGCTTGCGGTGGTGCTGGGAAGTGGCGTGACACCCGGGCTGGCGGATGCGCCTCAGTTGATTACCTCCGATACACTGGATTACTGCCAGCAGTTGCAGCATAAGGTGGCCCGACAGGAAGCGCATTTTGTGCTCGGCGCTCCCCCGTCTGATGTGACGCAACTGGCCGATCAGGGGCGGCATCTGTGTGATCAGGGGCATGTACGCGGGGGTATTCTGCGTCTGCGTAAGGCCCTGCTGATTCTTCGCCATGCAGAGAAGGCGGCCCGCTGACGACGCGCTTTCAGCGTTTGCGGAAGGTTACGACCAGGACATCGCGATAGGCAGGCAGGGCAGGGTCGATCGCCTGCACGGCCGTGACCCCATGATAGACGCGCCGGTCATGCACCAGCGCCATGTCCAGTGGTTCGGTCAGCGTGAAACTGCCCAGCAGGGTTCCGTCATCGCCATGGATCGAGGTTTCACCGCTGGCGATGTTGTCCCGCCGCACCATCAGCACCAGCACGTAATCCACACCATCCCGGTGCAGTCCTTCCGGTGTCGGCTTGCCACCCTCTGCGGTGGCCTCAATGCGGAACTGATGGGTTTCAACATGCCATCCCGTCTCCGGCATCAGGCTGTCGAACAGGCTGCGACAGAAATCCAGTATACAGGTCATGGTAGGGCCGGATGCGACCGCATCTTCCATCGGTTCGAACCACCGCTCGATACCGCCATTCAGGCGGTTATATTCCAGCCCCTGATAATGCGGCTGATGCGGCCCGCGTTCGGGCGCCTGGCCGGGCACAATGTTGAAAACGGCATGACGGCGGCGGCGATAACGGCCTCCATCGGCCATATATGTATCCATGGCCAGCCTGTTCCAGCTATCGGCGAAGGCTGCCCAGTCGGAGAGTCCGGCTTTGTTGCCATTGGTAAAGGCCGATAGCAGGGATGTAGCATGCTCTGAGCGGACGAAGGCGTATCCGGATTCATGCAGCTGGGTCGTCAGGGCATCGAACATGGCGGGCACTCGGCTGGTCTGGCGCTGACAGGTTGTCTGCGCCGTGTCACAATAAAAACCGGGCTGGTGCTGGCACATAGTGGAGCGCCGCCGTCAAGGGCATGTGTTTATTTCCCGATGTGCATGCAAGTCCTGTATGGGCAGCCAGGCCGAGTCGCGGTAAGAAGGCCGGATGCATACCATCGCTCTGATCCTGCTTGTCATCTCCATGGCTCTGGTTGTGGGAACGCTTGTGGCCGGTATCGGCTCCGTCGGTTCCGGCGGCAGCCCGGAGCGTTCCAACAAGCTGATGCGCTATCGTATTTTGTTTCAGGGCATCGCGATCCTGTTATGTGTGCTGGCCTTCAATGTCTGGCGCTGAGGCCGACGAAAGCGGTTTTTCCGGAACAGGGCTGCACGGAAGCGGTTTGACAGTCTTGTGACCCGCTTGCATATCCAGAGCGCCGTTTCGGGAAGTAATGCCGTGCCGCCTTGTCTGGTCGCCGGTTTATGCGCCGGGCGGTCAGCTCGGCATGGTGGCGGTCGATACGGCCTCATCATGGCTCCGGACATTCAAACGCAGCAGGAACCGCCATGAAAATCCTCGTCCCGGTCAAACGGGTAGTCGATTACAACGTCCAGGTTCGGGTTAAGGCCGATGGCACCGGGGTTGAAACGGCCGGTGTGAAAATGTCGATGAATCCGTTCGATGAAATCGCGGTCGAGGAAGCCGTGCGCCTGAAGGAAAAAGGCGTGGCCACCGAAATCATCGTCGTTTCCGTCGGTCCGGCACAGGCACAGGATACGCTGCGCACCGGTATGGCGATGGGTGCTGACCGTGGCATCCTGGTACAGGTCGAAGAGACGGTGGAGCCACTGGGCGTCGCCAAGATCCTCCGTGCTCTGGTGCAGCAGGAACAGCCGGGACTGGTCATCATGGGCAAGCAGGCCATTGATGATGATATGAACGCCACCGGCCAGATGCTGGCGGCATTGCTCGGCTGGCCGCAGGGCACGTTTGCCAGCGCCGTCGTGGTCGAGAATGGCGGGATCATCGTGACCCGTGAGGTTGATGGCGGGGCGCAGACCGTGCAGCTTTCCCTGCCGGCCGTCGTGACGGCTGATCTGCGGCTGAATGAGCCGCGCTATGCCAGCCTCCCGAACATTATGAAGGCGAAAAAGAAACCGATTCAGACAGTGACCCCGGCTGATCTCGGGGTCGATGCGTCTCCGCGCCTGACCGTGTTGCGCGTGGCGGAACCGCCGCCGCGTCAGGGAGGGGTGAAAGTCGGCTCTGTCGATGAACTGGTGTCGAAGCTGAAGACCGAAGCGAAGGTGATCTGACTCATGACCGCACTGGTTCTTGCTGAACATGACGGGCGCGCGCTGAAACAGGCGACCCGCAGCGCCATTGCCGCCGCGCAGAAGCTGGGCGGAGACCTCCATATTCTGGTCGCCGGGCAGGATGTCGGGTCGGTCGCTGCCCAGGCTGCTGCCATTCCCGGCGTGTCGCGTGTCGTGACTGCCGATGCTCCTTCCTATGCCCATGCGCTGGCGGAGCCACTGGCGGCTCTGCTGGTGGCGCTGGCGCCGCATTATTCCCATATCCTTGCCCCGGCTTCCGCCACCGGCAAGAACGTGCTGCCCCGTGCGGCGGCGCTGCTGGATGTGCAGCCGATCAGCGATATTTGCGGTGTCGAATCGGCCGATACCTTTGTGCGACCGATCTATGCCGGGAATGCGCTGGCAACCGTGCGTTCGGCTGACCCGGTGAAGGTCATCACTGTACGGGCCGCCAGTTTCGAACCGGTTCCCTCCGAGGGTGGCGCTGCCGAAATCGTTCCCGCTTCTGCCGTGCCGGTGGAGGGTGGCTCCCGCTTCGTGTCGGAGGCGCTGACGGCCAGCGAACGACCGGAACTCGGCTCCGCCCGGATCGTGATTTCCGGCGGCAAGGGAATGCAGAGCGCCGAGAATTTCGAGCTGCTGGACCGGGTTGCGCGGAAGCTGAATGCTGCGGTCGGTGCATCCCGTGCCGCTGTGGATGCGGGGTATGCGCCAAACGATTATCAGGTCGGGCAGACCGGCAAGATTGTCGCGCCGGAACTGTATATCGCAGTTGGTATCTCCGGCGCCATCCAGCATCTGGCGGGGATGAAGGACAGCCGGGTCATCGTCGCCATCAACAAAGACCCGGATGCGCCGATTTTTCAGGTGGCTGATTACGGTTATGTCGGCGATCTGTTCGAGGCGCTTCCCGCCCTTGAAAAAGCGCTCTGAGCAAAGCTTCTTTGCGTCCCGTGTTGAATCGTGCCTTGCTGCGTGGTGATGATACCGTTGCCGGTCCATGCTCCCCTTTGCATGGATTGGCGGGCATCATGATCCGCGACAGGAATATATCGTCATGAGTGTCGAGCCTTTGCCTCTTTCTGAAGCCGCATCTTATGCCATCCGGAAAATCGGTGTGGTTGGTGCGGGGTTGATGGGCAACGGAATTGCTCATGTCTGTGCCCTGGCAGGGATCGACGTGGTGCTGACCGATACCAGAGCGGAAGCGCTGGATCGCGCCATGACGACGATTCGCGTCAATCTGGATCGACAGATCAAGGCTGGATTAACCACAGAGCAGCAGAAAGCTGCGGCGCTGGCGCGTATCGCCACGGCGGTCGGTTATGATCGACTCAGTGAGTGCGATCTGGTGGTCGAGGCTATTACCGAAAAGGAAGAGGCCAAAAAAGCGCTGTACAAGCTTCTGGCGCCTCATATGAAGCCGGATTGTATTCTGGCCACCAATACCTCCTCCATTTCGATCACCCGGTTGGGGGCGAGCACGGATCGGCCGGAGAAATTCATCGGGCTGCATTTCATGAACCCGGTGCCGGTGATGAAGCTGGTGGAGATCATCCGCGGCATTGCGACGGATGATGCAACCTTTGCTGCTGTCAGCGGTCTGGCGCAGCGGCTGGGTAAAACGATTTCAGTGGCCGAGGATTTCCCTGCCTTCATCGTCAACCGTATTCTGGTACCGATGATCAACGAGGCGGTTTTTGCGCTTTACGAGGGCGTGGCCACTGTCAGCGGAATTGATACCGCGATGCGGCTGGGGGCCAGCCACAGAATGGGGCCGCTGGAACTGGCGGATTTTATCGGCCTCGATACGTGCCTTTCCATCATGCAGGTTTTGTATGATGGTCTTTCCGACAGTAAATATCGTCCTTGCCCGCTGCTGGTAAAATATGTCGAAGCCGGGTGGCTGGGCCGTAAGACAGGCCGCGGTTTCTACGATTACGCCCATATGCCGCCGCGTCCCACGCGCTGACGGATCTTGCTGCTTTTTCCTGCTCATCCTGCTGCTGCATAAGTCGTATGCGCGACCTTTTTTAAAGGCTCGCGCATTATCTGCTTGCATGTTCTGCATTTATAGGTCCTATTCTTTGCAGAAAGTGCAATCGGAGCTCACATAATGCGTAAAAATGTTCTGATGACCGCCGTGTTCGGTCTGTCCATCCTGACTTCCCAGGGCCTGTCCCATGTTGCCATGGCCGCTGTTGATGCAACCCCGCATGACACCAGCCTGGTGATGAGCCGCCTCGACCCCGACAATGATGGCACTGTCAGCCTGGAAGAGGCCCATAAGGCCGCTGAAGCGAAGTTTGAGGCTCTGGACACTGATCACGAAGGCACGCTGGATGCGTCCGAGCTGACCGGTATCGTCGGCAAGAAGGCTGTGGCTGCCTTCGATCCCGACCATGATGGCTCTCTGGACAAGGCCGAATGGCTGAAGCTGGTTGATGCCTATTTCAAGAAGGCCGACCCGGATCACGACGGCACGCTGAGCCCGGCTGAGCTGAGCACCGAGAATGGCCGCGCTCTGGTGGCGCTGCTGGCCTACTGATTGTTCCGGTTTTCCGGCTCAGTCTGACAGAACGGTGCGGGTGCTTTGGTGCCCGCACCGTTTTACGTATGGGTACCTGCACTGTTGAGCGCATCCAGAATTGTGCAGGCGGGGCAGTCATCGCCCGGGCAAGCAGCAGCCAGCCCCTGCAACGTGTCCCGCATGGCCTGAAGCCGAGCGATATCACTCTCCAGACGATCAATATGTTTCAGGGCCAGTGATTTGACCTCGCGACTCGCGCGATGCGGGTCTGAGCGCAGGGCCAGCAGCATTTTCAGCTCCTGCAATGGAAAGCCAAGCCCCCGTGCGGCGGATAGAAAACGCAGACGCTCCAGCACCTCGTGGTGATAGCGGCGATACTGATTATCGCTGCGAGACGGAGGGGGCAGCAGCCCGGCCTGTTCGTAGTAACGGATGGTTTTCGCAGGCAGGCCGGACAGGCGTGAGACCTCGCCGATCGCAAGACTACCATGATGATCGTTTGTGTGATCCGGTTCCTGTGCGTCAGGCAAGGGGGTGATCCTCCGGTAGCTTAAGGAGAGGAGGGCTTCCAGCGTTTCAGCAGCAGCGCATTGACCACCACACTGACCGATGAGAAAGCCATGGCCGCTCCCGCGATCACGGGGTTGAGCAGGCCCAGAGCCGCAAAAGGCAGACCGACGGCATTATAGATAAAGGCCCAGAACAGATTCTGCCGGATTTTACGCCGTGTGGCGCGGCTGAGTGAAATGGCGTCGGCAATCAGGCCCGGCTCCGGTCGCATCAGGATAACGCCGGCTGCATGACGGGCTGCATCGGCTCCGGTGCCAATGGCGATACCGAGATCGGCCTGCGCCAGAGACGGGGCATCATTGACGCCATCGCCGACCATGGCGACCACATGGCCTTTGGCTTGCCATGCGGCGATCCGGGCGGCCTTGTCTTCGGGGCGCAATCTGGTTTCGACCAGGTCAATGCCCGCGGCTTTTGCCGCCTTATGGCCGGAAGCTTCGGTATCGCCGGTCAGCAGCATCACCGTGCAGCCGGTGGCGTGAATGCGTTGGATCGCGACATCTGCACCGGGACGGAGCGTATCTTCAACCAGTAACAGCGCAGCAGGACTGCGATCGATCGCAACCCGCAGGATGGCGGACGGTGTCTCCTGTTCCAGTGCTACTGCTTGCGGGCTGTCGGGGATGTCCAGATGAATGAACAGCGCCGCATTGCCGATGGCGATTTCATGACCGGAGACATGGGCGATCACGCCTTCCCCTGGTCGCTCCTGCAGGAAATCCGGCACCGGAAGAGTTGTTTCCCTGGTCAGGGCCGATTCGCGGACGGCATGCGCCAGCGGGTGGGTACTGCCCGACTCGGCGGCAGCGGCCAGACGCAGGATCATAGCTTTGTCCATGTCGACCGGAGCGGAGGGCAGCAGAATGATCTCATGCAGCACCGGCTTGCCTTCCGTGATTGTGCCGGTTTTATCCAGTGCCACGGTATCAATGCTGCCTGCCCGCTCCAGGCTGGCGGCATCGCGGATCAGAATACCGCGTCTGGCCGCGATTCCGGTGCCGGTGACGAGGGCAGCGGGCGTGGCCAGCCCCAGCGCGCAGGGGCAGGCGATGACAAGCACGGAGACGGCAGCGCGGAACCCGTTCGCAACGTCATGGCCGATCATCCACCATCCCAGAAATGTCAGCACGGCGATCGTCACCACGGCCGGTACAAAAATGGCGGCAACCTGATCCACCAGCCGCTGTACGGGGGCCCGGCTGGCTTCCGCCTCCCGCACCAGTGAGATTACGCGGGCCAGTGTGCCATCATTGACCGTGGCCGTGACACGCACCCGCAACAGGCCGGAACCGTTAATAGCGCCGCCGATGACGGACTCACCGGGGTGTTTGGGAACCGGATGGCTTTCCCCGGTCAGCAGGCTTTCATCCGCATCGGACTGGCCGGAAACGACCTCCCCATCGGCGGCGAAGCGCTCGCCGGGGCGGATGATCACGATATCTTCCGGCATCAGATGGCTCGCGGGAACGATGCGCTCTCCATCGCC